>CAIRAY010000142.1 GCA_903876665.1 uncultured Fibrobacterota bacterium | reverse complement strand
CACTCCCTGCACTCAAGCACGTCACATTTTTCTTTAATCTCCTCTAGGACCCTATTATGAACAAACATCTCCTTGCTTTAATTCCCCTCACAGCCGCCTTGCTGGTAGCCTGCGGGCCAAAAACAACCGAGGTGGAGCCAGGCACCAGCTCGGGTTCCACAATAAACAGCGAAGCGGTCAATACCTCTAGCGGCATCGCGCTGTCAAGTGGCGTGTCATTGTCAAGCACTGTTCCTCTTTCGAGCGGCGTAGTCGCCTCGTCGGGTGCGATCGCTTCGTCCACAGGCTCTTCCGCAACATCAAGTGGGGCCAAACTTAGTTCCGGTGCGAGTAGCACGGGAACCAGTAGTGCAGGAACTAGCTCGGTGAATACTTCGAGCACGGGAACAAGTAGCGTAACAACGGGAACGAGCAGTAGCGGCGGAACATCCACAACTACTCCAAGCAGCAGCGTGACCACTACCACGAGTTCGACGACCGCTACAACGAGTAGCAGCACCACAACGACCACCAGCTCCAGCTGGAATCCGTTTAACCCCAATATTTCCTATGGGACCTACACTGATAGCCGCGGAGGGGTGACCAAGGTGTACAAAACCGTTTTAATCGGAGCGCCTCCTGCGCAAGAGTTCTTTGCCGAAAATCTAAATTATGGCACCATGATTAGCGGAGATCTAGGAAGCAACCAAGCCGATGACGACAAAGTCGAGAAATATTGCTACGACAATCTTCCCGAAAACTGTGAAAAGTACGGAGCCCTGTACCAGTGGGCAGAGGGCATGGCTTTCAAATTTGTTTGCAACGCCAACCTAACAGGAAGTGTCCTTTGCCCCCAAACCCTTACCCCCCCCCCCCGACTTATGATGCGGGCGCGAGGCAGCATCAAGGCCTGTGCCCTACCGATTGGCATGTGATGACTGATGGTGAGTGGTCGATCGTGGCTTCGGGAAACGCCGCTCTCGGGAGTGAAGTTCGCTCCGCGACCGCTGGGTGGAATACAGCCGGCAGCAATTTCAACCAGCATGGGTTTTCTGCCGTGCCTGGCGGCCGCCGTAAAAGTAACGGAACTTTTTTGAATATCAATTATATGTCGTATTTCATACAGGCGATTGAATCGTCAGCTACTTATGCAAGATTGACATATGTCAGTGACAATTCAGATATTGTTAATGATAACGATTATCTAAAAACTGATGGGGTCCCCTTCCGTTGTACACGGAATTGGTAACCCGCTAAAAACACCTCAAATAGTTTAAGCCCTCCCTGCGAGGGCAAGTTGATCATTTTCTCAAATTGCCAGGAATCCTATGAAAACCAATCAGAACAGCTCCAAACCCACCAAGCCTCGCACCAGTAAATCCTCGAAAATGAAGATGGAGGCCCTTGAGCCCCGCATGCTCATGAGTGGGGTCGTGGATGAATTTATGGCTGGAATCGAAAACCTAGATACGTCGGTGGCAAATTACATCACATTAAAAGTTGCCAACAATACTGACGTTGCCAGCAATAAGGACATAATCGCAGGATTGTCAGCGATTGGTGCCGCGCAAGGAATACGGTTGAGCGATCTGGTGGACTTGTCAAAAGTCACCGAGATGGCTGCCCATATTGAAAAGGATCTAAAGCAAGGAGTCCTTGCCGCCAAGAACGCGGCTGAATTGGCCGCAAGCGCTCCACTGACTGTCACCGACCTAGTCGATGCGATCAATAAATTGCCCATGACAACCTCTGTTGCTGCAGGGATCACAGCGACCGTAAAGGCGGTTGATAATAATGGAAAAATTGACCTGGACCTTTCGCTAGACTGGGTTTCCGACAAAACGGCACCAACGGTTAACCTGGGTCCAATGGATGGCCCTGTCTCTGATATCGCGAAGGATCTGACCATCGGTGCGAACTTGCATTTGAGTGCGAGTATCGGGGCAGGTGGCGTTGACTTGAACGATAGCACCACCTTTGCCGCAGAAGTCCGTTATACGCAAAAGAACGATGGGCCAGTTTTGCAATATGGAATGATGAGCCTGGGTCAAGTCGATAAGCAAATTGGGACTGCGCCCGAAACGGAGCCTGATTTACGACTGGGGCTAAAATTTGATTCGCTCGGCGCAATGACGAAAATTGCCATCGCCGACTTGGATTTTGAGATCAAGGCCGATGCCAAGATAGCCGGAATGACTGCAGCGACAGGCATTACCCTCAAGGGGGACGGCTTAAAATCTTGGACATGGGAAACACCGAGTGCGCAGGAACTAATGAAGGATCAAATGGAGGCGTTCAAGCAGGTTGCCATGGACAAGGTGCTTGCAAAACTACAGGGCGTCTCGACCTGGTTAGGGAAAATGACCCGCGAAATGCCCTTGCTGCAGACGGATTTTGGTGGTTTGCTGAGTCAGAATTTGGGGCAGATGCTGGATTTATCGGAACTCATGGACTCCGTTCTGAACCGTGACCAAGGCGTTGCTGCCAGTTCGATTCCGATCTCCGTGCTGAACATCGATAGAGGGTCCGCCGGTGCCATTGAATATGATGGTACCGCACACACCCTCACGGTTCCCTTTGTTCTGAAGCTGAGTGCCAGCGACACGCTGAACTTCAATGATGGATTTCTTGCGACCGTGCGATACAATTGAAATCCCCAAAAATCTATCTTTG
>CAIRAY010000141.1 GCA_903876665.1 uncultured Fibrobacterota bacterium | reverse complement strand
CCGTACATGTGACTCCGGAACGACAATTTGTAACCTCATAATCAATATCCGCAACCAAAATTGGGATGACCCGGAATTCACTTTGCTGGGCCTGATTATGCGCTTGACGAAATAAATCGCGAGGATTTGCAAACAAACTATCTCGCAAAGCTCCCTGCGCCAACGTGTATAGGTTTTCGCGCCACAGCTTTACAGAACTTGCAGGGTCTGCCGGGGGAGCGCCACGGGAAGCCAGCAAAGCTTCGCTCTGATTTTTCCACAGCACAATACCTGTATTTGAAAGAGGCGACAACAAGGCTTCTGTCGAATCAATTGCATGCCGGCTTGACGCATACCCAGTCGACATTGCCACATCGGCCACCAGGCGTACAGGGGACTTGGGATCCAAGGGAACCAGGGGATAATTCGCCACCAAATCCGGAAGTGGATCTGAAGTGTCGCCAATCACAAGAGGAGGATCCTCGGGGTCCACAGGTGGCACTACGGGGCCTTCTACCGAGCCCGCACAGGTCAGCTGAATATTGTCAAAAAAAGTGTGGTTATACTGCGAAGCAGGCACTTGATCGAGCTGCAACCAAAGCCGATCCATCACAAAGCCACCAGTGATACCCAAGTCCGAAATGCTTGCAGTTACTGTTGTCGCCACGCCCGCTGGGATTGCCTTGTGCAACTTGGTGGAAATTCCCGAAGGGCCTGCAACCCAATAAGTCAAATTGACGGAATTGGTTGCCCAGGCCTGGAACTGGAGGCTTCCACCCGCAATGGCCTTGGGTAAGGACCCAAAATTCATGGAACCCGTCCAATCTTTGGTGACTCCAAATTGACCGGAAAGGCGAATATAGGGAGGAACCATGCCATTTCCCTTGTCATCCCAGTTGGTACGGAACTCCGGAGCCTCGGGCCATGTCCGGGATGACTCGTCCATGGAGCCGGTTTCGGCTGGGCCTCCCTGGTAGATCCAAGTAGTGGCGCAGGTAGCGCCCCAGGCCTGCGCGGACAAGGCACAAGCCACTCCCAGCCCTCGCAAGATTCCTTTCAAAGATTCTTTCATACATGCCTCACAGAAGAAATTTGCGGCAAATATAGCCCCCCCCCCCTGCAAAATGCAAGCCCATTTCAATCGTTTTGGTCGGTTTTTTCTACCACAATGAACCTAACGGGTGCCAGGGCATTAAAAAAGGCCCCACTCCGAAGAGCAGGGCCTTTTCATTCTTCAAATTTCAAATCAAGCTTCTTTGAGAGCCTTGATCGAGAGCTTCACCTTGCCCTTGGGGTCAACGCCGATGCACTTCACGGAGATTTCGTCACCGAGCTGCAGGACATCTTCCACGCGGTCGACACGATGGTCGGCGAGCTCGGAAACATGTACGAGGCCGTCTTTGCCGGGCAGGATTTCTACGAAGGCGCCAAAGGCTACAATGCTCTTGACTTTTCCCTTGTAGATGCGGCCGACTTCGGCTTCGGAGACGATCTCTTCAATCATCTTGCGAGCGATTTCGCCGACCTTGCCATTTGGAGCCGCAATGTCAACACGACCATCGTCGCTGATGTTGACGGTTGCGCCGGTCTGGGCCTGGATGCCCTTGATGACAGCGCCGCCGGGCCCGATGACTTCACGAATCTTTGCGGTTGGAACGCGCATCTGGATCATCACAGGCGCCTTCTCGGACAGCTTGGGACGAGGATTGGCGAGACCGAGCTCGGCCATCTTGCCCAGGATATGCAGACGACCTGCACGAGCCTGGCTCATCGCCTTGCCCATCAGTTCGGCTGTGATGCCCTTGATCTTGATGTCCATCTGGAAAGCAGTGATGCCGTCCTTGGTTCCGGTAACCTTGAAATCCATGTCACCGAGGTGATCTTCGGTTCCAGTGATGTCGGAGAGGATTTCGACCTTGCCGTTGCCGGAGATCAGACCCATGGCAATGCCTGCCACTGGGGACTTGATGGGCACGCCTGCGTCCATCAGAGCGAGCGAACCACCACAAACGGAAGCCATGGAAGACGAACCGTTGGATTCGAGGATTTCCGAGACAATGCGGATGGTGTATGGGAAATCTTCTGGATGAGGAAGCACTGGGGAGAGCGAGCGCTCCGCCAAATGACCGTGACCGATTTCGCGGCGACCGACAGTTCCCATGCGCTTGACTTCACCAACCGAGAACGGAGGGAAGTTGTAGTGCAGCATGTAGTTCTTGGATGCATCGCCCTGCAGGGTTTCGATGCGTTGCTCGTCGGCCTTGGTGCCGAGCGTGCAAGTGACCAGAGCCTGGGTTTCGCCACGCTGGAACACGGTGGAACCGTGCACGGATGGAAGAACCTGGGTTTGGATTTCGATGTGACGGATGTCGGTGGTCTTGCGGCCATCGATACGGCGTCCTTCGTTGAGGATCATGTTGCGCATTTCGGTGCGTTCCAGATCGCCATAGACCATCTTGATCTCGGCCTTCTTGGCATCGCTGTCGCCAATGTACGCCTTGACGCGGTCGTCAGCCAGCAACTTTTCCTGGAGCTTTGCAACTGCAGGGTAAAGTGTGCTCTTGACCATGTCGGCATGCAGAAGCTTGTCGAGGTCAGCCAGGACAACGGTCTTCACGAGCTCGGTGGCCTTGGCAATATCTTCGGCGGAATTTTTTGGCACGAGAACCATCTTGGCCTTGGCGCAACGGTCCACCAGTTCTTGCTGGGCCTTGCACATGGTCTTGATGACTTCGTGACCGGCGAGAACAGCATCCACAAGGGTCTGCTCGTCGACTTCAAATGCGCCACCTTCCACCATCACCACGGAATTCATGGTGCCCGATACGATCATCTCGACATCGGAGGTTTCAGCCTGGGCGTAGCTTGGATTGACAACGGGCTTGCCATCAATGACGGCAACGCGTACAGCAGCAACCTGTTCTTCGAAAGGAAGCTCGGAGAGACCGATGGCGAGAGACGCCGCGGACACACCGAATACTCCCGGTACAAAGTTGCGATCGGTAGAAAGAACCTGCACCACGACCTGGACTTCACGGGTGAAGTTTTCAGGGAACATGGGGCGGATAGGGCGATCGATGATGCGAGCCGTTAAAATTTCGTCTTCGGAAGGACGACCTTCACGCTTAATGTAACCGCCTGGGAAGCGCCCAGTTGAATATGCCTTTTCCTTGTATTCCACCGTCAGGGGGAAGAAGTCGGCATCCTTGTCCGGTCCAAAGCAGACCGTCGCGAGGATGACAGTGTCACCCACTTGAATGACTGCGGCACCAGCGGCCTGTTTGGCCAAACGGCCGGTTTCCAAACGCATTTGCCGACCATCGGCCAATGTGACGAAAGCCTCTTCGGCTTTGAGCATCTTATATTCCACTTATTTCTCCAGATCAAATGAAAAGGGCGGCGACCTTCGCCGCCCCAGTTTTTCTTAGTGACGCAGACCGAGTTCTTTAATCAAGGAACGGAAGCCTTCCAAATCTTGTTTTGCATAGTATTTCAAAAGACGCTTGCGCTTGGAAACCAAGCCCCCGAGGCCTTTGAGACCGTGGAAATCTTTCTTATGAATCTTGAAGTGCTCGGTCAGGTTGCGAATACGCTCGGTCAAAACAGCAACCTGGACGCGGGTAGCTCCAGAATTCTTTTCGTTTGCACCATGCAGGGTGACGATTTCCAGTGTTTTTTCTTTGGTAATAGAGGCCATGTGGCTTTCCTTCTGTTAATGTGCACTTCTTTGGTTTAGGACAGATTGGGCCCGCTGCACATCGCAGGTAATCTGACTCGTCAAAGAATCTACGCCAGAAAAGCGCATTTCTCCACGAAGGAACAAATCTAGTTTCATTTGCAATCTTTTTCCATAGAGGTCCCCTGCCCATTCGGGCAAATGCACTTCCACAGAGGGGTTTTGGCCATCAAAAGTGGGCCGCAGACCAATATTTACCACGGCAAGGTGCTCTTCGCCCTCAAATTTTGCCCATCCGGCATAAACACCGAATTTTGGAAGTTGCTTGAAAGGCTCCACCAAAATATTTGCGGTGGGAAACCCGATTTGACGTCCGCGGGCATCTCCAGGAACAACAAGGCCCTCGAGACAGTAGCTTCGGCCCAGCAGGCCATTGGCCAAATCCAAATTTCCCTCTTCCAGTGCATCCCGGATCCGCGAGGAACTCACAAGTCCGCTTTCTAAAAATAAAGAATCCAGTTGGATGATTTTTAAGCCAGGAAACGCCTGGGACACCTCTTCAATGCTGCCTTTGCCGCCCGCTCCAAACCGATGGTTGGGGCCAAAGACCCAAACCTGTGCGCGGTATTTCGCAATCACAATGTCGCGGACATATTCCAGTCCCGACATTCCTGCGAGCTGGGGCGTGAAGGAGAGTTGCTCCAAAGGCATTCCAAAGTCATGGAACAAATCTTTTTTTTCTAAGGGAGGGGTCAGCAGGGCAGGAACTCCGGGCGTACCCAGAAAATGCCGGGTATGTGGCTCATAAGTTACGGCAAGTGGCTCCAACCCTCGGGAGGTGGCCTCCGCATTTACAATGTCCAGAATACGCCGATGGCCCTGGTGGAGCCCATCGAAATTTCCAGTTGCAATGACGCGGCCAAGCATTTGAGAATCTCTTAATGAAGCTGGATTTCGGGGGCCAGCATTCCTTCATCAAACAGGCACGCCGTTACTGCAACCGAGTCGTGCAGAGCAAATACATGAGCCTTGTGACCTGCATCTTCCTGTACTTGATTGAGGCGAGCTGGATCCAAAGGGATTCGCTTTCCTTGGCGTAGATTTGCCAGTTCTTGAGAACTGACTTCTACGCGGGGCCAGGGCAATACCTGCTCCGGAGCCAACAGCACCAAGGATTCCGGGTCGGCGGGCGATTGCCCATTTTCTACACACAAACTCCCAATAGCCGTCCGGTGGATCATGGAGACGGAACCCACCGTTCCCAGTGCAAGCGCAATGTCACGCCCCAAGGACCGAATGTAGGTTCCCTTGGAACAATGACAAATCAAGTCAAAATATTCACGCGGGGTCAAAGAATCTTCGGGAGTTTCTATGCAAAGATCCAGACTGAATATTTGCACGGTGCGCAATTTCATTTCAACTTCTTTGCCTTCGCGGGCAAGGTCCGAAGCGCGCTTTCCGGCAATTTTTATGGCGGAATAGACAGGAGGTTTTTGTGCCTGCACGCCAAGAAAAGAGCCAATCACCTGCGCGAGTTGCACCCGGGTCCGGGCACCCTGAGCATCTTCGGAAATAATTTGTGCACCATACTCCAAAGTGTCGGTTTCGCGCCCCAAGTGTAGGCGGAATTGATAAGTCTTGTTGCCGGATTCAATGTGCTCGAGCAAGCGGGTGCATTTACCCACCGCAGTAACCATAAGGCCGGTGGCCTCTTGGTCCAGGGTTCCGGCATGACCGACCCGGCGGGTTTTGAATTGGCGTTTGAGGGGGTAAAGCAACTGGAACGAAGTCATTCCAGCCGGTTTATTCAAAAGAACAAAGCCCGATGCTTCGGGGATAGACTCAGCGCTTGTCACCCTTGGAACCCTCCGAAGCTTGCTCCGAAGAATCGCCCTGGGCCTTTTTAGCAGATTGATCGGCAACGCTGATCTCATGAAGAATCTTTTGCACGCGCAAAGAATGGTCGATGCCCTCGTCCAGGACAAACTGTAACTGAGGCATGTGACGCATCTTGTTGGTCTTGAAAAGAACCCCGCGAATGAAGCCCGCAGAACGGTTCAAGCCGATGATGGTGTCCGCTTTTTCTTTTTCGGTACCCAGAACGGATGTGCTGATTTTTGCGTAGCTTAAATCTTCAGTCACCTCAACGCGGGAAATGGTAGCCATTCCCACGCGAGGATCCTTAAGACCGTTTGCAATGACGGCACTGATTTCCTCACGGAACAGCTCGCCAAGTCTTTCGGTGCGACGCGTCATTTCTTCGACTTTTGATCCAGTTTGGCAGCCACGGCCTTGGCGGCGTCAGCCTCGACATCGGCCAAGGTACGGGCGACCTTGACTTGCTTCGAGAACACCAGCGAATCACCAACCTGCAGGTTTTCATAACCCTTGAGGCCGATACCGCATTCCAAGCCCTTCTTGACTTCTTTGGCGTCATCTTTGATACGCTTGAGGGACACGACATTGGTCAAGCCCATTTCGACGCCTTCACGATAAACGCGAGTAATCGAATCGCGATTGACCACACCATCCTTGACCATACAGCCGGCGATGAGACCGATCTTAGGAATCTTGAAGACTTCGCGGACTTCCGCTTCGCCCACAATTTCTTCCTTCATGACCGGCTTGAGCATGCCTTCGACCACACCCTGGATTTCTTCCACGATCTCGTAGATGATTCGGTAGGTGCGGATTTCGATGCCTTCGCGTTCGGCGAGCTGGCGCATGGCCAGGGCAGGCATCAAATGGAAGGCGATGATCACGGCGTTCGCAGAAGAGGCGAGCATAATGTCGTCTTCCTTGATTGCGCCCACAGCCTTGCGGATGATGTTGATCTTGACTTCCTTGTTGGTCAGCTTTTCGAGCGATGCGGCGATTGCCTCTGCAGAACCGTCCACATCGGCCTTCACGATCAAATTCAATTCGGAGAATTCGCCGACTTGCTTGCGATCGTAGACCTGTTCCAAGGACATATGCTTACGGGCACGGAGCTCGCGCTCACGGGATGCCATGCGACGCTTGGATGCAATTTCGCGGGCGGTTTTTTCGTCCGCAAAGACCACGAGATCGTCACCAGCCTGAGGAGGCTCGTCAAAGCCAATCACTACGGCAGGAACAGAAGGACCGGCTTCTTTACGTGGCTTGGTGGCTTCGTCGAAAAGGGCGCGAACGCGACCGGACGAGTTCCCACAAACGAAGATATCACCGACATGGAGTGTTCCATTCTGGATAAGAATCGTAGCCATTGCACCCTTGCCGGCATCGAGACGGGACTCGATCACGGTTCCGCGGGCATTGGCCTTGGGATTGGCTCTCAGTGCGAGAACTTCGGTTTCTAGAGCCAGTGTTTCGAGCAGCTTGTCCATGTTTTGGCCGGTACGGGCCGAAACTTCGACGCAAGAAACTTGACCACCCCATTGTTCGACTTCGACGCCACGCTCAGCAAGCTGGGTACGGATCTTGTCGGGGTTGGCAGTCGGCAAATCGGACTTGGTGATGGCAACGACCAGCGGAGTCTTGGAAGACTTGGCAAGCTCGATGACTTCAAGAGTCTGAGGCATGACCATGCTGTCGGCAGCAACCACAAGGACGATCACATCGGTAACTTGGGTACCACGGGTACGCATGGCCGAGAAGGCTTCATGACCTGGTGTATCCAAGAATGTTACGCGCCCACTTGGAGTGGAAACTTCGTATGCACCGATATGCTGGGTAATACCACCCGATTCGCCAGAGACCACATTGGCTTTGCGGAGATAGTCGAGAAGAGTTGTCTTTCCATGGTCCACATGACCCATGACGGTCACGATTGGAGCACGAGGAACCTGATCTTCGGGAGCTTCCACTTCGCCCTGGGCGAGGTGTTCTTCCACATATTCTTCCATGAGCTCGACATCAAAGCCAAACTCATCGGCGAGAACCTGGATCGTCTCAAAATCAAGGCGGGCATTGATGCTCACCATGAGTCCCATTTCCATGCATTTGGCGATCACACGGGCGGGCATTTGTTCCATCAGGCCGGCAAGCTCGCCGACAGTGATGAAGTCAGAAGTCTTGAGCACGGTGCGTTCATCGGAGACACCGTCAGGACCCGCCTCTTTGCGGTAGGTCTTTTTAATTGGATTTTTGGAGAGTGACGCCATGACGCGGTTCACGCTCTGACGTGCAAATTCAGTCTGGTCGCGTGTTGGTTCGGGTTTGCCACCCTTACCCTTGGCGGTTGGCTTGCCACCCTTGCCACCGGGCTTGTTCGCACCATGACGTGCAGGACCGCCACCACCTGCGGGCTTAGGCGTACTTAGACCGGCACCCGTCATGGCATCGGCCATGGTGGACGTGCCAAACGCTGGACGACCTGGACCGCCAGGACCGGCTGGACCACGATTGAAACCACCACCGGGGCCACCAGGGCCTCGATTGAATCCCCCTGGACCACCAGGACCACCGGGGCCACCCGGACCACGGGGAGCTCCACCTGGAGCGCCGGCAGGACCACCTGCAGCAGAACGACCGAAGGATCCGGTA
Source organism: uncultured Fibrobacterota bacterium (assembly GCA_903876665.1). GTDB lineage: Bacteria > Fibrobacterota > Fibrobacteria > Fibrobacterales > Fibrobacteraceae > CAIRAY01. Next base: position 31,958 of record CAIRAY010000141.1, on the reverse strand, counting down.
TAACCGGTGTTTCCGCCGGTACGACCGCCACCAGGGCCACCAGGACTATATGGACGGCGGGCCTGAGCCTGCTGGTCCTTCGTCTTCTGGATACGGGCGAGCATTTCTGGGGTTGGACCGCTAATGGTTGCCTTCATGGGTGCGGATGCACGAGCCGAAGGCGAAGCCTCAGCAGCATCCACAGGAGCCTCGACCGCAGGTGTGGGAGCTTGAGCTACCACAGGTGCTACGGGCTTGTGTGCAACAGGAGGATGATGGATTGGGGCAACCTTGGGAGCCACGGCCACCTTGGGTTGTTCCACAGGTTGTGCAACGACAACCGGTTCTTCCTGAATGCGGGCTTCAACCACTGGCGCGGGTTGCGCTACTACTGGCGCAACTTGTGGCTTGACAGCCTCAACCGGGCGAGTGGGAACGAACGCGGGCTTGGCAGGGAACGAAGGAGCGGGAGTCTCATTGGCTGGCCGCTTCAGAGTCACCTTGAGCTTACGACCTCCACCGACATCTTTGCTGGTAGACGATTCGGACTCGACCTTTGCTGGTCCAGAACCAGAGGCTGGGGTCGCCAACTTCTTGAATTGTGACTTTTTGTCAATCCGCTCTTGCTCGGCAATTGCCGCGGTACGAATGGATTCGAGGTCCTGCAAGGGGGCAACAGAATAAAAGCTATTAACCGTTATTCCCTTGCTTCTCAAAAGGTTGGAGACGACCTCGGCAGAGACCTGGTGCTTCTTAGCCCAGTCCGAGATTTTCATTGTTTCAGCACTATTCATCCGTGGTACGGCTCCGTGTGCAGTGATTTATCTTTTCAATCAAATTTCAGCGTTCTCGCGATCTTCAGGAATAGACTCATCCTTGGACTCGTCCAGTTCCTCAAATTCAGCATCATAACCGGCCTTGACTACTGCGTCCATGCCGTCAATATCTTCTTCAGTCGATTCATCGCCAATGGCCGGGGCCTTGCGGAAAAGACCTTCCAGGCGACCTTGACGGTTCTTGGTTTCCCGAGAAAGGTCGGAAGGACGCGGGGTTAGGGCAAATTGTTTTTCTTCGTCGGTTTTTCCAGCCCATTCAGCTTCGCCGAACACATCCAGGATGCGGCCGACCAGGTTGGAGGCCAAACGCACATTCTGACCGTTACGGCCAATGGCTTGGGCAAGATCTGCATCCGCAACAATGATCACGGTACGGCGCGTGCCGACCACATCAATCATCTTGACAATGTTTGCAGGCGACAAAGAGCGACGGATGTATTGGGAGACATCCTCTGTCCAGTTCACAATATCGATCCGCTCGTTGGAAAGTTCACGCACAATGGTCTGCACGCGGTTGCCACGCATGCCAACGCAGGCACCCACGGGATCAATGCGGTTGTCCCGGGAGACCACAGCGATCTTGGCGCGGAAACCTGGATCGCGGGCAACGCCCTTGATTTCAACGGTGCCTTCGCCGATTTCAGGGACTTCCTGACGGAAGAGCTCCGCCAAAAACTTGCCACTGGTGCGAGAGAGAATCACTTGGGAACCACCCTTGGCGGAGTCCGAAACTTCTTCGATGACCGCTTTGATGGTTGCGCCACGCTTGGGCTTTTCCTTGCGGATTTGACCCGATTCAAGCATGACGGCTTCAATGTTTTTGCCGATGGAAACGAACACGGCGCGCTTTTCGGTGCGGGTGACCGTGCCCGTGATGAGCATGCCGACCTTGTTACGGTAAATTTCGAAGACCTTGCTACGTTCGGCTTCCTTGACCTTCTGGATCAGGAATTGCTTTGCAGTCTGAACGGCCTGACGACCGAAGTTTTCGACCGGGATTTCCATTTCCAGCAAATCGCCGGGCTGGGCATCCTCGTTGAATTCTTTGGCATCCTCGAGAAGCATGTAGCCCTCATCGAGATTGGCCACTTCTTCGGCGGACATGGAAAGATCGTAATCGGGATAGTCGTCCACCACTTCAACGCGGAGGAATACCTGAACTTCGCTGGTCTCTGGATTGATGTCGACATCGACGCGCTTTTGTAGCTGCAAGAATTTGCGGGCGGCCGACGCCAAGGCTTCCTTGAGGGCTTCCATGACAAGCTCTGCATCCAAATTCTTGACAGTAGCCACCTCTTTGAGGAGCTTATCGACTACTTCACTAAGATCATTCTTCTTCATAATTCATTTCCAATCAGAGTTCAGCTTCTACCTTGGCGAGCAAAATCTCGGAGCGTGCAACAGTCTGCTCGATGCCTTTACCTTTAGGGGCTATTACCAGAGAGTCTTCGGTCACAGCCTTCAAACGTCCAATCAAAGGAGCGCCCTTGGGCTTGTTGATACGGACCAAGTGACCCAAATTGCGTTCGAAATCACGGGTGGTCTTGAGCGGTCGGTCCAGGCCTGGCGAAGAGACCTCGATCGTATACGCCTGAGGGAGTAGGTCTTCAAGATCAATGCGGGCGCCCAGAGTGCGGCTAACCTTGGCGCATTCCTCAACGTCGACACCAACGGGCTTATCGATGAAAAGGCGAAGGATCTTGCGATTCCCAGCTTGGAACACATCGAACTCGACGAGATCGACTCCGACCTCAGCGCAGGACTGCAGGACTAATTCGTCCAACCTTTCCCGTAGTTCCAAATTTTACCTCATAAAACGAAAGGAACGCCCACTGGACATTCCATTGGAACACAAATAGAGAAAAATTTGTGGGATTCGACAACCTGGTCGCGCATTTTTCCCCCGAATCACCCGGGTTTGGTAACCAGACAAAGGGAACAAGGCGCCAAAAATGGGCAGACCAAATCAAAACAGACAAGCCTTTCAAAAGCCCGCGCTGACAGACCTAAACTGGTGACCAGGCTTCCACCGCAACATTTGAAATGGGCTTCCTTTCGCGTCCACAGTCGAAAAAACGCATCAGAATCCGGAAGGGGAATATCATCGGGGTGAAAAAATCTCTCGGCCAGGCGGGAATAATCTTTCTTGCGATGGTATTCCAAATCCAATCCGACCTCGCGATGGGAATCCACAACGAGGGCAATGGCATCCCCACTGTGGCTCCAGCTGGTGTGGGATGCAACGTCCTGAAGTCTCGGGCGTCCATCGGTATCATAAAAGAGGGGAACCCTTTGGGGGTCGCACCCAAGCTCTTTTCCGAGGACGCGCCGCAACCATACCCGCTGGGCAATGAACCGGGCCTTCATTTCGGGTATGGAAAAAACCTCAGCTCGTAATCTTTCCGCCTGCGAAAGAACAGAAAGGTCCGGAGTCGAATTTACTAAATCCAATTCTACTGCAAATACGCGCGCACCGTCCACTTGCAAAGCAAACGCCAAATCCTCTTTCTTCCAGGCAGAATCCATGGACGCAAAGATAGATTGGAGTTTGATTTGACAAAACCCGCACATTTTTCTCAATTTTGCCTTCAGAAAATCCAAACCTTCAGAGAGTAGCCTATGCCCTGCGGAAAAAAAAGAAAGCGCAAGAAAATCGCCACCCATAAGCGCAAGAAGCGTCGTCGTCGCGATCGTCATAAAAAGAAAATTCGCTAAATAGGCTGATTCTTAACTGAATCTCTGCTTGTTTTGAGGAAGGTCGGGCCCGACTTTCCTCTTCTTGTATCCACTGGAAAGGAACTCGGCCTTGATTCTGACCGGACTGCTGAAAAATGTGACTTTTCGCAACCCCGAAAATGGTTGGTCGGTTCTTCGCGTTGAAAGTTCCGAACCCAAAGGAATCTTCGCGGTCGTCGGCACCTTCCCCCAATTGGAATCGGGTGAGACGATTTCTTTTACCGGAGAATGGATCGAGCACTCCAAGTTTGGGCGCCAATTCCAGGCCACGCATTTCGAAACCGTGATCCCCACTGGGGGTGAATCCCTCATTCAGTACCTCTCCAGTGGCCTATTTAAAGGCATGGGACCTGTTTCTGCCAAGCGCATCGTGGATTGTTTTGGAGAAAACACCCTCCATATTCTAGATAACGAACCCAAGCGATTGGAAGAAATCAAAGGGCTTTCGGGCAAACGCCTCAAAGATTTCCAAACATCCTGGAAGGAGCAAAGGGAATCCCGGGATACTTTGCTTTTTCTTTATGGCCATCAAATCACCGGCTCCACTGCGCTACGCCTTTGGAAGCAATACCGGCGCGAAACCGTTGCGGTGATTCAGGAAAACCCCTACATCCTCGCCGAAGAAGTTTGGGGCATTGGCTTCATCAAGGCGGACGAAATTGCCCTGAAAATGGGCCTCCCCCGGGATTCTTACCAGCGCCTTCGCTCGGGAATCCGCTTCGCACTCACCCGCGCATCCACCCAGGGGCACACCTTCCTGCCCCGCCCCGTATTGCTGGAGCAATCCGCAGAACTCCTGCGCCTGGAAAACGACGAAGATGCTCAAAACCGTTTATTGTATAGCCTGGATGGAATTATTTCCGACCAGGAACTGGAGGCTCACGAAGAGGGAATCTGGCTTCCGCCACTTTGGCGGGCAGAGCAAAATATTTCTCGCTGGATCCGCGCAAGCCTTGAAAAACCTGCCACGGCGAGCCTTTCTGCAAATCTGGAAGCAGAACTCCGCCGTTTTGAAAAAGAACAAGGAATCCAATATGCCCCGGAACAATTTCAGGGCATTTGCGCTGCGGTTACTAGTCCCGTCTACATTCTGACCGGTGGCCCGGGCACCGGAAAAACCACCACCCTCCGAGGGGCCCTCCACCTGCTGGACCTCGCCAAAGACAAAGTCCTTTTGGCAGCGCCCACGGGACGCGCGGCCCGGCGCATGTCGGAGCTCACCGGCCGTGAAGCATCAACCCTGCACCGCCTCCTTGAAATTGACCCCGCCACCCGGCGCTTTATGCGCAATGGGGAGCGCCCCCTCGAAGCCTCGGTCGTCGTGGTCGATGAATTTTCCATGGTGGACACCTGGATCTGCTCCGCCCTGATTGGCGCACTCGCACCCACGACTCGCCTACTCCTGATTGGCGATCAGGACCAGTTACCCTCAATTGGGCCCGGCAGTATTCTGCGGGAACTCCTCAGCTGCGACCGTATTCCCTCCATGCGGCTGAGCCATATTTTCCGCCAGCAAGGCGGCTCGGATATTGCCGAAAACGCCCACCGCATCAACCTGGGCCAGCGCCCCAATCTGCGGGACGGGACCCACTTCCACTACTGCCCGGCAAGCACCCCCGAAGAAGGGATGCAAATTGTGGTGGAATTGATGACCCGCACCATCCCCGCCACGGGATGCAATGTGCTCACCGACGCCCAAGTGCTCACGCCCATGCACAAAGGCCCGCTGGGAACCCTGGCCCTGAACCCTCGCCTGCAGGATGTTTTGAATCCCCATCATCGCCCCAAAACCCTAGGCGGAGTAGGCTGGCGTCAAGGGGACCGGGTAATGCAGCTGAAGAACGACTACGAACGCAATATTTTCAACGGCGACATTGGCTTCATCGTCCGTATCGACCTGGAAGAACAGGAAATTGAAATCAACTTCGAAGGCCGCAAAGCCACGATTCCCAGCGAAAACCTGGGGGACCTGGGACTCGCTTACGCCTGCACCGTACACAAAAGTCAGGGCAGCGAGTACAAGGCCGTGGTGGTCGTCCTGGATTCCGGGCATTACACCATGCTCCAGCGCAACCTCCTTTACACCGGAGTCACGAGAGCCAAGGGGGGCATATGGATCGTAGCCACCCCCGGGGCCCTGGACCAAGCCATTCGCAACAACCGCCTCACCAAGCGCTACACCAAGCTCGCGGCAAGTATTCGCGACGGGGGCGAGTTCATGGACTGGCTCCGGGAAGATTAGTCTGGGATCCCTTTCTCTGTCATCCACTGTGTGGAGGATCGCCGCACCACGCCCACCAATGCATTCACCATTAACTAACCTCCTTACTGGTATTGCGACATGCAAAGTGTATATGGATTGTCATGCCCGGCACCCCCTGTTCCGGGGGCAGGCTCATATCACAGAACTCTGGTAGATGCACGGCGATGCCCGTACCGGGCATGACAAGAAGGCCGGGCATGACAAGAAGGCGAGCAAGACAAGAAGGCCGGGCATGACAAGAAGGCGGGCATGACAAGACGGCCCATGGATTCGCCTTGTACGAAATCATCGGTTGATTCGCATCAAACCATTGACTAGATTGGCATGATGAAGTCAAAATTGATTGCGCTGACCTTTATCCTGTTTACCCTATCTGGATTCTCCGGGTTAATCTATGAGGGCGTCTGGGCTCGCTACCTGAAGCTCCTGCTCGGGCATTCGGCCTACGGGCAAATCCTGACACTTTGCATCTATATGGGCGGCCTTGGCATCGGAGCCTTTCTCGCAGTAAGGCTCCTTCCCCGCATCCGCAGACCCCTCTTCGCCTACGCGGTGACCGAGGCCTGCATTGGCTTGGGAGGCTTTGCCTACCATACTTTATACACAACAAGCACCGATCTTTTATTTTCTTCAGGCATCCTTTTGGGAATGGGAATCACCACCGCGACTTGTCTTAAATTGATTCTAGCCATCCTGATTACCGGGCCCTTTGCCGTCCTGCTCGGGATGACCTTCCCCTTTATCACCTCTGGACTGATTCGCATTTTGGATGACCAAGGCGAAGCCTCCATTTCCCGCATGTATTTCACCAATTCCCTCGGTGCCGCGATTGGAATCATTATCCTCTCCTTTTGGTTGATCCCCGCCCTAGGGACCCACGGAGCATTAATGACCTCCGCGAGCATCAATCTGCTCATCGCCGGCCTCTTTTTCCTGATTTCCCAACGACTCGAAGCCAAATACAAGGGCACCATACAATCCATTCAGGCAGACAGCAAAAGGCACCCCGTCGACCGTGGCTTTGTGCGCACCATGCTGGTCATCGCCTTTCTCACCGGGTTTTCTTCCTTTCTCTATGAGATTTCCTGGATCCGCATGTTGGCCATGGCCTTTGGATCCAGCACCCATGCCTTTGACCTGATGCTCTCGGCCTTCATCCTAGGTCTTGCCCTAGGAAGCCTCTGGGTGAAGCGCCTGCAAAAGAATGGCCAAGAACTCCGCTGGCTGATTCTGGCTCAAGCCTTCATGGCCATTGCGGCAGCACTCACCGTATTCAACTACACCTTCTTTTTCAACACCATTAACCAGCTGAACCTCATATTCCAACGCTCCGCCGAGGCCTACCCCTGGATGTCGGTGGTCAAATACGGCCTGTCCATGTTGCTCATGTGCCCCACCAGTTTCTTTGCCGGCATGACCCTTCCGCTCATCACCTTTGCCCTGTGCAAACGCACCGGAGAAGAAGCCTTCACGGGGCGTGTGTATGGCTGGAATACCTTGGGAAGCATCGCCGGAGCGGCCCTGGGCGGACTGGTGTTGCTCCCCTGGCTCCAGTTGGGAAACACGATCTCCTTTGGAGCCTTGGTAGACCTGGTTTTGGGCATCACGGTAGCGGGCAGCGCAGGACTCCTCTGGAATTCCAAATCCCGGGTGGTCCTGATCTCATTAGCGATCGGATTGATTGTGGTACTCGCCTCCTTTGGAGTCCAAATGAATTACCATACCCTTACCCAGGGTTCCTACCGAGGTTTCGCAAGCGTTGCCCCCAGGACTGAGATCCAAGCCCGAGACGGAGTAACGGCCACCATCTCTTTCCATTCCAACGCCCAATCCATGACCTTGAAAACCAACGGCAAGCCCGACGCATCGCTCTCGGTCACGGACCCCACTACCACCGATGCCACCACCCAGGCCACCCTGGCCTGGCTCCCCATCGCCTCGCGCACCTCTCCGGATTACTCCGCGGCCATCATCGGCTTTGGAAGTGGGATGACGGCCCACTACCTACTGGCCGATCCGCGTCTCAAACACTTAGATGTAATTGAAATCGAAAAGGAAATGGTGGAACTCGCCCGAGGCTTCCATCCCCGCAATCAAAGGGCCTACGAGGACCCGCGTAGCCAAATTGTCATCCAGGATGCCCGAACCTTCTTTGCCTCCTCGGACCGCAAATATGACATGATCATCTCCGAACCCAGCAATCCCTGGGTCAGCGGGGTCAGCTCCCTTTTCACCACCGAATTCTACTTGGACCTCAAGCGCTACATGACGCCGGGAGGCGTTGTGGCCCAATGGTTCCACACCTATGAGATGACGGATGACATTTTACTTTCGGTGATCAAATCCCTGGGCGCCCAATTCCAATATCTGGAAATGTACCGGGTGGACGGAGAAGACCTCGATCTGGTGATTCTTGCCTCCGACAATCCCATTGCCCTCGACCCCCATCGTCTTATGGATCCCACTATTCAAGCTGATATGACGCCCTTTCGAATAGAGCCCGCCAAGCTTTGCCGGCTGAATTATGTGGCTTCCAAACCCAGTTTTGAATTGATGGCGTCCCTGGTAAAAGCCAACTCGGAATATGACCCCGTGGTGGACAACCTGGCCGAAAAAGCCATGTTCCTCAAGAGCCATAGCGAATTGTCACTAATTTTCCGCCCCATTGGCGCACTGACCTGGCACGACCTAATGGAGCCCGCCCGTTTTGGCGTCACCCTGGATTTGAACTACACCACGGTCGAAAAATTCAACGTCCTTCGCCAGCATCTGCCCAAGGACTCCATGCAAGGAGCAGCCTTCATGGCTCAAGTGCAAAAAATAGTGCCGGCATTCGCATGGAGGGATTCGTCTGTGCAACGCCTGTTCCTGGGCCTCGTAGATTCCATCGTCGCCACGCCGGGTCTGGTCCCGGCAAAAGTCCGCAGGGCCTACGAATTCCGGCGCAATTTCTGGACCGCCCCAGCCCTGTCGGACAGCATACGCCACGCCATCACCATGCTCGACCTGGCCCAGGCGGATGAAGCCCTCTCGCGTGACCTTTTGATCGCAAGCTTTCTGCGTCAGGACATTGAAAACGCAAGGATCGTAGCGTCCGACTCCTACATCCAATTCATGGGCAAGCGGACAGGCGAGTTAAGCCTGGTGGACGCGCTGTTGGAATAGGGTGGCGGGCCCGACAAATGACTGCATATAATTATCCGAAAAATTACCCCTAGAGAATCTAATGCAAGTACCCTTCTTTACCTCGACCCGCGAATACATGGATCACAAAGCGGAACTCGATGCATCCGTGCAGTCCGTGATGGCCCACGGCGGGTTTATTCTCGGCAAGGATGTCGAGGTATTCGAGCAGGCCTGCGCCCGGCGGCTGGGGGTTCGCTTTGCCCTTGGGGTCGCGTCCGGTTCCGACGCCCTGGTTTTAGCCTCCGATGTGCTGGGATTTCGGGATGGCACCGAAGTCCTGACACCAACCTTTACCTTTTTTGCCTCAACCTCCTGCGTGGCGCGCCTGGGCGGAAAGCCCGTGTTTGTAGACCTCGATGAAGAGACCCTCAACATGGACCTTCACAACGCCGAAAACCGCATAACCAAGGCCACCCGGGGCATCATTCCCGTCCACCTGTTTCTGCAGTCCACAGACATGGGCCAGGTCATGGCACTCGCCCAAAAACACAATCTCAAAGTACTGGAAGATTCCGCAGAAGCATTTGGAATGGAGACCTTTTACGATGGTGCCTGGAAAAGCGCAGGAACCATTGGAGATGCCGGAGTGTATTCCTTTTTTCCCACCAAGACCTTGGGTGGATATGGCGATGCCGGCCTCCTCGTTACAAATAATGAGGAGCTTTATCTTAAATTCAAGAGTTACCGGGTACACGGAAGCTCCGTCCGATACCAACACGATTACATCGGGTACAACTCCCGCCTCGACACCATGCAGGCCGCGATTTTGAATGTCAAACTCAAATATATCGACCAAGCCATCGTCCGCCGGGCCGAGCACGCAAAACATTATCGCGACCGACTATCTTCTATCCCAGCCCTACGCTTTCCCACGATTCTCCCCGGCAACCGGGAGGTGAACTATGTCTTCAACATTCTCTCAGAACGCCGCGATGAACTGGCAGAACATTTGAAGAACAAAGGCATCGGGTATTCGATCTATTATCCCATTCCGTTGCATTTGCAAAAGTGCTTTGCCTACCTGGGCCACAAACCCGGCGACTTCCCGGTAGCCGAAAAAGTTTGCTCCCAAATCCTTGCTCTACCCATGTTCCCAGAGCTATTGCCAGACGAAGTGGACTATGTATGCGACGCAATTCTCGAATTCTTCGGGATAGCGCATTTTCACGTCATCCCCGGAACGGGGATCACCGGTGCTGGTTGCAGTATTTCTTCGGGCATGGTGCGGTGATGGTCGTGCGACCATGACAAACATCAATCAATTCAATTGTGCCTACCAGCCCATTTTGTTGGTATCTTTCACCAGATGGAAGAAATCGTTGTTGAAGCCGGCGCGGGACTGCGGCACTACACCAAAGACCTCTGGCGCTTTCGCGAGCTGGTGTTCATTCTTGCATGGCGGGACATCTCGGTCCGTTACAAACAAACTATACTCGGCATCGCCTGGAGCGCAATCAGGCCCATTTTGATGACGGTGGTTTTTACCATCATCTTTGGGATCCTCGCTAAATTTCCAAACCACGATGTCCCCTACCCCATTCTTGTCCTCAGTGGAATGCTCGGCTGGCAATTTTTTGCATCAGCACTTGAATCTACCAGCAGTAGCGTGATTGGGAATTCCAATCTGATCAGCAAAGTCTATTTCCCCCGAGTCATCATTCCCCTTTCTGCACTAGCTATCAGCGTGGTGGATTTGGCCATCAACACCGTCATTCTTGCGGCCGTCATGGCTTGGTACCATTACCTTCCCTCGATTCGCATTTTGTTCGTTCCCGCCTTTCTGTTGCTTGCAGCCGCCCTCACCCTAGGCCTGGGACTATGGTTCTCTGCCCTGAGCGCCAAATACCGGGACTTCCGGGTGATCGTCCCCTTTCTGATCCAGTTTGGATTCTATTTGAGCCCGGTTGGATTCTCGACCAGCATTGTCCCTGCGAATTGGAAATTCTGGTTCGCCCTAAATCCTATGGTCGGGATCATCGACGGAATACGCTGGTGCATTTTGCCGACGGGCCCAGCACCTGATTCTACAGCTCTGATTGCATCCATCGTCTTCTCCGGTTTGATTTTGGTCAGCGGATTTTGGGTGTTCCGTTCGCTGGAACGCCAATTTGCGGATGTGCTATGAGGCAACAGCGCCAATAACTGACCGCTTTTACATAAATCCAGGCACGGCAGGATTGTCCCTAATTCCTTGGTATTTGCAAACTTGTTTTCCTTTTTTATGTAAATTCACATTACGAAAGGAAAACACATTGTATTTCAACGAGTTAGACAATCAAAAGCGCCAAATATCCCTAGATATGAGAGATCGTTTTGAGCTATTTTCAACCGTTGAGCAGGAATTGCTCCAATACCAAGGTTCCATGCGTTGGAAGACAAGGCTATGGACACTCTTTGGGACCCAGGTCACCGGAAACAGAACAAATATTTGCCGACTTTCACCGACGCAAACAACTTCTCCAGGAAAAATACAAAAACATCCAGGAATGGATGCGTGGCCAAGCTCGCTACATCAAAGCAGCCCACCTCAACAGATTTCCACGACTCCCGGCCAGAATCATCCGAGAACTGGCGCGAGCAAATGTTAAGGACACCAACATCCTCGTGGTTGGTAGCCACGCACTATATGCTTACGAAGCTGAAGCTGGAGTACAAATCGAATCAGGATTGCTTGCTACCTTGGATTTGGACATATTGTGGGATACTCGCTCCACATTGAAAATATCAGCAAACCTTGCCAAAAAAGGCCTCATGAAGATTCTACGGAAGGCCGACAGCAGTTTCGAGCCTTTACGCAAAGGCTCCTTCAGGGCATCGAACAGTGAGGGGTTCATGGTAGACCTGATCAAACCCGAACCACGACCACCTTGGAAACAGGATGCAACCACCATGGGAAATGCGGATGACCTTTGGGCAACACCTTTACGCAACCTGGACTGGCTTCGAGATGCGCCAAAATTCCGAACCATTGTCATGGATCAAGACGGCTTCCCGTTGCACATTTCAGTTCCCGACCCCCGGGCATTCTCATTGCACAAAATCTGGGTTTCATGCCAACCAGACCGAAACCCACAAAAGGCACCTCGCGACTTGGACCAGGCCAAAGCGGTCGCTCAAATGACCTCAAAATTCCTGCCGCAATTCCCTATGGAAGGCGAACTCCTTCGGCACATTCCATGGATACATGCGAAAACCCTTCCGCAAATTCCCGAAGGGTTTTAAATATGCAAAAGGCCACAATTTATCACAGCACGATGGAAACTAAAAACTGGACTGTAGATCGTTAAATAATGTCACAACTTTGAAAGGCAATCGATTATATATAAACCTATGACTTGGACATCAAAACTTTCGGACGGTCGCTGTCTGGTGTAAATTTATGACCAACCAAACCCAGATAGAAAATCAAACCACAGAGTTCAAAGAAATCTGGAAAGATGAATGGCTCAGGACAATCGCGGCTTTTGCCAATAGCGAGGGCGGGGTTTTATCCGTTGGCATTACCGATAAAGGCAAGCCTGTTGGGGTATCCAACATCCGCAAACTTCTAGAAGATCTCCCAAATAAAGTCACCTCAATTTTGGGAATTTATCCTGATTTTCGTGTAATTAAACACCAGGATTGTGACGTGCTGGAAATCCATGTTGCAAAAAGCATTCAACCCGTTTCTTACCACGGAAACTATTATATCCGGCGCGGGAGCACAGTACAAGAACTAAAAGGTCCAGAGCTACAGTCGGCCATACTTCGCGCCAACAAATTGACATGGGACTCCATTGCGGTTCCAGAAGCCCGCATGGATCATTTGGATGACCGCCTGATTCGCTATTTCATTCGCAAATCCATAGACAAGAATCGACTTTCCGGTGAGGCTGAACTTAGCAAGCTCCCTGATGTTCTAAAAAACATCCACCTCATGACAGAAAGCAACCAGCTAACCAGGGCTGCTATTTTGTTATTCGCGAAAGACCCAGCCACCTTTTTGGGGGCCTCATGCTGCAAAATTGGACGATTCGGACGCGACTCCGCCGACCTCATTAGCCATGATCAATTGGAAAGCCCTTTGGTAATGCTTCCCGAGCGAATCCTCGAACTGCTGAAATCAAAGTACCTGCATTCCATTGTCAGCTACAAAGGCCTGGAACGCATGGAAACCTTGGAATACCCTGAACTAGCCCTGCGCGAAGCCGTGATGAACGCTGTGATTCACCGGGATTATTCCATTCCTGGAACCGACATGACCATCCATGTCTATGAAGATCATATTGACCTTTGGAATCTCGGTAGCCTCTTACCACCACTGACGGAAGAACAGCTAAAAGTGGACCATCCTTCTATACGGCGCAACCCGCTTATCGCAGATGTATTCTATCGCATGGGCTCCATTGAGGCATGGGGACGTGGCTTTAAGCTTATGGCTCAGGACGCCCAAGACCAAAACCGACCGGCTCCACAAGCAATAGCCTTTGTGGGTGGAATAAAAATCAGCTTTACGAAGGTCACCGATAAGGTCACCGATAAGGTCACCGACAAGGTCACCGATCCACTGTCCGAAAACCGCCAGCGAATTCTTGCTCTTCTGAAATCGAATCCCCGCATGAGCGTTGTGGAATTAGCCAAAGAACTGGGTATATCAAGACGCAAGGTGATCGAGAATACGAATAAACTGAAGGATTTAGATTTATTGCATCGCGAAGGCAACAACAAAAGCGGTTATTGGGTGGTGAAATGACCTACGCAATTAAAGTCGAAAACCTCGGCAAACGCTACCTGATCGGGCACCAAAAAAAGGAGTCCTACTCCACCTTGCGCGACACCCTGGCGAATGGAGTACGCGATATTTGGAAGCACATCCGCAACCCGTCACTCGGGGGCGAGGTTGAGGAATTCTGGGCGCTCAAGGATGTGAGTTTTGAGATTAAGCCTGGTGACCGAGTTGGGATCATAGGTCGCAACGGCGCGGGGAAGTCCACCCTGCTGAAGATTTTATCGCGCATTACGGAACCCACGACCGGACGATTCACGACCCGTGGCCGCGTTGCAAGCCTGCTGGAGGTGGGTACAGGGTTTCACCCGGAATTAACCGGTCGTGAAAACATTTTTTTAAACGGTGCAATTCTGGGAATGAGCCGAGCGGATGTGAAGCGGCAATTTGACGCGATTGTGGATTTCTCGGGCGTAGAGAAGTTTTTGGATACCCCGGTGAAGCGCTATTCAAGTGGAATGTACGTGAGATTGGCGTTTGCGGTTGCTGCGCATTTGGAGCCGGATATTTTAATTGTTGATGAAGTATTGGCCGTTGGCGATGCGGAGTTCCAGAAGAAGTGCCTGGGCAAGATGGAAGAGGTTGGCAAGGAAGGACGGACGGTGGTGTTTGTGAGCCACAATATGGGGGCAGTGAGACAGTTGTGTGAAGAAGGAATATTTGTGCAAAACGGAAAAACAATGTCCCACCAGTCCATTGAAAAAGTAATTGGTTGTTATACAGCACAATCCAAATCCACTTTGACTGGATCAGGGGGAGCATCCATTTCCAACATTCATCTCATCGACTCCCAGTTCAGAAAACTGGATTCAAATCAAATCACTCACGGAGAAAACGTCCGAATTTCGTTAGACATCTCTTTCAGTGAATACGCGCGATTTTGCGATATCGGCATTAATATTCGGGACCAATATGGTCGAATAGTCGCAAACATTCAATCCATGGACTCCGACCTTGTCATTAATCAGCAAAAAGGGGACACCATTAATGTCGTTTCTTTAATTGAGAAAATTCAATTCTCCCCCGGAACCTATTCTTTGGATATTTCCATTGTTTCGTCCACCACCGTACTATGCCATATTGGTTCAGCTTGCCATCTCCAGGTCTTTATAAGTGAAAAATTGAAAAGGCCTCAAGGAATTCCAGACCATGTTATTGAATTCGTTGTCGCCGATTGGCAACTTGAAAAAGTCATCACATAACCCTGAATTCATCCAACAACAAAAGAAACTTTTGCGGAAATAATCATGTCAAAACTCAAATTGTCTTACATTTATCAATCAATCCGATACCACCTCCGTCCACAAAAAAAACTGAAACAGGACAGAAAACAAATCCTATTGAGCCAAATTGACAAAAATCATTTGGGCCTTGAAATTGGACCGTCCCATAGTCCGATTGCTCCGCGTCGAGATGGATTCAATGTTCGCATCCTCGACTATTTGAATAAGCCAGATCTGCAAAAAAAATACGACTCTGAGGGTGTTGATTCTTCTCGCATCGAGGACGTTGACTTTGTATGGCAAGGTCAACCCTATATTGATTTAGTCGGGGAAGGAACCCAGTTTTCCTGGATCATATCCAGCCATAACATTGAACACATGCCGAACCTCATCGGGTTCCTGTTAAATTGCATGTCCATTCTTCAACCGGGTGGAATCCTATCCCTTGCGATTCCGGATCATCGATATGTTTTTGATACTGCTAGGACCCCCTCTCCGCTATCCTCGATAATAGACGCTCACCTTCGAGGCGATACATTTCCATCGCCTGGTAGCATTGCCGAGTTTTTCCTGAGGGCTAGTAGTCGTTCCGGATTGCACTCTTGGACAAGGGACTCTCCGGCAATCACAAGTGCGGCAAAGCGCATCAATCCTCCGAATTATGCGAAGGAAAGACTTGACGAATTCTTGAAAACCAAAACATACATTGATGTCCATGTATGGTGCTTCACTCCTGAATCATTCATTTCAATTATTGAAGATTTAATTTCCTTGGGGTTTCTCACGGACATTGAAATCGCCAGCCAACCACAGAGCATTGATGGATGGGAATTTTTTGTTTGCCTTCGGAAAAAAGGCTAATGTCCCGTTGAGCCTTTTTTAAATATTCTTCCCTCCATTATCAAAATGCATAAATTACCCGCCCCACCATGAGATCCAGCTCCGGCTCACATTTCATCGCACTTGATCATATTAGAGCCGTCGCCGCGTTTCTAGTCGTTTCATGGCATTTCCTCCACTCCACAAATGGAACACCGATTGAATTTGGCTCTGTTCCCTTTTTTGGGCCTCTTTCCTTTTTGAATGAGGGTCACACAGGAGTAGCCGTCTTTATGACACTAAGCGGATATTTGTTCGCAAAATTACTTGATGGAAGGGATTTTTCTTTTCCATCATTCCTTTGGAACCGCACCTTGCGGCTGCTTCCCCTTCTTTCTTTCGTTATTTTGATTGTTTTGATTCAAAAGTATTTCCATGGAGAAAGCCTCCAAAATTTTGCCATATCCATTGTTCAAGGCATCTTTCTCCCTACATTGCCAAATGGCGGCTGGTCAATTACCGTTGAATTTCATTTCTATTTAATATTGCCTTTTCTCCTGTATGTTTTGAAAACAAAACCGCATGCACTCAGCCTGGCAATTATTTCGACTATCGGAATTCGGGCTATCCTATATCAATTCCATGGAGAAGTCCAAAGTCTGGCATATTGGACAATTTTTGGTCGTATTGATCAATTTATTTTTGGCATTCTTTCCTTTAAATACAGGAGATACATTTCGGGTAGAAATTTCATCGCACTTTTAATTTTTCTTTTCTTTACCTTTGCCTTATGGTATTTTAATTTTTGTGGCGGATTCTATCACTTTCCCGCCTACCCCTCCTCTAGCCCGGTTTGGATTTTTCTCCCTGCCATTGAGGGTTTTTCATACGGGGCTATTATTTCTTGGTATGATAATTCAAAATACCCGAAAGATGGCCCACTTTCAAACTTTTGGGGGAGGGTTGGTGAATACTCATACTCAATATATTTGTTGCACATTTTCTTTGTCTTTTCTGCATCAAGCTACATCAACGAAATTTTTGGGCCTATCAACTCCATTTTTATTGGATGTCTCTGGTCAGTCGTATTTTTTCTGGCAATGATTCCGATTGCCCATGTGAGCTACACCTACTTCGAAAAGCCTTTCCTAAAACATCGAAAGCAGTATATTCAAAATTATCACAATTAAATGAAAGGCGTCGCATGCTTTCAATTATCATATGCTCCACATCTCGAAAAATTTCAAATTTTCTCCAAGAAAATATTGAAGCCACATGTGGCGTGGAATACGAAACAATCGTAATTGATAATTCGGAATCCAAATACTCAATTTTTGCGGCCTACAACCTGGGAGTTCGCAGAAGCAAATTTCCTTTTCTTTGCTTTGCCCATGAAGACATCGCATTTAGAAGCTCAAATTGGGGCATTCAACTAATTGAGCACATGAAACTCAACCATGTCGGAATTATTGGAGTAGCAGGCACCCATTACCTAACTAGATCCATCGGCCAATGGGGTGACAGCGGGATTAACTCGGTAAATTACATCCAAAACACGAAACAAAAAAACCGGCCCGAGGCTCTCTTCAATAATTACACGAACACCAATAATCCTTTGGCTGAAGTTGTTTGTCTGGACGGATTTTGGTTTGCCATGCCAAAGGAAATCTTTTCCAGGATTTCCTTTGATGAAATGAATTTTGGTGGTTTTCATTGTTACGACATGGACATATGCATGCAAGTTCGATCCATTGGGTATAAAGCATTCATCTGCTTTGACATTCTGATTGAACATTTTTCTCATGGACATTTTGGCCCCGACTGGGAATTCAACGCAAACAAATGGTTTTTAAAATGGAGATCAAACTTACCTCAATCATCCATTTCCCTTTCACCTAAAAAGGAATTTTATATGAACTGGGGACTATTTTCAAAATCACTTTTAAAAAACTGTCGCCTGCCTATTTCCACCAAGGGACATCGGCGCATTCAGCTTTCGCTCATCCTCAAATTTCGATTCTTTCCCTATTTCTTTTCCCCTCATACCTGGCGAATTCTTTTGTGGTACTTTCTAAAATATCCAAAGCTCATGAAATATTCGCAGCCTTCTTAAGGCTGCGTCCATAATGGCTCCAATAGCGGAATTTCACTCCAATTTACACCAAGGCCCTTTCATGATTTCGTTGATCCTTTGTTCTCGTACTGGAATTTTAGCTCAAGATGTTTTGGAGAACATAACCCAAACTATCGGCATTCCTTTTGAGCTTATCGTTATCGACAACTCCACATCCCGCTATTCCATTTTCTCCGCCTACAACGAAGGCATTCGTAGGAGCAAGTTCCCATACCTTTGCTTTATTCATGAGGATATCTTATTTCGCACACTGAACTGGGGGGAATTACTGGTCAGACACCTGCAAAAAGAAAAAGCAGGCATTCTTGGAATCGCTGGTTCTCATTTCACGTTGCCAACCATTGCGGGCTGGGGGTTCAATCCTTCCCAGTCGATGCACTACCTACAACGAATGAATCCAAATGAACCTGCAGAGCTTTTTTCGGTCAAATACATTGCGACAGATTCGGACTCCTCCAGTGCGACCTGCATTGATGGCGTCTTCCTGGCAATGACTCGCGAGCTTTCCCTGAATATTCGCTTTGACGATGTTACATTTCAAGGGTTCCATTGCTATGACCAGGACATCTGCATGCAGGCTTTTATTTTGGGCTACGACAATCGGGTCATCTTTGACATAATGATTGAGCATTTTTCCAAAGGCAGCTTTAATAACCAATGGATCGATACCGCCCACATCTGGCTCAATAAGTGGCGAGACCAATTACCCGCATCAACGATCAAGGTTTCCCCCGAAATTGAGTTTGATGCGTTTTGGACAAATACTTGCTGGTATATCTACATATTGCTAAAGAACCGAAATTTTAAGAAAGAATTATTTCTTGAGGCGTTATCCTACTCGCTGAAGCCCCGGCTCTTTCCATTCTTTGCGCGCATCCAGCCATGGCGAGTGCTGCTGTGGTTCGTCTTCAAGTGCAGGGTCTAGGGATCAGTTCACAAAACTCACTGGCAGCGGATTGCATGCTATAGAACATTTCCACGCGAAGGCGACCTTGAATACCTATGCTTAATCGAAGGCCAGCATCAGCCAGCAAAGAAAGCAATGCATCTTGCCATGCCTCGGAAGATTCTGGAGCGAACCCGACGGCAGCCGATACGATCTCCCTATTCACCCCGACAGGAGAACCAATCACGGCAACTCCACACGCCATATACTGAATCAGCTTATACCCACATTTACCCCGCGCCCAGGGATCATCCGGTAGTGGCATGATTCCAATATCGAACTGCTGAATCTCTTGAATCTCCGTTGCTTCAGACCACGCCTTGCAGCGCACACTCAAGCCCTCCAGTTCAATTTGCGCTCCAATCACAACCAACTCAAATGGTATTTTTTGATTAGCCTCGCGGAGAGCTGGTGCTATTTGAAGCAAGTACGGTGCGGTAGATGGTGATCCAATCCAACCAATCACAGGAAGCAGGCCATTCGGTCTCGTGGCAATTCCGTACTGGTTCGTATCGACAACACTCGGAATAATCTTCACGCACCCAGAGCGGGCTCTTCGAGCATACTCTGCAATGTATGGATTCCCAGCGACTACCGTCCCTGCAGATCGCATCACGACAGCAATTTTTTCCCCCATCAAATAGCGATACAAAGGGTTGGAAGCCAGGTCGTAGTTATGAAAGATCGCATCATCATAGTCCACTACATAGCGGAATCCACCCAGATGCAACAAACGCTCAACCGTAGCGGGGAGACCTGGAAACAGCTCCTTCTCGATCCAAATGTAGTCATAGAATGGTATGCGAAAAATATCCACGCACCGCAGAAAATACCCCCTCACCATTTCAAGCCAGGATCGTTTCTTTTGTGTGTATAGTATTTCAAGATATCGGTCAGACAGTAACGGGCTCACATGGACCTGCATCCCGGCCTGTTCTAAATGAGCCTGGAACTGCAAAAAGCGCACCCTGCTACTTGCCCCCAGCCTTCCATAACGAGTGAAAGCAATGAGCCTAGGCATGAACCCACCAATGGAGGAATTTTGTGTAGCCCTGGAACAACTCCTTGAAAGCATTTTTTGAAGGACGCAGAAATATTCCGATGAAGCGAGAGAATGGTTCCAGGCAGATCATTGCCATGACTTGAAACCTTGCCTGCCAGCTTGGAAAATATTTTTGGGCGTAGAGCAGCCTGCTGCGTAGGTCATAAAACAACCGGGTGGCCTTGATCTGCTTTGATGTTCCACCCCCTTCGTGGAAAATTTTCAGATCCGCGCAGAAAAGGGTATTCCACCCCGACTGCCTGGCTCGCAACGAAAAATCCAAATCTTCAAGGTACAGGAAAAACCTTTCATCAAATCCATTCAATTCTTGAAACAGTTTTCTTCGAACTAAATAGAAGGCTCCAATCACATGGTCCACATTTCGGGAAGTGAAGTGATCCCAGTCTTGCATTGGGTAACCCAGGCTTGGAATAAACCGGTCAACGCCCACCGTGTGGCACAGGAACATCCATGGACTAGGGAATCGCGCGCAGCTCCTCGCGACCCTTCCCTCTTCATCCAAAAGCTGTGCTCCGCATATACCTGTGCGATCATCGAGTTTCGAGAGCATACCAAAAAGCGCGTCCTGAGTCGGGGGCAAAAACCTGGTATCCGGATTCAAAAAGAGCATCCATTCGCTCGTTGACCTTTGCGCTCCCAAGTTGCAAGCACGCGCAAACCCCAAATTACCACCTGCGTGAATTAAATTCACCTGGGTCCATTTTCCGCAACACGACTCCGAGCCATCCGAAGACTGATTGTCTACCACGATGATTTGGCCACGAATATTAGGCGCAAGGCTTGTCAACGAATCCAAGCAAGCTTCAAGACCTGCACCCGAATTCCAATTGACAATTATAACATCAATCATTTGCAAAACTCGGGAATCGCCCGTCGCATAAACTCATCAAACAACGGCACAGTAAATGCAAGCTCCCCGTGAGCTGGACTATACACCATGCCCTTTTTGATTAGGCTTGCCCGCACTGGTCCAAGCATGGTTATTTTTTGCCCCAGCTCATTTGCAATATCGCCACTACGATACGTTTCAGTTCTCAAATTTGCCATTGCCCGCAAGAAGTTTTTCTCTTTTGGGGTGAGTCGATCAAAACGAACGCGGAAGAAGTTTTCATCTAAGCGCCCACGTACTATCGTTGTTGCCTCTTGAATTGTTTTATATGTAATCGGGGACGCTTCTGAATGATTCCAAGCTTGGTAACCCCACTCCTGAAGGAAATACGGATACCCACGGGTTAACCGGATTATTTCCTGTAATGCTTCATCCTGGAATTCAACACGGTACTCTTTGACTGGGTCTCGCAAGGCTTTTCGAGCGTCCGCATCATTCAATGGACCAATGTTTGGAAATTGAAACAATCGTTCTGCATAGGATTTGGACTCTCCAGCAAGACCAGGTAAAATGGGTAGGCCAGCGCCGATCAACACAAGTGGCAACTGTCGCTGTTGCATACGATGCATCGCCATAATCAGCGCACTCAATTCTTTGGTATTAAAATATTGGATTTCATCGATCAGAATTGCCACTGCTGATCCGCACTCATCCGCAGCCTCAGCAACTGCAACAAATAATTCGGGAAGATCCACCTCCAAGTCACCACTATCTGCAGCTCCTCGTTCAGGATCGATATCAAGACTGAATTCCATATCCCCATAGCTCATTTTAAGTGAACCGATAAAGCTCTTTAGAACTCCAATCCCTCGTTTGGCTTTTTCACCAAAACCCTTCAGGCGGTCCAGTTCGAATAAAAGTCTACGCAATTGCGGAGCTAGGAGCCGGGCAAGTCCTTTGTCTTCGTGCGCTTCAATCAGAATGGTGCGATAGTCATTTGCAATCGCAAGTTTCACGATTTCATTGAGCAATACGGTTTTGCCCACTCCTCGAAGCCCAGTGAGCAGCAAACTCTTTTCAGGTCGCTTGACTTTGACACGACCCAACAGGATCCGCACGCTTTCCAAAATATCGTCTCGACCAGCCAACTCCGGTGGAGGCGAGCCCGCGCCGGGCGAAAATGGGTTTTTGATCTTGTCCACTGAGTTACCTCTGACGACGTTTATAAGAAAATATACTAGTTTATATCAATGCCTGCGTATATTACCGTATAAATCTCTATAAACGACGTTCGTTCTGCAAAGTCCGCCCATCTCACTCAAATACCACCCCCACATCCATCGTCAAAAATTCCTGCCAGCTAATCCCGGCACCCCCAACTAAAATCACCTTCGCCTGCGGATGCGCCTTCTTAAAAAGTTCCATTCCCACGGTCCTCTTGGCCGCATTGCTCTTGACTTCAATTCCAACCGCCTTGCCATCTTTTGTGACCACAAAATCCACTTCGGCATCACCCTGCTTCCAGTACCCTAAATCAAAGCCTAGGCGCTTACTTTCTCCGAGCAAATGCGTGCCAATAGCCGATTCCACGAAGCGTCCCCAAATTTCAGGTTTCGCTTGAACCTGGGCAAAGGTTTCGGAGCGAGTCGCTGTCATAAGCGCATTGTTGTGAACCTGAAACTTAGGACTACTGCTCCGCTTGCGAATTGCGGTTCCCGCATATTTTTCGAGGCCACCCAATAGTCCTGCGGCATTCAGCAATTCCAAATAGGAAGCCAAAGTTGTCGTGTTGCCCGCATCATCGAGTTGCCCGAGCATTTTGCCATAGCTCACTACCTGGGAGGAATAGGCGCAACCCAGTTCAAAGAGGCGACGCAGTACCGCTGGTTTGTGGATTCTTGCCATCGACAACACATCTTTGGAAAGGCTTGCTTCAATCAATGAATTTCGAATGTACGATTTCCATCGGGCCACATTCCCCACCAAAGCCGCCGAGCCCGGATAACCCCCAAACCACACATATTGCTCGGGCGTCCAGTCAAAGCTCTGCTTCATTTCTGCATAAGACCAGTGCCATAGATGATGCATCTCGTAGCGCCCCATCAAAGACTCCGAGAGTCCTTGCTGAATCAGCAAAGTGGCCGAGCCTAACAAAACCACCTGAATCTGGGTGCCCATTGGATGGAGTATTTTTACTCAATATACTAAGTATTTTTACTCAATATAGTGAGTAATTTTACTCAATTTCTCTTAGAAATTCTCCCTGAACCACCTGTCGCTCAAAGCCTTTCGAAACAATCATAGCTTCTGACCGGACCACATCAAGCCGGGCCAAATGTCCCTGAATCTGCCCTAGGCACCCCGCTAAATCCCCAGTCGAAACCAGCCATCGCGCAGGCACGACTTCCCTTGTCCCCACCGCATCATACCCAACCACCGGTACGCCCATGGCCATGGCCTCTAAGGGACTCACAGGCAAGCCCTCTCGGGCACTCAAAAACACCAACACATCCATTGCCGCGTAGGCGGGTCGAACATCGGCCATCCAGTGCTCACGATGCATTCTGGGGACAGAATCCAGCTCGCAAAGCTCCACATCAGTCAAGCTCGTAGGATTCCCTGGATCAGGATCACCGACCACCAAAAAATGAACATTTTCATCTCTCTTCATTTGCATGCATAGCTTTAAAAAATCGGAAGCCCCTTTCTCGCGGATCAGTCGTCCCGCAAAGCCAATCACCTTGGCATCAACAGGAATGCCCCATCGCGACCTTGCTTCGGCACGGTGCTCATCAGTAGGCAACCGAAAATATTCGAGGTCCACACCCTCACCCAGAGTCTGCACAACCTTGCCTTGCAAGGCCATCGGATTCCAAGAGGCAACCTGCAATTTGTCATCACGGTTCAGCACAAAGACACGGGTTGCTTGGGTGAGTAATAACCCAAACATTCCCTCCAATATCCGCCTAATCATCCGTTTGCGCAATCGAGGCGCATCCAATTCCGTCCACAGGCTTCCCAAGCCCGTAAAGGTAGGGTACAACAGACCTAATCGCCCCCCAAGCCGCCAGGCCCAAAGCACTGCCAGTATCGGCTGCACACAATACACCACGGTAGCATCTGGACGCTCTTGACGAAGAATCCTTCGCGCATCCATGATCGCAGCAATCAGATTTCCAATCCCGCTACCGCGTTCAAGCACCCAAGGAATATGCCGAACCCCAAGATCGGCAAAGCGCGTAGCCTCTTTGTCCGCAGGGCACATTACCACGACCTCATGCCCACGCCGAACAGCTTCCTCCAGCATCCAGGTGCGGAAGATGAGCATGTTATTGGCCCAGTGAGTTACGAAAAAAAGCTTCATGTTGTGATTATCTCTTTTTTCTCAAATGCTCATGTCAATGCCACTCGGAAAGCCAGTCTGTAAAGGTTTGTTTTAGAGTTTAGCAGGATTGCTCTCTGTGTCACCCTGGCCCCCAAGGGGGTACACTCCGGCGGGGGGCCGGGGTGACAAGGAACACTCCCTCATTTGTCCCGCTTGCCTACGGCCAAGACCAACACCACAACTACTTGGTCATCCACCTGGTATGCCAAACGATATCCAGCGGTTCTAAGCTTGATCTTGTACAGATTCTCCGCACCGGAAAGCTTTGCAGAAGGAACATGGGGATTGATCAGCCGTTCCGCCAGCTTCTTCTTGAACTGCTCTTGGACCGTTGAACCGAGCTTTTTCCATTCCTTTAGGGCAATAGGAAGGAATTCCAGCTTATAGGTCATCCAGATTCACCCTTAGGGCCAAGCTTTTTTGGGTTAGGCGCTTTATCGCAAGCTTACTCAAATCCATGTCGTCAAGCAAATCGATCATGCGCTCGAATGTTTCGGCCGCAACCAAGTAGGCCGTAGGTCGATTATGGTTCAATACGGCGATCGGCTGCCCTGCTGCACTCTCGATCAACGCACTAGGATTCTTCTTCAGCTCGGAGATGCTCGCTGAATAGGCAGATAAAATTTGATGCATGGTGACCTCTCAATTATGACCTAAATATAGGTCTAAATATTGGAACTGGAACACCAAAGGCGCAATTTCATTTCCTTGAATTTCCAAACAGCTCGGCACGGATGCTCGCCTCATCGTTTCCAAGCATTTCCTCAATACTCTTTCTGTGCAGAATTTCCTGAGCCTGCGCTCCGGACAAGCGACGTACGCTGGGGATTTCGGTAGGTACAAGATTCTCCGAATCATTAGCCAGCGATTCTTCCAGCTTTTCTCCGGGGCGAACGCCGGTAAACTCAATGCGGATATCGCGACCGGGCTCAAGCCCACACATGCGGATCATTTTTTCCGCAAGATCAGCGATGCGGTAGGGCTTCCCCATTTCCAGCACATAAACTCCAAATTGCCCTTGCAGACACCCCGTGGCAAGCACCAGGGAAACCGCTTCGGGAATGGTCATAAAGTAGCGAGTCATGCGGGGATCTGTGACCGTTACGGGACCACCCTTTTTGATTTGATCTAAGAAAATACGTACAACACTTCCGCGTGAGCCGAGCACATTTCCAAATCGGACGATTGAATAGCGGGTCTGGAGAAACTGGGCCGCAACCGTTTCGATCACCTGCTCGGCCTTGGCTTTGGTGGCCCCCATCACGCTGGATGGCGCGACGGCCTTGTCGGTGGAGACCATGACCATCCGCTCAACCTTGTGCTTCCCCGAGAGTTCCGCAACATTCCAGGTACCCAGCACATTATTGCGCAAGGCTTCCTGAACATTGGTTTCCATTAAGGGAACATGCTTATGGGCCGCAGCATGGAAGACTACCTGAGGAGCATGTTTTTCAAAGGCCTGCGACAGTGCCTGCAAATCAGCCACATTCACAATCACCGGCTTCACCTTGCCTGCGAATCCCATTCCGCCCAGCTCGCGTTCCAACTCAAAGATAGAGTTTTCTCCTCGGCCTAAAAGCGTAACGGATGCAGGATCACAACGAAGAATCTGGCGCACCAGCTCCGACCCAATGGATCCTCCCGCCCCAGTCACCAGAACTCTCCGACCCAGCAGGTAGTTCTCACCTTCGCTCGGTAGGAACCGATATTCCTTTCGATCCAAAAGATCCGCCGTAGAAAGGGAATCACTTCGCAGCAAGCTCTCCTGTATGCTTCCCAGACGAATCAAGCGAAGGCGCCTTTCCCGGCAAATCGTTTCAACCTGTTGCACTTCTTCAAAGGGCAGGGAATCCTTGAGCAAAATCACCGCCTCCACCGAGAGGCTTTCTGCGATATCGCTCAGTAAGGGAATGCCTCCCATGATTCTTGCATCCTGTATTCGCACTCCCCATCTCAGAGGATCGTTGTCAAGCATCGCCACAATGCGAAAGTTTCGCGACATCCGATTGAGACGGGAAAATACCAAAAGCTCTTCATCTGCACCAATCAACACGGCTCGTGCCTGATGCCCCCGGGGCCTTTTGTAAAAATGAAACGCCCATTGCAGCACCCAACGCCCCATTAGAAAACCGCTAGTGGAAAAGAAAAAGTAAAGCGCGTGAACGGTTTTCGAAACGGGCAAAGATTCGTTTGGCACAGCAAAAGCGGGTGCATCTAGACGAAGCACAGCAACGCCAGCAATCGCAGCCAGCAATGGCACGAAGAGCAGCTGCCAGGCTGGAAAAAAGTATGACCGATAACTGGCGTAAACGCCAATCCCCCCCCGCGCAATAAACAGAAAAGACCAAAAGGCGATCAGGTAGGGCCATAATAGGGGACTAAGACCAAATTCCAGATAGTATCCACAAAGCGCAGCCCCAAGCGCGCCCAACACCAGCCAGCGCGCATCACGCTCACTGTATTGCGGAAGGCGACGGGAATACACCCCCAGAAAGGAAAATACGGCAAGCGTAGAACTGATGGCAATGCCCAAAAAATAGGGGATTTGCATGCGGAAGGAATCTGGAATGACCCCTTCAAATACTAGGGAAAACCCGAAGAGCATGGCAGACACCATGACCAGAATGTCAAAGACAATCAGTCCGATACGAAAAACATCAAATTTAAGCAGGCCCGCGAGTTTCACAGATAGGCCTCACCTGGGGTGCGGGTACGTATCACCTTGGCCGGAGAACCGAATGCAACGACCCGATCCGGGATGGACCCAAGTACGAGCGCTCCGGCACCAATCACGGTATGTTCCCCAATTTGGATTTGATGAATCAAATTTGCGCCAAGTCCAATCGCGGAGAAGGAGCCAACCTTTACACAACCTCCAACGGTACATCCGGGTGCGATGCTTGCATAATCACCCAGGGAGCCATCATGGTCCAAGGAAGCTCGGGTATTGAGGATACAGTGAATCCCAATAGAAGAACTTGGATTCACCACGGATCCTGCCATGACAACGCTACCCGCGCCGACTTGCACCCCCGAAGCCACCACAGCACTAGGGTGAATCAAAACGGGAAATTGAAAATCAGGCACGGCTTCAAGGGTACGGGTAACCACCCGCGCACGGATCCAGTTGTCACCGATGGCTACGACACCCTGGCGGACCGATGTCTCCTTGACGACCTGCGCCAAATCCCCACTTCTGCCTAAAATGGGGATCCCACAATAGGTAGTCCCAACAGGGAATTTTTCATCCAAAATTCCGATTACACTAAACCCAGCCACGAGGGCGACATCAATGACAACCTTGGAATGTCCACCTGCACCAAATACTAAGATCCGTTTCATTCATTCCCCATAAATTCAGTCATGGTCGCTTGCCCTTCGGCAGAAACTCCATGAGCAGAAAAAACGACCGCAATGGTTTTGCAAAGAATCTGCAAGTCCAATTTCAATGATACATTTTCAACATACAACACATCCAATTCCAGGCGTTGTTGCCAGGTGAGCGCGTTGCGCCCGTGCACCTGTGCCCAACCCGTTAGCCCAGGACGAACCTCATGCCGACGGGCTTGCCGGGCACTGTAGCGCGGGAGGTACTGGGGCAAAAGCGGACGTGGCCCGACAAAACTCATATCCCCACGAAGGATATTCCACAATTCGGGAAGCTCGTCCAAGCTGGAACTGCGCAAAAACCGGCCAAATTTTGTCAGGCGAAGTTCATCGCTGGCAAGCTCGGATTCGCCCGACCGAGGTTGCCGCATAGAACGGAATTTGTAGAGGCGAAAAGTTTTGCCATTGAATCCAGGCCGATCTTGGCTAAAGAATACAGGGGAACCCAGATACCAACGAACCAGAATGGCCACAAGGAGCAAAAGAGGCCAAAGAAAGATTATTGCCAAAATGGAGAGCGCAACATCAAGCCAGCGCTTGCAAATGAGGTATGGAATCACCATAAAAAGATACATCCATAAGGCATCCAGAGGAGGGCAAACCCACAGCTCTGCTCGGCCTAAGATCGTAAACATCAAAACGGGCAAGAAAATGTATTTTGATCCCATGTCCAATGACCGTATTTACCTAAGCCCTCCCCGCTTGGAAGGCAACGAGCGCAAATACCTGCTCGAAGCCCTCGACAGCAATTGGATTGCGCCCACAGGGCCATTTGTGACCCGCCTAGAACAAGCTTTGCGGGAGCACACGGGGATGCCCGAAGCCATTGCCGTCAACTCTGGGACATCAGCCATCCACCTAGCGCTTCGAGTCCTTGGCGTGGGCCCTGGCGACGAAGTCATTTGCCCCACTTTCACCTTTATTGCCAGTGCCGCCCCGGCGACCTATTTGGGCGCATCGCCCGTTTTTGTGGACTGCGAAATGCAGACCTGGAACATGGATCCGGAATTGCTGGATCAAGCCATTCGGAGTCGCCGTGCGGCTGGTGCCAAGGTTAAGGCAGTTGTCTTTGCCTACTGCTATGGCATGCCTGGCCGGATGGATGAAATTTTAGAGATTTGCAGACGCCATGAATTGCCATTAATTGAAGATGCCGCCGAAGCCCTTGGATCCACATACAAGGGTAAACCCGCCGGGACACTTGGAGACATTGGGATTTACTCCTTCAACGGAAACAAGATTGTCACCGGATCCGTGGGTGGCGCGGTAGTCTGCCGCGATCTCGCTATTTCGGCTCGTATCCGTAAGCTTGTGGCCCAGGCGAAGGAGAATACGCCTCATTTTGAGCATCACGAAATTGGGTACAATTACGGGATGAGTAATTTGGTAGCGGCCGTCGTACTTGGGCAATTGGAAATGCTCGAGAAAAAAGTCAGCGACCGTCGCAAGGTGTTTGATGGGTATGTGAAGCAATTGCGAGATACACCAGGCGTAAGGTGGCAGGTGGAGATTGATGGATGCCGGGCGAATCGATGGCTGAGTGCGTTCTTTTTTGGGGATGATTCCGGAATTCGCGCCAGTGAATTGATTGCGAAACTAGCAAGTCAAAATATTGAGAGCCGGCCATTATGGAAGCCTTTGCATTTGCAGGGGGCTTTTACTGAAAATCTTTTCTTCGGTGATGACGCCGGAGGTTCAGAGGTACTTGCCGGGGTTTGCCTGCCCTCTTTGAAGATGGTACACTTGGACTGAGGTTCCGATGAAGAAGCTGATTGCAGTATTGGCAATTTCTGTTGCACTAGTTTTCTCGGTAAGAATGCTCTTTACCGACGATCTAGGCAATAGCCAGATAAAGAATCAAATTTCGTACATGCCCAAAGCAAGTTCGATTAAGGTGCTGGCACTAGGACATACAAACTCTCTATCCAGCTTGTATTGGATCTCAGCCATTGTTGGGCTTGGGGATAGCTATTTGACCGGTGTGAAATACAAATGGTTTAATCAAGTTGCCAACTTGGTTACAACCCTCGATCCACAATGGAAAATTGTTTACGAATTCACCGGTGGCGTTGCAGACACAAATGATGTGACAGTCGACTCCGTAATGATACGTGGAATCCATAATTACCCTAAAGATTGGAGAATCTCTACCTATTATGCCATGTATGTTGTAAATGAACGAAAAGATTATGCAATGGCTTCCAAGGTCATGAAGCCTTTCGAAAACCGCAAGGACATTCCTGAACACATCACGAGAATGAGCAAGTCCTTCGCAACATTCACCATGCCAAAAGAAACTGCAACAATAATTACGCTTGAAGACTATTATAATCCACAAAATCGGGGGTTCAAACGTGCCATCGCAAGACGCTTATTGAAGCTTCTGGACTATCCATCAGAGGATGCAGACCTCAACCGCCTCATGTTACTTTTAGAGCGCGTACCAAAAGGTCAAACCTCTCCTGATGCAATATTCAAGATTCTAATGGGTAACCAGGGATTTTAATGTGAACATTTTTGTCGAAACTTCGGAGTATCAAAAAAGTGCCCTGATGTGGAATCCATTCGACCCAACACTTGCAGGCAAGCGGTAAATTCCCCTGCTGAATAAAGGCCGTTAGCCATATACCATAAGGCATAAGGGTTGCGAGAATCTGCATCCAATGCCTTTGGAATAACCCCCAGTCTATCTTGAGAAACCTTTCCGCTCACTATTTCGGGAGCCATAATCCTCCAGGATTCAAGACGACGCTCCTCGTCACGCCATGAAACAAGAACAAGAACAACTGCAACAAAAAAAGTCAGGTACATCCATTTTTGGGGAACAGGCCGAAGCATTTCTGTCTTACCGACATGAGCCCATGAAAGAACAAATACAACCCATATTCCAATGCGGGCAGAAAAGAATACCTGGCTTGGAATGGTCACGGAGATAAATAGAACCAAATACAGAGGAATACCCAACCAAAGCCAAGCAGCCCCACCCTCGCGCTTGGCCCATTTCCACAAGCCCACCAACGCACCAAGAATCAAAACCTGTTCTAAACAAAAACCAATAAACCCCAATTCGAGCCACGTGTGCAAGAAATGATTATGGGTGGCTCCAATTATACCTGTCTCCACAAATTTGGTGAGTCCCGGTAAGGTTGTAGCATGGTCCCGGATTACTGTTTGAAATGCTCCCAATCCATGGCCAATCCATGGCGCTACTTGAATGGCTCCAATCGCCGAATCCCAAATTGCGAAACGACTAATAATCGAATCATTTTGCCCGAGGTGGTTCCATACCAGAGGCGTAAGCCAAGGTATGTACATCCAAACCAGAACAGTCATAGCAGGGACTAGATGAAACCAGGGCCTTCGAATCCAACGAAACCAAGCGATGGAAAGCAGAGAACCAAACAGAGCTACCACACCAGCATCCGAATCCGCAAAAAGGCAAAGGGCGAAGGCCGATAATACAATGATGATGGCTCCGACCTTCCATTTGCCGCCCTTTTTCCAAAGAAGCAAGGCAGAAACGGCAGCTAAAGGCAAACTGAATAATTGAAAGTGATTTTTTTGGTTGAATACGGAGGTTACAGCCGAAATTGCCTTGTTTCCGTAAAGTCGAATCCCAAGCACTTCAAGCCATGCAATCCCTTGGATGGCAAGGGTAGAAAGGAACAAGATTACTTGGGCTTGGGGGCCACGCTCAAAGCCTCGCACACAAAAGAGAGCAAGAAGCGTCCCAATCCATAAAAGAGATTGATCACTATTATAAAGATTTAGATTCAACCGAAATAGTGACCATCCTACGAAGAACATCCCCAGCAACCAGGACCACATTGGTATTCCAGAAAGGGATTTTTTTTTATTTCTGAATAACAATAGTGACCATCCGGAAAAAACGCAGATGGCAAAAGGCAAAAGAAGATTCTGGATCTCCTCCCGAATAGGAATGGAGGAATCAACAATGAAAAGCAGGGGAAGCAACAGGAGAAACGGCATGGCACAAAAATATAGAAACCATGATTAAATCAATTTTTTTAGAAGGGGCACACAATACAATACCCGCCCCGCAGGATTTAAGAAATGAAGTTTCTCCACCGACAATCCTCACTTTCTGAATACATAAAAAAAGGTCGCCTTTTGGGCGACCCTGATAATTACTTGCTTTGATTACTTGAATGCAGGA
Source organism: uncultured Fibrobacterota bacterium (assembly GCA_903876665.1). Lineage (GTDB taxonomy): Bacteria > Fibrobacterota > Fibrobacteria > Fibrobacterales > Fibrobacteraceae > CAIRAY01. The sequence goes on along the minus strand of CAIRAY010000141.1, from coordinate 230 downwards.
GTCAGGACGCTACAGCCTGCATTTGTTGGCAGCGTTGGAGTAACAACACCCGATGCGTTAAATATGGAATACCAAACATTGGCTCCAGTAGCAGGAGTTGCACTAAAAGTACCTGCAGCACAGTTATTCAGTGCATACTTGTTGATAGCACCAAAAGTGCCAGAACCACTTGCATACCAAAATTGAGTTGGAGTGTTGGCAGCGACGGCATCGCTGGCGGCAACCAATGT
>CAIRAY010000140.1 GCA_903876665.1 uncultured Fibrobacterota bacterium | reverse complement strand
GCACGCGCGTTGGCAACGACGTGCGAATAGGTTATCTTCTCAGCATGACCTTGGTAGCGGAACCCATCGAAATGCCACGCGTGCGCGTGCGCCGGTTCCGTGCGTGCCATCGGAAAAGAGCCCTATGGAAAAAATCCCGCGCAGACAGGATAGTCGGCGGGGATCCGGTGAATGGTAGGGATGACGATGGCAGATGGTTCGGCATTGATGATGCAATTGCAGCTGGTGTTGGGTTCGCTGTCGGTTATGGATATCATGCATTCACCACCGGAAATTTGGGCGCTAGTGCTCTGAAAGCTGGTGCCATGGGGGCCGCAATTGGTTGGCTTACGTATAACACCGCTGGAATGGCTGCAGAGCTTGCTACTGGAGGGCTGACAGCCGAAGTCGCAGGCGTGTCAGCTGTCGAAATGGGCGTCACCATGGGAACCACCGCTGGTGCCGTGGGCGGTGCTGCTGGTTATACATTGAATTCCCAGGTGAATGGCGGAACATGGTATGCCGACCAGATGATGGGCTCGGCAACTACTGGCGCATTCTCTGGTGCCGCAGGTGGAGCTACTGGAGCGTATTTGGGATCGGGAAGCTATAACATTAATTTGCTTGGCAACACGGGAGCAAGCTTCTTGAGTGGTGGAGTTTCCAACGGCGTGGGGAATATGATGGGTGGCGGCAGTTTTAGTAGCGGCTTTTGGCGTGGAGGGCTGACTAGTTTGGCGGGGTCTACTTTGACCTCTGTATTGACGCCAAGGGCAGCGGGTACCTATGATGGAAATAACTTATCAAAGGCTAATCTTAATAAGGGAGATGTTATTGCATTTGGTCGAGATGGAACTGGAATATCTGAATTTATTGCTGATGCAACAGGAGAAGACTATTCTCACATTGGAGTCATTGATTCTGATAAGGGTGTTCTGTTTGTAAGAGAGGCTATTGGAGCGGGTAAAGAAATTAAGACTCCACTCTCCCGTTATTCGAATCGTCCATTTAAAATGATAGGAACAGAAACCCTCATCACAGCATTTCATACCCAGCTTGGTGGATACAATGGCTTTGAAACAAACTGCACGAGTCAAGCAACAAGATGGACTGGGCAGGGATATATAAATAATCCAGGTGTACTAGCAAGGAATATGATGGGGCAATCCTCGTACTATAATTCGCCTTCAATTTATGGAGGACGCTAATGTTAAAGGTTGCTGCATTAATTGCCTTGAGCTTGTTGCCATTGGGGTGCTCGAGTTCTTTTCGTCTAAATGAGACTATGGGAGGTGGCTCCCTTGATTTGAGATCAACCGAAATACAGAGTATTTCTATTAATTTGACAGGAAGCAAAAAATATAATGACCTTGCTCAAGGACCATATTCTCTAGTTCTTGTGGCGGATAATGTAACCTCGGCGCAATCGCTAGTGTCACTTGATTCCCTTCTTCGACTTTCTGATGACCCAGTAGGAAAGATCAGGTCGTCAATAGTGATCCAAGATTCGACAATTGTTCCAAGTGATTCGCATTTATGGGTTACTTTTTATGATGATGTGGTTGGTTGGGAAATTGGGTGTTTTTGGTTGCCATATTCACTTGATCCAGCCCATTCCCTTGTTCAGGTCAAGGTTGAGCAGATTAGCAAAGAAATGTTGAATCTTCTTGTGAATCCGAGAGTTATTGTGAAGCTTGGCAGGAACTCTGGTAAGTAGCAATGTACCGTAGTCTTAGTTGTACATCCCAAACAAGCGCTTGGACTGGGCTAGGCTTCATGAATAACTCTGGCGTACTTGTTCGGAATGTAATGGGCCAAACTTCATATTATGGATCGTATTACAACGGAGGGACGCGATGATGAGGTCGCCAATTATTGGGTTGTTTGCATTCCCTTTGCTTCTTGGTTGTGCAGGAGCGCTTCAGATCAATGAGACTGTCGGCATGGCATCTATCGACCTCAAGTCAAGAGACGTCCAGGAATTTACCATTGACTTGAAAGGCTCAAAGAAATATGGCTTAACGAAGCAGGGGCCGTACTGTTTAGAGCTTGTTGCGGACAAAATCTCTTCAGATGACGTATTTGGAAAGTTTGAGTCAGATTTACGTGCGTGGTCTCATGAGGATATTGGGAAAATAAAAATTGAGATATCCTTAAAAGACACTGCCCTCGTACTGACAAGCGCGGCCATATGGACTTCACCTTTTCCTGATGTACATGGCTGGGAAATCGACTGTTTCTCTCTTCCATATTCCATTGATAGTAGAAATGCTCGATTCAGGGTTACCATTGAAAGGATCAAGGAAAAAATGGTGATGGATCTTGTCAATCCGAAGATTCTTGTAAAGCTTGGAAAGTACAGCCATAAATAGTTATCTATATGCTTTCCCAAAACGAATTGGCGTCATAGCCACAGGCAAAATTAATTTTCCTGATTTTGGCATCTAATTCGCTTGATTCCCTCGATAGTCCTGTGTTTTGGAGAGCCATACACGTTGTAGTCGTTAGAACGAGAGTCTGGAAAATGATGTGTGTAACGGACACCCAACACGCGCGTTGGCAACGACGTGCGAATAGGTTATCTTCTCAGCATGAACCTTGTAGCGGAACCCATTGAAATGCCACGCATGCGCGTGCGCCGGTTCCGTGCGTGCCATCGGAAAAGAGCTCTATGGAAAAAATCCCGCGTAGATCGTAGAGTCGGTGGGGATCCGATAAACCTGAGTGATGCCGATGGACGATGCGAAATTCTTTGCTGGACGGTGGTTGGAATTATTGTTGTCGTTGGTACCTACGTAGAATACCAAGAGAATAAGAGAGATCGCAGAGAAGCGAAGGAGCGTGGCGATCCTCTACCCCCAGAGTCTGATTTCACGATTGGTGTGTGCGTTGGAGATTGCGCTCCAGTCTATATAACGAGTGGTGATGCTGATACGAGAAATAGCAATGCTGCTGTTGAAGCAAATTCTGCGGTGACCAATGTAGGCGTGTCCTCGGATGGGAATAGTGGAACACCAGCTGAACCGGTTCCGAGTGAAGATTTGGCAGCTACAATGGGGATAAGCGGACTTCCAAGTTGTGGTCAAGACTGGTGTGTCACGGCCCCGGCACGAGATTCATATTCTTGGGAAAAAGGAATATTTGACGACTTCGAGGGACGAATGGTTAATAGCTATAGCAATAACCAAGCCTTACATGAAGTGCTGTCTGTATATACGGTAAATGACAATACAAAAGCAATTTCACACCTTCAAACATTCGATGGCCCGAGTTATGATCCGGGAACTGGGGTGGGTGGAACAGATGTAACAATGACTCCTTCTGATATGAGTGCAATGGGCCTTGCATACGGGCAATCCACAAATTTTCGCATAGTACAAAGAAATGGGAGTCCGGAATCTTTTCTTGCTGCGATTCACTTGCATGAGCCAGGGATTCCAAATAGTAATACTGCCATGCCTGGGCCTGGCGATGCAACGGTTTCGCATGGTTTCCATGGGAACTTCTATTACGTGGATGGAAATACGGGAAGAACGTATCGAATTAACGCAGATATTGGCGTGATTACGGAGATTAACTACACGTACGGAAATTAAGTGGTGTTGCTGAAATTATACTAGAGGAATCCATGCGAAAATTCATTGCAAAGATTACGGGTTGTGTTATCGCTTTTGCCATATCTATTGCACTCCTGATCATGTATCTGCAAAGCCGTGAAGCGAAAACGCTTTTGGAAGTATTTCACAGCTCCTTAGATCAGATGGCGATGTTGCAAGAATTTGGAGATCCCAGTTGTCTCAATGAGGTATACAAGGACCGAAGCGTGGTTGGATATGACTTTTCCTTAACCCAGAGGAGAGTCCTTAAGTATTTCATCCATGGAAAGTTGTTCTTAAGCGATACGGTCTCTTTGGGATCGGGATATAGCTGTAGCGAAATGAATCGCTTTGAAGTGTATTTCAGAAAGCCGAGAACTCTCTTTCCTCCTGACATTCAAGAGGATGAATTAAGAATTGAAATAGAAAGCCGTGGCGTGGTTTATCGGATTCGGTCTCTATCCTCAGATTCTACCATTCAGACATCCTATGCAAAAAAGATGTTCCAAGTCAATAATGGATTTAAAGAGAATGAAGCTGCATGGCAGGTAATCGATACGAGTGGGAGTATTCGAAGAGTTGGAATAGAAAATGGGATAGATACGCTAGCATCTATTATGAAAAGTGGGCTGCTGCAGGTGGATGGCACGACGATTCACGTTTGGTCCAGACTGGATAAGCGGAACAATGAATTTGTGATGAATGCCAATACTTGGTGGGATAGAAGGTATTCCGCGATCCAAAATGCGATACTAAAGAGAGAATAGAATCGAGAATTCCTCAGTCGGTATCAGTATTCAAAGTCGTTCTATAAATGTCCCCAACCGAATTCTCATCATAGCCCCAGCCAAAATAAATAGCCCTGATTTTGGCTTCTAATTCGGTTGCTACCCGCGATAATCCTGTCTTTTGGATGATATGCCGGTTTCACGGGTAGCGCGGGCTGCCTCATGAGGTGGCCACGAGGGCCGTCGGGGCAGGGACGGGGAGTGGATGTCCATGCGTTAGAAACTCAAAATTCATAAGTGTTTTATCTTGTTGACCTTAGCTAATGATATGCATATATTTATATGTATGTACGAATGGGATCCAGCAAAGGAAAAACAGAACATTGAGAAGCACGATGTGTCCTTTGATGAAGCAAAGCTTGCATTCCACGACAAGAGCAGGCTCATATTCGAAGACGAGGAGCATAGCCAGGAAGAGATGCGCTGGTTCTGTCTAGGAAAGGTTGGTGACGACGTGATGACCGTGCGGTTCACTATGCGCGGAAAGAAAATCCGAATCATCGGAGCCGCCTACTGGCGGAAAGGACGAACGATTTATGAAAACGAAACAAGAAAGCACTAAGCAGCGCAGGCAGCACATGGAGCCGGACTTCAAACTTGGCAAGCGGGTAGTCGATTTTTTGCCTTCTCCTGAAGAACTGGTTGCTGCGGACGAGGCAGTCAGGGTTACCATGTTCCTCTCCAAAAGAAGCGTTGACTTCTTCAAAAAGAAAGCCAAAGCGGGTGATATGCAATATCAGCGCATGATCCGCAAGCTAGTTGACAGCTATGTGGATCGGCATGCTATAGTCTAAGCACTTTGGAATAGGTTATCTTCTGGTAATCTCCGCAATCATCAAAACCCCTGACTCCCCAAGTGGAGACGATGCCTCGGTGGAGCGTCGTATCAACCCTCTCCAAATAATACGTAGGTCGCCCAGCTCGAAGCGCTGGAGAATTTCCGAGCGAAGTCCTGTCCAACCAGGCGGCCGAGTGACCGCATAGCAAGCTATGCCGAACGAGGCCAACGAAGTGGGGCAGGAATGCAGCCGGAAAGTCCCAGCGAAGCGAGCTGGGCGACCGGAGTCGGAGTCACCAGCAATCTAGATGCTTGATCGCGTCAATGTCCACGCCGTTGGTCCAGACATATTGCATGCGCTCGCTCCAGATCCGTTCTTCCTGGGTGGTGTCCTCAACGGCGATGTCGGCGTACATCTTTTCGAGCTGGGTCTTCATGTCGTTGGCGCGAATGGATTCGCTGAGCGCAATGTGCAAGGTGATGATGAAGTAATATGCCCTGATTTTAACCCGTCGCCGGGTATTGGGGATCTTCAATTGATTCAGGAACATGGACAGGGATTCGCGCAGGCGGGCAAATAATTCTGCCTTCTCGCCTCCATAAACGAATTCAAGGACACCCCGCATCAGGATGCAAAATCCCAAATCGCAGTAGACGCCTTCTTTGTCTCCCAGCACCAGGCCGTTGGCGCAACGCTCCGCAAGCTGGAATGATTTGATGACCGCATCGTTGCGACGGTTGGGATTGGAAAATTGCAGGCTCAGCTCATCCTTGGCATCGACCATTTTTTTGCGGATGGAAATGTTGCGGGCCAAGATCTTTTTTGCGTCCATCTTGTAGGGGAAATTCAGGTCGTTGCGGTCTTGGGCAAAATCCGACGGGTCAAGGGAGGCAAAAAGACAGGAGGGACAGACCGAAACCAGAGTTCGAACAAAGTTCCAATTCAGGAACCCAGCGCTGGAGTGGTAAACCGGGAAGAGTCCGTTGTGCCAGTTCTCAATCAAGGCCTCAGGCCGTGGCTTGAATACATTCACATGGTCATAGCCGCAAATATGGCAACATTTGAGCTGAATCAGATAAGCCTGGTCATTATCATAAGGCAGGTAAACTTCATCGGATTTTTTTACCGAAGTGTCCAGGTCCAGGTATTTGCGGATAAATGCCAGAAGCGTGATTTCTTTCAAGGGTTTTTGCAAAAACTCGGAAGCTCCAAGCGAGATCGCTTTTTTTTCGACTAAATGTGCAGGGTGTGCAGAAAAAGAAATAATGGGCAAGGAGGGAAATTCATTGTGGACACGGGAGATCACTTCAAACCCGTCTACCTCGGGCATCATCAGGTCCACAAGAATCAGATCGAACTGCTTGTTGTATACCTTGGTCAGACCGAGTTTTCCATCGGGGGCCGTGTCTACGGTATAGCCGTGCTTTTCAAGGATCGCTTGAGTCAGCTTGAGCAGCGCGACGGAATCTTCCATAATCAGGATATTGCCTTTCATTGCCACTATATTACTTCTTTTCTGGGTTGCAGGTCAAGACCGCAATTTTTTGATTTTGGGCACGGGTGTAAAAAATGATTCCGGGACGGTCCCCGAAAGACCCAAGTCGCTTGAGTTCGGCAACCGGATCAACCTCTACACCACGCTTCTTTAGTGCAATCGGTTTAATTCCAAAAAACTTGAGCATTGCGCGAACACGGTCAAACCCAAGGGGGCAGAAGTCCAGGACTTCATAGCCGGTGAGCCAAGGATCGGCGGGCAAGGGGGTATTTCCACTCAGGTACGCAATCTGGTCGTCAATTTGCCAAAGGCCCCTGGGGTTGGCATAAATGGGAAACAAATGGGAGCGAACCAAGGTTGCGCAAGGCTCGAAGAGGTATTTCCCTAGGGAAGACGTCTGGAGCCGGAAGGATTCCACCTCCGATCTGTCGGCGTCAAAGCACTGACCTCCCGGAACGAGAACAGCACGGACCTTGGGATCCTTGGAGGCCAGGGATCCTACCGAAACCAGGCATTCTCGGCAGTCCTGGAAGGATCCGAGATAGGTAATGGATGCTGTAGAAGGCAATTGATCCAGGGGGAATCCGGGAGGGAGCTTGACTGCGCCACCCGAGTAATGGGGCATTATGGACTCGATTTCCTTCCAATTCGGGGTTAGGTCGGGGATTCGCCGTTGATTGCCTTGCAGGTCTGCCCGTCGGGCGGGGTCAATTTGAAAAAAATCGGCCCGGATGGTTGGAGCCAGGGCGTTGGCAAGGATCGCCTTGCGGGGGGTACCCAGGCGGGCGGTGTTTTCTTCGTACATGCAAATGCGCATGGGATCGAGGTCGATTCCCGTGACCTCGATGCCCGGAGGGAGGTAAAAGCTGTCTCCACCCATTCCGCAACAAAGATCCAGGACCTTGGATCCTGCAGGCCAAATTCTGGACTTCCATGATCCAATTTCTATGCCGGTTGCCTGTTCCAGAGCCAGCCGGTCACAAAGAAGCGGGGTTGTTCCAGGGAATTTCTCGAAGATTTTTGTTTGCAGGCCCGCCCATTCCAGGATCCAGCGGCGTTCATCTGCATCAAAAGATTTGGCGAGTTTGCTGGAAAGTTTCAGGGGATCCACTGGAGTATTCAGGGATTCTTTCAGGATGACTTGCACCCTGGGATCCCTGAAAAGGGAGAGAACGGATTGTGGAGTGAGGCTTGTCACATCGCAAACTCTAGCAAATTCCAGTGCGGAATATCCAGCACTTGCCCGCAGGGCATGGAAAGAATTAGATTGTTGAGTATGCCAAACCTGCAATTTAGCTGCCCCCACTGCCAGAAGGTCGTGGATATTTCACTGGAAAACGAAGCCCAGGTCATTGTGATGTCCTGCTCCCATTGCAAAACGCCCCTAATGTACTATTACGGGGAAGTCTTTGAAGTGGACGGAATTGAGATGGCTGATTTGCAACAGAAACAGTTGAAGGCGGTTCAAGGCTACATGCGCGTACACGGGGTTCATCCTGGCAAGCCTCCCCGGGCCACCGAGCAACGCCACTCCATGGGTGAGCCTGTTCGCGATACGGCCATCAGCAAGGATGACGTGCTCGACTTGATGATTGACCTGGAAACCACTAATGACGTGGATGAATTCCTCCGTCGTCTCGGGTAGCTCTTCCCCTATGAGTATTTTTGATAACGTTTATCGATTTTTCCAGAATTTAAAATCCGGAACGGAGCATTTGTGCTACGGAAGGCCCATCCTACGCAAGTGGGCATTAAGTGCCACCCGTCCTGCCTGCTCCACCCGCATTCTCGATCTCGGGTGTGGACTTGGCGATGATTTGGCGGGCATAGCGGCCTCTACCGCGAATCCAGTCGAATTGCTTGGCGTCGAAGGGTGGACCCCCTACCGCGAAACCTGTGCCAGTAAGGGAATCACCACAGTAGATCTCGATATTGAACGCGATGCGCTTCCCTTTGCGGATGCAAGCTTTGATGTGGTGATGGCCAACCAAGTTCTGGAACATGCCAAAGACCTCTTTTGGATTTTGGGCGAGGTTTCCCGGGTGCTGAAGCCTGGTGGATTGTTTCTGGTGGGTGTCCCCAATATGGCCACCTGGCACGATCGGCTTTTATTGGTGTTGGGCCACCAACCCTCGTCCAATAAGGTTCTTGGCCCCCATGTGCGAGGTTTTACCATCCCGGGTTTTTCCCGCTTTGCCACCACGGACGGTCATTTTACTTTGGAAGCGATTGATGGCAGTGGCTTTTATCCCTTCCCCGAGGGGTTGGCCAAACTTTTGGCCCGGATCTTCCCCAGCCTTGCCACCGGCATTTTCTTTCGTCTGCGTAGAACAAGCCAGCCTGGTTGTTTTCTCGAAGTACTCAAGGCCCGCCGCTTCGAAACCAGCTATTATAGGGGCCCTTCGGCAACCTGATTTCCAATCGTTTTTTTATCTTTGGGGGCTGTTATTCCCGCCACCCGAGGTTTCCGTGTCCAATCACGACCAGTTTGAGAGTCCCCTGATCAGTCGTTATGCTTCCAAGGAAATGAGTTTTCTCTTTTCTCCCCAGTATAAGCATCAGACCTGGCGCAAGCTCTGGATCCTACTCGCAGAAGGTGAAAAGTCTCTCGGGCTATCCATTACGGACGAGCAGATTTCTGAATTGAAAGCGCACGAAGCCGACATCAACTGGACCGAGGCCGAGGCCGAAGAAAAGCGCCGTCGTCACGATGTCATGGCCCATGTGCACGCCTACGGCCTGCAATGCCCCAAGGCCAAGGGAATCATCCATCTGGGAGCGACTAGCGCCTACGTGGCCGACAATACGGACCTGATTCAAATGCAGCAAGGCCTGGTTTATGTGCGCCGTCGCCTTTGTCGCGTGCTGGACAAGTTTTCTGCTTTTGCCCTGCAATACAAGGACATGCCTCAATTGGGTGCCACCCATTTTCAGGCCGCTCAGCTAACCACCGTGGGCAAGCGTGTCTGTTTGTGGATTCAGGATCTCCTGATTGACCTGGAAGAGGTGGATCATCTGGTCGAAGTGCTTCCCTTCCGCGGAGTCAAGGGCACCACGGGTACCCAGGCGAGCTTCATGGAGCTCTTCGAGGGTGATCACGAAAAAATCAAGGCCCTTGACCTTTATGTGACCGAGCGTGCGGGCTTTAAGAAATGCCTCACCATCACAGGCCAGACCTACACCCGCAAGTGGGACCATCGCGTCAACAATACCTTGGCTTCGCTCGCGACCTCGCTTTCCAAATTCAGCACCGACCTGCGCTTGATGCAGGGCCTGAAAGAAGTGGAAGAACCCTTTGAGAAGGATCAGATCGGAAGCTCCGCCATGGCATACAAACGAAACCCCATGCGCTCCGAGCGCATTGGTTCCTTGGCGCGCTTTGTGATGGCCATGCCCAACGCGACCGCCTTCACCCAGGCGACCCAATGGTTCGAGCGCACACTGGATGATAGTGCGAACAAGCGTCTCGCCATCCCCGAAGCTTTTCTGGCTACGGATGCCATGCTGATCATTGCAGAAAATGTGGCGAGTGGAATGGTGGTGTACCCCAAGGTGCTCGAAAAGCGCATCATGGCCGAGCTCCCCTTCATGGCCACCGAAAATATCATCATGGAATGTGTCAAAAAAGGTGGCGATCGTCAGCTTTTGCACGAAGAAATCCGTCAGCTCTCCATGCAGGCCGCCCGCGTGGTCAAGGAAGAGGGCAAGGACAACGACCTGCTCCAGCGCATTTTAGACAGCGGAAAATTTGGTCTGACTCAGGTGGATCTTGACCGCATTCTGGATCTGCGCAAGTTCGTGGGCCGTGGTCCCGAACAAGTGCAAGAATTCGTTACGGGTGAAGTTCTTCCCTACATTGGCCAGTTTGATGACTGGAAAAGTGTGGGTGCCGGCGAGCTCAAGGTATAATCTGCGGTAAAATGTCCGCGCAATAATCTGCGCATCCTGTGCGCAGATTATTTCTACAATCCAAACAGAGCCATTGTTTGTCACCTAGGCGACAATCCCACCGTCACCCTCGCCTGCGCGGGTGTGACAGGCAATAGCGGGGGTGACTGCCTATCTATTCATCATTGGCATAGATGTTGCGTAAAGAAATGCAAAAGGAGATTTATTATGTCCAGTTCCAGCCAAAATTCCTCAACGCCCGGCTTTTGGTCGATTCGCGGAATTATCCCATTTCTCTTCGTAGCGTTCATTAATGCCTTTGTGGATCTGGGGCATAAAATTGTCATCCAGAATACGGTGTTCAAGTTCTACAACGGGTCCACGCTGGTGCTTTTCACCGCAGTGATTCAGGCCATGATTTTGCTTCCCTTTGTCATGGTGTTCACTCCCGCGGGATTTTTGTCCGACAAGTTTGCAAAAGACAAGGTAATTCGCGTTGCCTCCTTCTGTGCCATTCCCATCGCGCTGCTCATTACCTTCTGCTATTATCAAGGGTGGTTCATGGGGGCCTTCTGGTTGACTTTTGCCTTGGCTCTGCAAGCCGCCATCTACAGTCCTTCCAAGTATGGCTTCATCAAGGAGCTGGTGGGCGCGCGCAACTTGGCGGTAGCCAATTCCGCCATTCAGGGTTTGACCATTGCGGCCATCCTTTTGGGTACTCTTTGTTACACCGTAATTTTCGAACACTTCTATAACGCCTCCGCAAAAACTCCAGGTGAAATTTTGATGCAGGTAAAGATTGCGGGCTGGTTCCTGGTGGCTTTGACGGTCTCTGAATTCCTTTTTGCCTTGCGTGTGCCTCGTATCGGAAAGGCCGATCCGGATTTGAAATTCCATATTCCGCATTACCTGAATACTGGATATTTGCGCGACCATTTACGGGATGCCTGGTCCAACATTGCCATCCGGCATTCCATCATCGGGCTTTCGGTTTTCTGGGCGGTGAATCAAGTCTTGCTGTCGAGCTTTGGCGCCCATTTAAAAGAGGTCAGCGGAGAAGAGAATACCTTGGTGATCAATGGAATTCTCGCGATCGCAGCCATCGGAATCGCAGCTGGCTCCTGGTATGCGGCCCGTATGTCCAAAAATTTCATTGAGACAGGCCTGATTCCCTTTGGTGCACTTGGCCTCACCGTCTGTTTGTTTGCCTTGCCTCATTTGCATTCCCCGGTCATTTTTGGAATCCTCTTTGCCGTCTTTGGATTCTTTGGGGGAGTACTCCTGGTGCCATTCAATTCTCTAGTTCAATACCACACCAAGGAGAACACGGCAGGGCATATCATCGCCGCCAATAATTTTGTGCAGACCGTGGTGATGTTGCTATTCCTGGGTGGTACCATTCTTTTGTCCCAGCTGGGCTATTCGCAGCGCACCATGTTTTTCATCCTGGGTTTTGTGGGATTAGGTGCCCTGTTGTATTCGGTATATGTACTTCCCCAGTCCATGATCCGGCAGCTGTTGCGTGGTGTGTTTTCCCAGCGCTATAAGCTACAGGTTCTGGGAATTGGAAAAATCCCATCCGAAGGCGGGGTTCTGTTTTTGGGCAATCATATCAGCTGGATCGACTGGGCATTTTTGCAGATGTCCTGCCCACGGCCTATCCGCTTTGTGATGCATAGGGACTACTATGAAAAGTGGTATTTGCGCTGGTTGCTCAATCGTCTCCAGGTGATCCCCATTTCGGCCGGTGGTTCCGCTTCCGCGCTGACTGCTGTTCGCGAGGCCTTAAAGGCCGGGGATGCCGTGGCTTTGTTCCCCGAAGGACATATTTCCCGCAATGGTCATTTAAGTGTGTTTCGTTCGGGTTTTGAGAAGGCTGCCCTGGATACCGGTGCGACGATTGTTCCCTTCTACATGCAGGGTCTGTGGGGTTCCAATTATTCCTTTGCTGCAGGCAAATATCGACAAAATGTCCGGGGTCTGGGTTCTCGCGTGGTCACCGTTTGCTTTGGAACGGGCATGCCTTGCCAAAGCGACGCCTCGGCCGTCAAGCAACGTGTTCAGGAGTTGTCCATTGAAGCCTGGAGCGAACACATATCCTCCATGCGCCCCCTTGCCCAGACCTGGTTACGCACCGCAAAGCGGGTGGGTAGCGCTCCCGCAATTTTGGGTCATGACCGCGTGCATTTTTCCGGAACCAAGTTGCTTGGAGCCGTGCTGGCATTTGCTCCGCGTCTAGATGCCCTAACCCGTGGAGAGTCCCGGGTAGGCGTGATTCTGCCACCATCCGCCGGTGGAGTCATTACCACTCTGGCTCTTCTGATGCGAGGCAAAACCTTGGTGCACATGAACTACACCAGCTCCCCCGAGGTGTTGCTAGCCTGTGCCCGCAAGGCCGGGCTCCGCACTATATTTACCTCCATCAAATTCCGCGAAAAACTTTTAGGCCGAGGGCTTGATTTGTCTGGTTTGGAAAGCGTCTGCAAGCTGGTGGATTTGGAAGACATTAAGGCCAAAATTCCTCCGTCCGCGTTTGTGTGTAATTTGCTCCGGGCCTTTTTTCTTCCGGCCTGGTGGCTCGAAATGACCCGCTTCCAAAAAGTGAGTTTGGATGATACGGCTGCAATTCTCTTCAGCTCCGGATCCGAGGGTACGCCCAAGGGAGTGGAGCTCACTCACCGCAATATGGTGGGTAACATTCGCCAAGTGTCTTCGTTGCTGAACCCCAGTGCGGACGACATCATGCTCTCCACCTTGCCCTTGTTCCATGCCTTCGGCCTTACCATGACCACTTTGATGCCGCTTCTCGAGGGCATTCCCCTGGTCACCCAGCCTGATCCCACCGATGCCAAGGCGGTTGGGCGTTTGTGTGCAGAACATCGTGTAACGATTCTTTGTGGAACCAGTACCTTCTTGCGCATGTATTCCACCAGCAAGCATGTGCATCCCCTCATGTTCAAGAGCATGCGTCTCGTGGTGGCGGGAGCCGAAAAATTGCGGGAAGATGTCCGCCTACAATTCCGGCAAAAATTCGGCCTAGAAGTTTTTGAAGGCTTTGGCACCACCGAAACGACGCCGGTGGCCAGCGTGAATATTGCGGATATTTTAATGGATGACTTCGTGGTGCAGGTGGGGCACAAGCCTGGGACAGTAGGTCTTCCCTTGCCTGGTAGTCAATTCCGCGTGGTGGACCCGGTTACGCTGGAGTCCCTGCCCATTGGGGCCGATGGCCTGATTCTGGTGGGGGGTAGCCAAATCATGAAGGGGTACCTGGATGACCCCGAGCGTACTCAGGAAGCCGTTGTCACCATGGATGGAATGCGCTGGTATAAGAGTGGCGACAAGGGCCATGTAGATGCGGATGGATTCCTGACTATTGTTGACCGCTATTCCCGCTTTGCCAAACTGGGTGGAGAGATGGTGAGTTTGGGTGCAGTGGAATCCAAGCTCAGCGAAGTATTGGGAAAAAATGAGATCGAGTTTCTGGTGACCGCCATCCCCGATCCCGTGAAAGGAGAACGGGTGGTGCTTCTTTTCGTCGCCAAGATTTCGGCTAGCGAGGTCACGGAATTGATGCGTAGCTGTGAATTGCCACCCCTATGGAGTCCTTCTCGGGTTTTGCAAATCCCCGAGCTCCCGCGCCTGGGAAGTGGCAAGCTGGATTACGGCACCGCCAAGCGACTCGCCGCCGAAGTGGGCGGGTAATATTCTAAAGCCAGCTGGATCGCCTGTCGGATCCAGTCTAGGCGTTGCTCTGGGTTGCTTGAAACCACGGGGCTGAAATTCACTCGCTTGGCTTGCGGGATGCAACAAAATCCAGCGACATATTTTATCCAGATTGCTTCCAGAGGGTCGTCCCATTGGGTGCGTTCTACTTCGGATGGCGTATTGGAGGTGCTAAAAACCAGTAAGCTTTGGGTGGGAAGCAGGCCGATCATGCCGTGAGTGCCATCTGGTTTTTTGCCAAATTTGTAAGCCACGCCGTTGCGCAACACCCGATCCAGCCAGCCCTTCAGGACTGCAGGAGGCTGACCCCACCAATTGGGGTGCACAACGATGATTCCATCCGAAGTCTTTAATTCGTTCTGATGGGAGAGCACGAGGTCGTCCTCGCTCATGTCCGTGCCGAGCTCCTGGGTGGTCATGACCGGATCGAAATTTTCTTCGCAGAGGTCGTGGAAGCGAATGGAATGCCCCGCGTCTTCCAGCGCCTGTGCAAGATGGCCGGCGAGTCCATGGTTGAAACTTTTTTCGTAGGGGTGGGCGAGGATCAGGGATATGTTCATTGGGGTCAGTCTCCGCGGGGGTGGGCCTTCCGGTAGGATTCCTTGAGGCGTTCGGGGGTGATGTGCGTATAAACTTGCGTGGTGGAAAGAGAGCTGTGACCGAGCATTTCTTTGACCGCCATGAGATCGGCCCCTTGGTCTAGCAAGTGAGTGGCGAAGGAATGTCGCAGCACATGGGGGGAGGCTTTGCCTTCCCAGCCAATCAGGCGTAAAAGACTATGGATGTCCGTTTCCATGCTGCGGGCAGAAAGAGCTCCACCTTTGGGATTGCGAAAAATAGCGTCGCCCGGCAAGGAAAAAATCCCGCGTTGGTGCAGGCATTCGCGGTACTGGGTAAGCCAGGTCAAGGAGCTTTGGGTCACGGGAACAATGCGGGTCTTGGATCCTTTGCCCAGCACCCGGACGAGCCTCGCGCTTTCATCCAAATCGCCCCAATGGAGTGTGGCGCATTCGGCCAGACGGATTCCGGAGCCATAGAATAATTCGAGCAGGGTGCGGGCGCGTATGCCGATTTCATCGTTGGGTTCTGGCGTAGGCAAACGACTGGGATCGAGCTCCCGCTGGGAAAGGAATTCAACCAGGCGCTGTGGCCTTTTTGGCGTCGCAACCATTCCTGCAGGATTGACAGGGACCATTCCCGTCCTGACCATGAATTTTCCCAAACTTTTGAGGCAGGCCACCGCCTGGGATATGGTGGCGACCGCAAGCTTCCGACGCGTTTTCAGTTCCCAGAGCCACTTGCGGATCAGCTCGGGGGAGAATTCCCGGGGCCCGAGGAAGAGCTCGAATTCTTCCAGGATGCGACGGTAGGTGCTGACAGTCAAGGGGGAACAGTTTCGCTGAACCTGCAAATATTGAAGAAAGGCGTCCCGGGTTGTAAGCAATGGTCATTTACCGTTGAAAAAGGTATCTTGAACGGAAGTCCGCTCTATGAAAATGTACCCTTTTCAAAAGTATTTGTTGTCCCTCCTCATCTTTTGCCTTTGCTGGGGTTCAATGGTGCACGCCGCCGAGTCGGTGGTTGGCGCCAATTCCACTTTGGGTCTCAGTCCATCCGCGGTATCGGCGGGCGCGGGCGATGCGGTGCTGGCCATGCCGGGTTCAGCCCTGACCCTGGGGTTGTCCCCCGTGGGAATGCTCGACCGGAAGTCCCATGGCCTGGGGCTCTCCCATACGGAGCACCTGGATGGTACCCGGCTTGACGCAATCAGCGGAATTTTTGCATTGGATTCCTTCACTCGGCTCGGTGCCCTGGTCATGAGGTACGGTGCCGATGGAATCCCCTACATCAAGGAAGGAGAGCCACTTCCGGTTGATGATGAATGGAATACCTTATCCATTGCGGACTATGTCCTTTCCATAGCCGTAGCCCGCAAATTGCCCTTAAAACTGGAGGCGGCCTTGGCTCTGCACTTTCTTTATCGCGAGCTGGATCAGGTTGGGGCTGGCTTTCGGGGCGATGCCATGTTGCGGTTCCGGCCCGTGGACCGTTGGTTTCTGGGTGCCAAGCTCGAGGGCTGGACATCGTCGCGGACCTACTGGGCTTCGGGGTATGAGGAGTATTCTCCCGCCGAGCTTTATTGGGCTACTGGTTATCGACAATCGGTCCCCTATCTTTACGGTGAGGTGTCCCTTGGCTACCAGTCTCCGGGCACCATCAGCCCAGGCAACCGTTCGTTTTCCGTTGCCGATTCCTGGCTGTCCGATACCAGCCTGACTTCCAAGTCCGACCTCGGTGGAGGCCGGCCCTGGGAGGCTCCCTTGACCTGGCTGGGTGAGGGTTCTTTGGGTGCCGAACTTCGCTTTGATTGGGGTGGCGCAGTGCGGCTAGGGCTCCAGTCGGCCAAGGACTTTGATTCTTGGTCCGTGGGAGGAGGGTTCAAGGTTTTGCGGTGGATTTCTATCGATTATTCTTTTGCCCGGCAGCCCAGGTTTTCTGGTATTCATCGAGTCAGCATGGAATTCGAGCCATGGGCCAACAAAAAGCTTCCTCCTCCTCCTTCCGCTACCACGCCACCTCCTCCCCAGCCCGTGGAACCGGTCCCCGCGCCCGAAATAGCCGAGGAACCAGCGGGAAAAACGTGGGAAGAGTGACCAAGAAAGATTATATTTCATAAAAATCGTCATTATGGCGATTCTGTATAATCTATCGAATCGTGTGAGGCAAAATGGGTGGCTTGTCCAACTACCGTGCAGTCGGAAAGTTTGATGTTCTCGAAGCTCCCCGTAGCCCAACGGGACTTTTTGATGCCGAGCAATTCAAAAAAGATGCTCTGGACCTCTTCGATAAAGGCTCAAACAACATTGTCGTCGACTTGGGTAATTTGGATTTCCTCTACAGCGACGCCTTCAACGCCTTCAGCACCATTCACCAAAAGCTTGAATCCCGTGCGGGTTCGTTGGGAATTCTCGCTATGGACGATCTTGCCGTTCAATCCCTGCAGAATTCCGGCGTCGACCGCTATGTGAAAGTATTTCGCAAGGAGCCCGAGCTCATGGCTGCGACTCTGCAGACAACAGTGGCTACGCCTCCCCGGGCCACGACGGTTATCCAGGTCGCAGCGCCAGTGGTCACCGCAGCTCCCGCCGAGCCTCCTCCCTTGAAGCGGACCCATAAGTTCACTCAGAGCTTTAATTCATCTCTCAATAGTCCAGATTCAGACGGCAACGATCTCAAGGGCCTTCCCAATGCTTTTGACTCCATGGCCTCCGCGCAAAAAGTCGGCTCCAGCACCTGGAAGTGGGTGGTCTTGGCATTCCTTTTGATCGCAGGCGGAGCCATCGCCTGGTATTTCCTGAGATAGCCTCCAGATGTCGACCCTGTCGAGGGATTTTAAGCCTCGGCGAACGCCTCCCCCCGTAGGCCCTCGCAAAATTCCCGTCCTGCGCCTTTTGGTCCTGGCCGCGGTTCTTTTTATTGCAATCAAGCATCGTTCCGACATGTCGTGGCAAGTGGCGAATTTATTTTCGCGGAGCTCTTCCCTTTTGGGAAATATATTCCACCGGACCGAGCCAGCCTCCGCGGAAGGCTTGACTCGCAAGGAGCGCATGAGTCTTGCGGGCGGAAAGGTGTGGCGTTTGCCCAATGGCCTGCTACAGGAATCCTGGCGTTTGCAGGACTCTGCCCGGCTTTCCTCTGCGCTCGAGCTGTATTCCAATCCCATGGTTGGCTCGGTGATTCGTGCGCTGGTCGATGCTCCCGGTCGGTCCAGGGGGGGCGGAGTTCTTGAGTTGTTGTTTGCCGGAAAAACCTCCGATTCGATTCCGCGCTTTGCGCGTTTTAGGGATTCTTTGGAAACTCGCACCATAGTTTGGATGCCATCGGGAGTGTATCTCCAAGCCGAGACGAGGTGCGTTTGGCTCGAAGAATGCCCCAGCGAGCCCTTGGAAGGTGGTGCCGTACCCATTGGCTTGGATTTTGACTTTGAAGGTCGGGAACATCTTTTGACCCACGATCTTTTCCGAGGCATTGGGGAATCGCCCGTTTACGCCGTTCTTGCGGGAGTGGTGGAGCGGGCGGTGGTGGATTCTGTGCGTGGTAGGGCCCAGGTGCGGATTCTGCATGAGAACAACCAATCCAGCCATATCCAGGAGCTGGGCGGACTCGCCGAGGGGATCCGCAAAGGTGCCCGGGTGGGGCAGGGCGATGTGATTGGCCGGATGCCCGCCCTCGATACCGCCGAGCTGGTTTTTCAGTTTCAGCGCAACGGAAAATTTGTGCGCTGGGATGAGATTAAGCGGGAATCCAGACCTGTGGCGGACTCGGTGTTTGCTACATTCCTGGATGGTCTTTTGAAATGAAAATTTGGAACAAAACCGCATACCTTTTTCTGGCACTGTCCCTGGTGCTGGTTTGGGGTTGCACCCAATCCAAAGATGGCCCCATGAACGCCACGGACTCCAATACTTCCGGCGCGGGGTTCTATTTGGGGGCCGAGTTGGATTCCGGCCGCATTGTCCATTCCATTCATGATACCTTGCTTGTCCGCCTGGATTCTCTATGGATTATTTCTCGATGCTATCTTCAGTCTATTGACGAGGTCGGAGGCGTCTTTGCTGCGGACTCCGCCTACCGGATGGTTTTTTCCCTTCCCTTGGCCTACGATCCCCGCTCCTCCTGCCCAACAGCCGATCTTTCCTTGGACACCTTGATCCCGGTTGCTCCTAAATCGGAGTGGTCTGCTGTGAACAAATTCTACCTCTATGGAGTTGCGGATTCTCTGGCGCTTTTGCTGGACTCATCCCAAGGGGGCGTGACCTTGTCCGAGGATGACTATCGCTCCGAAATCAAAGATTCCATTTGGCTAATGGATGGTTACAATCAAGATTCTCTCTATTCCATGACTTTGGATTCCCTGTTCAACGATCCCTACCAATTGCCTCGCAAGGTCGGCACATCCAGTCCCTATGTAATCCGGATTTTACGCGATTCGGTGGTGGATACCCTCTTCTGGAAATACCGGCAACAGTCCTGCAAAATTCCCCGGAGTTCTTGCAACCTTACCTCCGACACCATTTGGCCTGCGGAGCTGAGCGCCTCCGATACCACCGCCGTCATGATCCGGCACCGCTGTGTAGGCGATTCCACGGGTGTGGAATATTGCGCCTCCGCAAATTGGGTGGACTCCTTGGATGTGGCAGGTGAGAATTCCAAATTGGATACTAATTGGACATGGAGCACTTTTTTTGTGGAATCGGTTCCCCCATGTGGAATTGTAAATCGCGATAGTTTATATGCATTTAGTTCGGTGCAAGTCCGGTATTGGCGGGAACTATTTGTGCCCGCAACTCCGACTTCCCCTTGTGCGGTAACCGAGGCCAAATCCGGATCTTTCCGGGAATCCTGGATCATTTTGGATTTGGAAAACCGCGCATTGGTTTTGGATTCTGCGCTGGCAGATAGCGTCCTTCACAATCCCCAATCCCCCATAGATTGAAATGCTGCAAAGTTTCCCGTGGGTTTTCGATGGTGCGAAGTTCCTGAGGAACTGCACTCTGGAATGGCGTGCGGGGCGTTTTTCTGCGCTGACCTCGAGCCAAAGTGAATCCCCCGGGAACAAAAATCTGCTGGCACTTCCAGGGCTGATCAATCTTCACTCCCATTTGGAATTGACATCGCTAGCCGGCAAGCTTCCCCGCCTAGTGGCTTTTCCGGACTGGGTAGCGTCCTTACGACAACAAATTCAGGGCTGGACCCCATCCGATTATCTCGAATCAGCAAGGGCTGGCGCCCGCCAATTGTGGACAACCGGAACCACCACAGTCCTTGATGTGGGCAACAGTGGTGCCAATCTGAATCTGTTGCAGGAAAGTCCTTTGCGGATTTTGGCCATGCAGGAAATTCTTGGCCTGGGGGGCGAGGTTTCCAGGGAGCGAATGACCCATGCCCAAGCTATTCTGGAGGCGTACCCAGGCCAATGGCCTGCCGAGCGGTCCGTGGCTGGAATTTGCGCACATAGTATTTATGGATGCAATTCATCAGTATTTGGGGCTTGTGCAGGCTATTCTCAGTCCCGGGGCCAGCCCTTCACGTTTCACCTGGAAGAAAGTTCAGAAGAACACCAGCTGTTGGCGCTGGGTTCAGGCCCCATGCGCGCTTGGTTGGATGGGGTGTTTCCTTTGCACGAATTTACTTCGGTAGGGCCTACCGGCCTGGAGCGGGCCTTGGCTATGCAAATGCCCCGGCGCAGCGTCATTGCCCATGGGAACCACTTGAGTGCAAAAGACATTTCTACTCTTGTTCGTTTAGATGCAACTGTGGTGCATTGCCCGCAAAGCCGGGCTTGGTTTGGCCATGAGTCCATTGATGTGGAGGCCTGTCGGTCCCACGGAGTGCGCCTTTGTCTGGGTTCGGATAGTTTGGCCTCTGCAGAATCTTTGAGCCTGTGGGAACAAATGCGTTTGTTTCACAAATTGCATCCAAATGTTCCGGTAAAAGATGTTTTGGCGATGGTTACTTCTTTGCCGGGCGATGCCTTGGTACAGGACCAAAGCCTGGGGCGGATCGGCGTAGGGGCCTTTGCAGATCTCGTCATCGTGGCCTTGCCTCAGGCCTTTGACGGGGAAAATTGGGAATGGCTCCTCGAAGAGCCCATTCAAATTAAACAAGTCATCATCCATGGAGATATTGTCCTATGAAGCCGAAAATTCTTTTTGTGACCATGGGAGATCCCAATGGAGTGGGCCCCGAGCTATGTGTGAAATTGCTCTCCCGCAAGCTTACCCTGCCCGAGCACATGGTGCCGGTGATTGTCGGCGATGCCGAGGTCCTGCGACAGGCCCAGGAACTTTTGAAGACCAAGAAGACCTTGGTGGAAATCGCAAGCCTAGATAGCGCAAGCAAGGTTTGGCCCAAGGGTATTCCGGTTTTTTCTGCGGGCATTGAATTCAGCGAAAACGTTCAGCCTGGCAAAATTACCCGGGCTGCAGGTGCGGTCTCCATTGGTTGGGTTCACCGGGCGGTGGAGCTTGTGCAACAAGGGAAGGGCGCCGGCATCGTGACCGCCCCTCTTTGCAAGGAAGCGGTTGAAATGACCGTTCCCGGGTTCCAAGGACATACGGAATACATTGGGGAAATGTGTGGCGATCCCCAGCCCGTGCTGGCCTTGGTCCATGGGGATTGGGTGGTGGCGCATGTTTCGACCCATGTATCTTTGCGTGATGCGGTGGACCGCGTGCAAAAGGAACGCATTCTCAAAGTGGGTACCCTTCTCGCTCAATTCCTCAAAAAGTACCGGGGCCTCAAAAACCCGCGCATCGGCGTGGCCGGCCTGAATCCCCATGCGGGCGAAGGGGGAATGTTCGGGCGCGAAGAAATCGATGCCATTATTCCTGCGGTCAAGACCTTGGTGAAAAAGGGAGTCCGGGCCCAAGGGCCTCTTCCGGGCGACGTGATTTTTCCGCAATTGCATGCGGGCCATTTTGACGGTGTGGTGGCCATGTACCACGACCAGGGGCATATTGTCACGAAGACTTTGTTCTTTGACTTGGGTGGCAAACGCAAGGTGGGTGGCGTCAATACCACACTCGGACTTCCTGTATTGCGGACTTCTGTGGACCACGGCACCGGGTTTGACATCGCTTGGAAGGGCGTGGCCAGTGAACTCAGTCTGCGTGACGCTCTGGTGCTTGCGTCCAAACTTGCTTAATGGTTACTAACATCGTTACTGGTATTGCTACATGCAAAGTGTTTATGAATTGTCATACCCGGCACTCCACACAGTGGACATGTGTCCGTAACGGGCAAGCCCGAACGGTCCCACCGAGGTATCACAGAACTCCGGTAGATGTACGGTGATGCCCGTACCGGGCATGACAGGTTTATGTCGCATAATTTACGACGATGTTAGTATGTCCGTCAAATGCGACAATTCATTCGGGCGATCCAACCAGGGTCATCGCCTGCGCGAGGGCGCCATCGCATGATTTCTTTGGATTCCTCTCCAGATTCTCCTTCGGTTTTAAGCACCTTGGAAACCTTGGTGCGCAAGGAATCGCGCATTCTCGATTGGGCCACGGTGCGCATTCCCGAACGGATGCCTGGAGAACCAATGATGCGTGAGTGGCTTGCCCAAGGGATGCATGCGGACATGGCTTGGCTCGAAACCCACATGGAAGTGCGCGCTAATCCAGCGCTTTTGTGGCCTGGGATGCATACGGTGATCATGTTCCTGTGGGAATTGCCAGGACCATTGCGCTCCATGGAATATTCCGCGGATATTCAAATTGCCTCCTATGCGCAAGGTGCCGATTACCATGTGAGTATGGGTCGCTGGCTGGACCGCACGCGCAAGGAGCTCGCCATTACCCAGGAAGGCTTTGTGGCCCGGACCTTTGTGGATGCCATGCCGGTGCTGGAGCGGGAGTTTGCCCTGCTGGCCGGGCTCGGATGGAAAGGCAAGAATAGCATGCTTTTACATCCAAAACATGGAAGTGCATTTCTGCTGGGCGGTCTCGCCTGCAATATGGAGCTGGTTCGCCCCGGTCCCCATCCACCGGGGCAGGAATTTTGCAGGACCTGTACTCTGTGCATTAAGGCCTGCCCTACGGGTGCCATCGGAAACGACCGCACCATCGACAGCCGAAAATGCCTAAGCTGGATGAGTATCGAGAAGACCGGAGAGTTTTCGTCCGAGCAAAATGGGAGCATGGATCGCTGGTTGTTTGGGTGCGACATTTGCCAATCCTGCTGCCCCTGGAATAGCAAAAAAATTGACGACAACATTCCAGCACATTGGCCGAAGAGCATTGCCGAGTGGGAGCATTTGCTACAACCCGGAAACGGATTGCGTTCGCGCATCAAGCAAACGCCCCTGGGGCGCACGGGCCGCAAGGGCCTAGAACGGAATTTACGGGCGATTCGGGATAACGAAGCGCGTATTACGAAGTCTGCTGAATGGCCATCTGGGGGATTTCCTCCAGATTGAAAATTTCGTGCTCGATCCAATTGCCCTGAGCATCGTAGATGAGGGTGATTTCGGGGCGGTCCTGCCGCTCGGGGTTGGTTTTGGAAACAACCGCGGTGGCTCCGATCAAGCCTTCATTGCTTGCGCCAATAATCTGCACGCGGGAGCCAACGGAATACAATGGAATCAAGGGAATCAATGTGTCCACAATGGCCGCGTTCAATTGAGTTCCCGATGCTTTGAGCAGAAATTTAATCGCATCGATGGGAGACTTGGAAGTCTGTGCGGACCGGGGCTGGATCAAGCCAATGTATGCATCGGCCACAGCGACAATTTCCGCAAAACGATGAATGAGGCGTTTGTCGTTGATTTCTTGTTTTACTGGAGGCTTGTTTGTCCCTTGCAAGCGCCGGGGGAATCCGCCTCCGTCCTGGCGTTCATGGTGCTGGTAGGCAATGTGCGCACAAATTAATGGGATGGAATGATCGTTGCGTAAAATCTCAAAACCCAGGATCGGGTGCTCCTTTATTGCGGAAAATTCCGCAAAGGAAATCCGGTCAGGATTGGTGACCAGTTTCCAGGGCAAGAGGAAGGTTCCCATGTCCATAAGCATGGCACCGAGGGCTAAGTTTTCGAGCTCCTCTTCATCAAACTGAAAGGCTCGTCCTAGGGCAATAGCCACGACTGCGCAATCGGCCGCATTCTGGAAAACATAGTTGTCCTGGTTGCGGCTGGTGGTAAAATGTAGGATGTAGGGGGCTTTGTTGCGTTTGAATTCCTTGACCAAGGTCCGGGCAATCTTGATCAATCTTGATGAATATAGGCTGTCCGCAAAGCGCAAGGTATCTTTCAAAACCTGCTTGGCCGTGAAGTTGTTCAGGTCCATGCTCTCGGGGACTTTGGCGGTTTTGCGGAAGTGCTCTGCGTTTTTTCGCAGCTCATCCGCAGCTTGATTCAAAAGAAATTCCGGGAGGATTTCTTCAGGGAGAATGTGCTCCAGTCCAGGCTCCTGAATCCAGAAGCGCGTTTGCCCCGTTTCTCGCAATTTATGGATCACATCGCTCGATAATTGATATCCAAGGCTTAAAAGCATTTCGCCGTTGGGCCGGTATATGCTTCGGGCAAGTGTTTGACCCGTTCGAAGTTCGTCCACGGTCAGTTCAATCATCCTGGCTCCAGGAAAGGCTGGTGAATCGTGAGGGAGAGAGCAAAGGATGCCAAATCTGAGTTGCATCGACGGTAAAACTTTTCGTGGAAAAGACGAGACTTGCACCGACGATCCGTTCCGGGTAGCTGATCCCCGTCGAAACGGCAAAAGTGCTGGCCAGCGCTAGGCGTTGGCCGAAGGTAATCCCGATAGAGCGATCCGGGTTGTTTTTAAGTTCCCAATGCATCAAATAGTAGTGTCCTAGTTTCCATTGTATTGCAATTTGGGAGCAAATGCAAGAGGTCTCTAAAGAAACACCAATTGCAAAGGCGACCTGTTCCCGGAGGGAATACCCTAGGCTCCCGGAAGTACTGTGGATCCAAGTCTTGCGGAAACCCGGAACCATTTGGAGTTCCTCGCCGTGAAGGGCCGAAACAAAAAAATTCCTCCACCGGGCATCTGCCCCAAATTCCCACTGCCCCGAAGAGTAAATGGAGTCCAGTCCAGAATAGGAAAACCCAGTAGCAATCCTCGCGTTTCTTAAGGCAACTGAGGTTTGGACAAAAGCATTGCTATATCCATGAATCGACCAAGGTTGTCCACCCCCTAAAGTGGCGCTCCAGCCACGATGTGATTCCTGTCCTTGAAATAGGCGCTCGGCACCCAGCTCCGCCGTTGCGCCCGTTTCTGGGATGCGCCCGTGCAAGGATTGCACTAAAATCCAAAGAATGAAGAGGCCTCGAAAAGGGATTTTGGCCATGATGAAATAGGTGGGGATTTGTCTCTGAAGGTTTTTGTTTTGCATGGTAATTTTCCCCTATTCCACGATTACAAAGGTGCTACGCCAAGTTGTAGAGCCCCAGGTCCCCACGAGGATACAAGGTCCTGACTGGGTGTGGGCGGGTGGATTCCAGGTGAATATTCCGCCTGGGGTCACCTGGTCCCGGAGCAAGGTTTGTCCGGAATTGTGGATTATGGATATCCTCCATGAAGTGTCTTGCGAGGGAACTTGCAGGCGCAACGGACGGAGCAGATTCCGGGAAACGATGCGGGAATTTAAGTGCGGAGCATCCAGGGGCGAGGGGTTTTGGGGCTTCCAACCCGGAGTGGGTTGGGTAGGGGAACAGGGTGTGGGGCTTGTGGGTCCCCAGATTACCGAATCAATCTGTTGGCCCCAAAGGCAAAGGCGCACAGTATCCGCAACATTGGATAATTCCAGTGCGTGTTCCGATTCCAGAATGGCCTGGGGTTGCATTCCTGGGAATGTAGCCAGCAACTTTTCTGCGTTGTCTGCGATGACGGCGATTCCCTCTGAAGCAAGGTTTAGACTGGAGTCTCCGCCTTCCATTCCTTTGCAGTTGCTAATCGCGTGCAAGGGAATGGGCACGTTGGTTTGGTTGCGGATTTCGAACCATTCGGGAAGGCCTGTGGCTGGGCAGGCATTTACTTCCTGGATGCCCAGGGGTGGCGCTCCTGGGGTGAAAAGGATTTGACTCACTTTGTTGTCGAGGGGGAACTCATCCCCCCACAGCGTGGCTCGGACCAGAATCCAGGGCGGATCCCGCAGGTTTCCTTGCTGGTGAAGGGTGTCTGCGGAAATCTCCAACGTGTCCATGCGGAATGGTTTTGAATTTTCCATGTCGAACCATTCCAGAAGCAACGAATCCAAGTGTGTATTGGATTTTAGGTATCCGGATATTGGAAGGGAAATTTCCCAACGGTTTTCCTTTCGGGTGATCCTGGAAAACGCTGGAGATGCGTTGCGAACGCCCTTTTCTATCCCTGGCTGTCCAAATCCCGGGCTGGGTGCGCTGGTCACCCAAAGGGAATTTTCGGGAGGGACATTTGCCCTTTGCCAGGACTTTCCGCTCACCGCGGGCTCGAGCCAGGCCGTGTCCCTGCAGTCCTTGCTAGAGAGGGAGATTTGCAGGGGACGGGTATTGAGTAAGGAGCCGCTCAGAGGTTCGCAATTTTGAGAAAACCCGGGAAGCAAGCGCAGGCTGTCCGTGTGGCAAAATACCCATCTTCCTCCCGTGGCAGGTCTTGGGGATTGGGCGATTTTGTCCGCATCCAGCCAAAGGGAAATGGAATCATCAAGGTTGCCTGTCCTGGACTCGGGAATTACGACCTCGATGAATTCACCAAGTCGGTCATCTTGGGTTGTGGGGTCAGGGAAAATTTCGGCAAGCCACGGGCAAGCCGAAAGCGCGCTAGCGCCTGCGAGCAGGAATGATATGAGCATGGGACTACTCGACCGCGTATTCGGGCGAGAGCACGAAGTTGGCTGGGTTCAGCGCGGTTTCGCCGTGCCAGACTTCGTAGTGCACATGGATGCCGGTGGTTCGTCCTGTACGGCCCATGTAGCCAAGAATTTGTCCACGCACGATCATTTGCCCCTCTTTCACGATGGGCTTTTCCATGTGGCCAAATTTCGTTTCATAGCCATTGCGATGATTGATGACCACGTAGTTTCCAAAATATTCGCTGTTCTTGACGAGGCTAACTACCCCGTCGGCTGTTGCCTGAATGGGTGTCCAGCGGTTGTTTGAAATGTCGATACCGGTATGCATTTTTTCAGTTTCCCCCGTGACAGGATGTGTTCGTAACCCAAACCCTGAGCTGAAGCGTCCAGCAGAAGGGGTCACTGAGGGTATATGACGCCACTGGCTGTATTGTTGTTCCATGTAACCGCGAATGGAGGAAAAACTGGACTGGGTGCGGGATATCTGGTTTTCGAGCTGATCCATGTTGCCTTGAACTTTTGCCCGGAGCCCACGAATGGGGTGGATGGAAAAAACGAAGGCAGAATCAGGGTTGATTCGTCCTCCAACGCCAAGCTCCCTTTGGTCACGGTCCGGGGGCGCAATTCCGAATTTCATGTGCACTAGATCTTCGTTTTGGAACCCGGTCCGCATGGCGGAATCCAGCAGGTTCATTTGGGCCGAGACGCCCTTGAGCCTATGGTATAGCTTGGATTGCTGTTTAGTCGCGGACTGCAGGAGATAGTCGTATGTGTAGAGGGTCCCAACTTGCAGAATGAACAGGACAAGTCCCAGTTGCACCACCCGTTTTGCCCAGTGGAGCACACGAAATGAGAATTCGGGCAAACGGAGGTTGAGTGCCCGGGAGGAGGAGTCCAAATGAATTTGAAGCCGAATAAACTTCACGAAGTCTCAGATAAACAAAAAGTACTGGGCTTTAAAAATACATCCAAACTGGTTTGGAGCCAACTGCGAAAAGGCTCTGAATTGGAATAGATAGTGAACAGATGTGCAGTTATTTTGATGCGCGAAGGGTGGTCCAGGCCTTGAATGCAACGGAGTGGCCCCGGAGTTCGGCCAGGTTTCCCTGCACGGGGAGGACTTCAAGGACAAATAGGATGAGACCCACGAGAATAGCTGCCTTGACCCCGCCAATGGCCGCTCCTCCCAATCGGTTCAAGCCTCCAAGTGCGCTTTTGCTCACCATTCCATTCAGAATTTTCCCCAGAATGCGGATGCCCAAAAAGCAAACCACAAATCCGATGAAGCCCGAAAAAAGAACCAGGCCGAAACCTGGGACCCCGGTGATATTCGCTTGCAACAGGGGAGCGAT
Source organism: uncultured Fibrobacterota bacterium (assembly GCA_903876665.1). Lineage (GTDB taxonomy): Bacteria > Fibrobacterota > Fibrobacteria > Fibrobacterales > Fibrobacteraceae > CAIRAY01. Next base: position 19,245 of record CAIRAY010000140.1, on the reverse strand, counting down.
GAAAGATGTCGCCAAGAACCCGCCCAGGGCACCTGCCACCCAGGAGGCCATTTGGAACAGGGTGCGGACAAGGCCCTTCCAGGCTCCGAAGCCCGCGAAAAGAACGAACGCACCTAGGCAGAATAAGTCTAGAGAATTCAGGGTAGGAATCATGTTAGGCCAGATGTCCGATTAGCATTCCTGCGGCAAGGCAAACCAGACAGCCTGAGGCCGTGAATAGCCAGGTGGAAATGGGCTTGCGAAACTTGGGCAAGTTGGGTGGGGAAGGAGGCAACACCGATTCGGGTTTGCGGATGTGAAGCAAATAATGGCCCACCAGGGCATTGGGGTTGCGGGGGAGGCTTTGCATGGGCTGTTCCAATGTTTCCAGAGCCTGTTGCGCGGAAAATCTTTTTTTTGGGTCCTTCTGTAGCATTCCCTGGAGCAGGTATTTGATTTTGGGGTCAAGTTCGTAGGGCAATAATTTCCAATCAAGATCCTTGTTGACAATAGCCTGGCAGGTGCTCATGGCATTGGGCCCACGGAAGGGATGCTTGCCGGTGAGGAGTTCCCAGAAAATAATCCCGGCCGAAAAGATATCGGTCTTTGTGGAGATCGCCGCCGCCTCCTGAATTTGCTCGGGACTCATGTAGGCAATGGTTCCAATTTGCGTGCCAGGGTTGGTCAGGTCCTTGGATTGCTGGGGTTTGGAAATTCCAAAGTCAAGCAGACGCAAACGGCCATTGAAGCCAATCATGATATTGGCGGGCTTGATATCCCGGTGGGCGATGGGCCCGATATCCTTGTGGGCGTAGGTTGCGTGAGCGTATTCGAGGCCAGTCAGCATATCCCACAGAATCGCCATGCACACCCAATGCGGGGGCCGCTTTTCTGCCTCCAGCAATTGGCGCAAGGTCCAGCCGTTAATGAATTCCATAGAAAGGTATAGCTTGGTTTCGGCCATCCAGAATCCATAAATATCGACGATATTGGGATGCTTGAGGCACGAAAGAACCTGGACTTCGCGCTCAAAGCGCTTGATCATTTCTGGGGAATCCAACATGTCGGAATTCATTTGCTTGACCACCACGGTCCGGTCCAAAAAGGGATCGTGGTAGAGGTTGACTTCTCCCATGGCACCCTTACCGACGCTGTGAACCCATTCCAGCGGAGGGTTTATGGATTGAATTCGTTTTTGTTTCGGAGCCATGAAGTGAAATATACCTTGATTCCGCGTGGGCGGGGATTTTGCCCGGGATGAATTTGTTCCGTTCCTAATCTGCGATACGCTTGACTTCGAATTCGTATTATTTCAATTCTCTGACTGAATCTTCTACAATCTAGATTTGTCCCTATGGAATTTGACCGGATTAAAACCAAGGCTCTGATGGGCGAACGCATCTCCGAAACGGAGGCTGTTTGGCTTTTTCAAAATGCACCTTTTGCCGAGCTTTGCCAGCTTGCCGATGCCATCAAGCGTAAGCGTCATGGCAAGTCCGTGTTCTGGGTGAATAACCGGCAGATCAATTACACCAATGTGTGCGTGCTTCATTGCAGTTTCTGTGCGTTTTCGAAAATCAAAAAAGACAGCCCTACGGCTTATGACTGGACCATTCCCCAGATCGTCGCCAAAGCCCGCGAAGCCATTGAACTCGGGGCCCGGGAGCTGCATATCGTGGGTGGCCTGCACCCCGATCATGAATTCGGATACTATGTCGATATGGTGCGCACCCTGCGAAATGAATTCCCTGCGGTTTGCATCAAGGCTTTTACTGCGGTCGAGATTCAGTATTTTGCCAAATTGGGAAACCGGACGGTAGAGAGCATCTTGATGGAGCTAAAGGATGCTGGGCTTGAGGCATTGCCGGGTGGCGGAGCGGAAATTCTGCTACCCGGAATTCGCGAAGAAATTTGCGGTTCCAAGGAGACCGGCGAGGAGTGGATCGAAGTGCACCGGGTTGCCCACAAATTGGGAATCCCGAGCAATGCCACCATGCTTTTTGGCCACATCGAATCCTTTGAACACCGGGTCGGGCACATGGCCTGGTTGCGCGCCCTTGAGGATGAGGCTCCGGGCTTCTTTGCCTTTATTCCCCTGGTATTTCACCCCGACAACAATTCCCTGGGTCGACGGGTGGGGACAAAAACCTCTGAGGAAGACCGCATTCGTACCATTGCCGTGGCCCGCATCTTTTTGGATAACATCCAACACATCAAAGCGTATTGGGTCCAGCTCGGACTCGATGTTGCCCGCCGGGCCTTGCACGCTGGCGCAAGCGACCTGGATGGCACCATCATCGAAGAAAAAATCACCCAGGCCGCTGGCTCCGAATCCGGTCAAGGCCTTAGCGTCCTGGCCATGCGCAATTTAATCCTGGAAGAAGGGCTGGAACCCGTAGAACGGGATGCTTTATATCGAGAATTTTGAGGGATGGATGCAATGTGGAGATTTTTTGTATAATTTCCTGTTTCACCGGCAAATAGCCAAAGGAGATTCACATGAGCAGCAATCAAAAACACCTCGTTCGCGCATCCTGGGGTTTCGCATGCAAAGCCTTGGTGCTTTGTGCCACCTTGACCAGCACCCTGGTCATCACGTCATGCCAGTCGGAACAGGACTTCTATGGCGTTTACACATCCAAGGACAAATCCAGCGCAGCCCTGATTTTTGAAGCCGATGGCAAATGCGTTATGGGGACTCAGAATCCCTGTACCTGGAAAATGGATAATGGCAATATTCTATTTGCAAATCAACAAGGACAGGAATTCACTGTCGTAATTGTTTCCAAAGAACTTCTCAAAATTGATACCCTGCAACTTTTCCGTAGCAAGGATACCCCGGGCGAATACTTCATAAAAGCCAAGGCCGAAGAACAGAGGATTCTCGCCAAGGGCAAAGCCCTCAAAGAGGTTGGTCCCAAGATTGAGTCCATCCTCAAAAAATATCAGCAAGCGGGAGAAAATAATTACGACAACATGGGTGGATTTTCCTCCTGGCAAGCGATCAAATTCACTCCTCCCGGCAACCGAATTTCCGACAATGAATACCAAGATGAAATCTTGCGGATTACCTCGAATGCTGGCGATATCAGTGTAATTCTAAAAGAATCCATCGGTGCTTGCCCGGTCGGGACGATTTGGCGTATGTACTTTGCTGAAGCGGCATACGGGGTGGGCTATGATGCTCCCAAGAATGTGGCCTGCACCAATCTCACCCCAAGGTTTAAAACGGATAAATATCCAGTAGGCGATTGATCCAGCGCTCGTCGATTCTTTTGTTACTATTTCCAAAACGAAGCGGGTAATTTTTATCCGTTTTTGGTTTGGCCGAATTTCCAAAGGAGTTATGACATGAATCGATCTGCGAATTTGTTTGCAATCCTCATTGCCATTTGCTGTGCCACGGTCACTGCGCCAAAAGCCAGTCCGATTGACTCTGCTTTAGGGACGCGGGTGCAAGTCGTTGATTCCATCATCGAGTTCGGCAAAACCTTCGTGGGTAAGGCGTACAAGTCCAAGGGGCCCACGAATCGCACTATGGACTGTAGTGGATTTCTGGGTGAAGTTTTTGGCAAGTTCAACCATGTCTTGGCCCGTTCATCCGAGCTGATCGCGAAGCAAGTCAACCCAATTGGTCTAAACGATGTTCGCAAAGGCGATTTTTTGTTTTTCAAAGGGAGCGACTCCAATAGCCCGGACGTTGGGCACGCAAGCCTAGTGATCGGAATCAATGCGGGTACCATTTCCATGCTCCACAGCTGTTCGCGCGGCATCCTCATTGAAGACTATCAAGCCTCCGATTACTATCTGCATCGCTTTTTGTTTGCAGGGCGGCTTCCTGCTCTGGAGGAGGCCAAAATATCCATTATCGGAGTCGGTGACATGATGTTGGGTACTAATTTCCCCTCCGCAAGCTATTTGCCTCCCAATGATGGCAAAGACCTTTTGACTCCAGTAAAAGACATCCTCACCAATGCCGATATCACTTTCGGCAATATGGAAGGCGCGATCATGACTGGCCCGGGCACCGCCAAAAGGTGCCAGGACTCGCTGAACTGTTATGTATTCAAGAGCCCGGACCACTACGCCAATTATTTCCAGGAGAATGGGTTCGATGTCGTCAATTTGGCCAACAATCACGCGGGTGATTTTGGTCCTCCTGGCAAACAAAGTACCTGGAGGATTTTGAAAGAGGTTGGGATTGAGTATGCAGGCCCTCTGGAGCAGCCTTACACGATTTTCAAAAAGAACGGCATCACCTACGGCTTCTGTGCTTTCTCACCCAATAGTGGCACCTCGGATATCAATGATCTGAAAAATGCGGCAAGCATTGTGAAGCATCTTGACTCCCTGAGCGACATTGTGATTGTGTCCTTCCATGGTGGAGCCGAGGGCGCCAAACGTACGCACATCACTAAAAGCGACGAAATCTTTTTGGGAGAGAACCGGGGCGACCCCTACCACTTTGCCCGTGCCGTCATCGATGCGGGTGCCGATGTGGTGTTTGGCCATGGCCCCCATGTGACTCGTGCCATCGATCTCTATAAGGGCCGCTTCATTGCCTATAGCTTAGGAAATTTTGCCACCTATGGGCGCTTCAATCTTAAGGGCAATGCGGGTCTGGCGCCCATCATCAAGGTGTTTTTGAACAAAAAAGGCGAATTCCAGTCCGGTAGTATTGTATCCACCAAACAGCTGGGCGAGGGCGGTCCCGTTTTGGATTCGAGCGAGGCCGTTCTGCATGAAATCATTTCCTTGACCCAGGCCGATGTGCCCGACGCTCCCCTCGTCATCGACAAGGATGGAGAAATCAAGAAAAAGTGAAGTTTAGAACCATTCCGCGTGTGATTTTTCGCGGCGTTCTTTGAGCGCTTCGACGACGCTGTAGGGCATTTTGAGAGAGCCCAGACCGACGGCGGCGCCTTCGGTGTGGAAGTCGGAACCACCCGTGCCGACCAGGTTGTGCTTGAGGGCGAAGTCGCGGTATTTGCGGCCAGCGGAACCCTTTTGGCCCGGGCAGTAAATTTCAATGCCTTTGAGACCGGCCTCGACCAGGGGCTCGAGAATGTGGTCCGCATTGGTTTTCATGGGGTGCGCCAGGGCGGCGATGCCTCCGGCATTTTCGATCATGCGGATGGCCTGCTGGGGGCTGATGCCTTTTTTTTCGACGTAAGCGAGGGCGTCTTCGGCCAAATATTTGTGGAAGGCCTCGGCGAAATTGGAGACATATTCTTCGGCCACCATGGCCATGGCGATATGTGGCCGGCCAATTACGGGACCCTTGCAGAAGGAGAGGACCTTCTCGTAGGTGAGTTCCATTCCGAGCGCATTCAGCTTTTTGATAATGGCTTTGACACGAGTGTGCCGGAGCTTGGTTTGTTCTTCAAGTTCCAAGTTCATGGCCAAATTGGTGGTGTCAAAAAAGTAGCCAAGAATGTGGATGTCTTTGCCCTGATGGACGGAGCTCAGCTCAATTCCGGGGATGAGTTCGATCCCTAGGCTCTCGGCAAGTTTGTGGCCTTGAATCCAGGAGTCCAAATTGTCGTGATCCGTAATCGCAAGGCAGCCAATTCCTTTGCGGGCCGCCAGGCGGATCAAGGCTTCGACGCTGAGAATTCCATCCGAAAGGGAGGTGTGGGAATGCAAGTCCGCCGTTCCGATCTTTGAGGACCGGAAAATGCGTTGCCCCGGAACCAGGGCATCTGGCTGAACTTGGATCATAAAGGGAATATACCTAAAGCGTTGTCAAAAAGGAATATAAAGAGAATGGGAATTACTCGTTTGACTCCACCTCCAATCCATTTTGAGCTGCTGGTAACCTCCACATTCTGCTGACAGCCGGTTTTGGGAGGTGGGCAAACTCGGAATTCCTGGGAAAAATGCGAATTACAATCCTGGGTGGAGTTAACCTGGTCATTCCCAAGAGAATTCCCCAGACTGACGTGACCCTCTAGCCGGCGATGGACGCGAAGGGATTGGCGGGAAGGGCTTTGCCCCGTTCCAGCGTATGAACGCTTGTGCAGTCCTGGGGGATCCAGTTGGTGAGCTCCGGCTCGGAAATGAGGAGCGTCGGAATTTTTGAAACATTCATAGCCAGCTGGGCGTGGGCTGAATTCAGGGTGACCAGGCCTTTGTACTGGCGTAGCAGGTCCAAAAAGGCGGTGTAGGATGAAGCGATGGGGGCCGTGCGAATGGCCAGACGGTCCAGGAGCGGGGCAAAGCGGTCCAGCAATTTTTGGTCCGGGACCAGTGCCAGCAGGCGGAAATGCGGATCGAGACGTTGCAAAAGTCCGGTGAGCTCCTCCGCATACCAGTCTTTGCCACTTACCGAGGGCTCCAGGTTGAGCAAAAAGACATTGCGCGAAGAGAGCTGGGCCGGATTGTGGGCCAAGGGATGGGGGTGGGCGTCATGCGTAACTTGGAAGATCGTTTCGAGGGAGGTTCGGAAAGAGTACGGAGACGCCCCCTGGCTTTTGCTGAAGCTGATGTTCAGGAAGGGGTAGTCGGAGGCCACATTCGCGCCCACCCGGTAGGTGGAGCCACAGGCCCGGGCTAGGTAAAGCATCAGAAGGGAAGGCTTGGGGTCGAGCATGACGCTGACTTCGGATTTGTGGGAGCGAAGCTGGCTTTCGATGGTCTGAAAAGCGGGATCACCGAAGCGCATGGTCGAAAAACGGACGAACAGGCAGTGCTTCTCGAGGCCTAGAACTTTAAAAAGAGGGTGGAAATCTTCTTCGCAAAGTAGTATAAGACTGTTGGAAACGGATTTTTGTGCCAGCTCATGAAGAAGTGGCATGTGGACGGCAAGGTAAGAAAGATCGGTTGGGACAAAAATGACTCTGCGGGGGTTTTTGGACAGGTTTTGTGCGTAATGGAATGCCCCGCTTTCGGACCCAGACCGACGCACGAAAAAGCTCCGGATCCTTTGCTCGGTCAGGAACCGGAAAAACCAATATTGGAACTTGTCGGCGAACAAAAGAGAAGTATTCAAGGGCTGCTCGGGCACAAAAAATTAAAGTGGAACCCGTATAGAAATATATGTTTTTATTAATATTCGGAAGAATTTGATGGGAATTGGAATGGGAAAAAAAACAGATCCTCGGTCAATCGACAAATTGAAGCTGCTCATCGGGGTGCTTTTGTGGGGGCTTGCCACCCTGGGCGGAACCATTTATCTGCTCTCCCCGCTTCCGTTGCCGATCCAGGGTATGCCCTTAGTTGTTGCCTGCGTGGTGGTTCAGTTTGCCTTTCTGTGGCTGATTTCGCTTTTCCTGTTGCGAAATCGTTTAGGCAAAGTCAGCATGGGCGGGCTGATGGCCTTCGCCGGGTCGGCCTTTTTGTTTAGCTCCATTTCGGGTTTGTTGCTCTCTCCGAGCAATATCGTATTCTATTTGATCCCTGTTTTGTGGGGTTCTTCGGGTTCCCGTTGGGGGAAGGCCTTGGTAATTTCGATCCTGGCGCTGGTTCCGGAAACATTTCAGTGGATCAACATTTACAAACTGCAAATTAACCCGGTTCCTAAAATTCCGGGGGGAATTGATCCCGTTATTTTTGACTGGCCCCATTTTTTCCAGAATTATGTCTCCATTGTCTGGATGTTGCCCGTTCTGGCGCTGATGATGACGCGCGTCAAAACCACCCGCGTCCCGACGGCATTTCGCAGTTTGCCGGCTTCCAGTTCCTTGCATAAAAAAGCGGATTCACTGGATCAATCACCCGCTGCCCCTGTCGCTCCGGTTCAGCCCCCCCCTGTTTCGCTCACAACGGCCAGTTTCGGAACTGCAGGAACGGTACAGATTCCCCAAATGGATGCGGCCATGGTTCAGAATGCCCAGCAAAATTCCGATTTGCGGGGGATTTTGGAGTCCATCGTGTTTTTCATGAGCAAGAATTTCAAGGCCAATTCGGCGCTAGGCCTGCTCTCCTTGGACGAAGGTCATACTTTTGTGATCAATGCCAAATTTACCAAGAGCAATTTCATGAAGGACAATGTCCTGGTGTATCCAGGATCGGGCATGGTGGGCAAGGCCATTACGGAATCAACCGGATTCATGACCGGAAATTTAAAAGCCTATGGCGATAAAGTGGAATACTATTCCAAACTTGAAGAAGTCAATTCCCTGCTGGTGTCGCGCATTGTCGATGAAGAGACCCGTAAGGTCATGGGGCTTCTCGTGGTGGATAGCCAGGCTCTGCGGGCTTTTGAAGATTCGGACAAGGAATTGATTAACCGATTCTCGGTGATTGCATCTAAACTCATCAGTAATGCCAGAATGCGAAAACTCCTGGAGTCTACCGCCAGCCAGAACGAGGTCGTATACCAGATTTCCAAACTTCTTGCGGCCGAAAACTACACCCGTGGCGTGATTGGCGTACTGATTGAAAACCTTCGTCGCGTTTTTGATGCAGACCGGCTTATCGTCTGTGATTTTTGTGCTGAGACTGGTCAAGGTCGCATTCTCAAGGTTTCCGGGGATATGGGCGATGTGGAAGAGGGGCAACTGTTCAACCTCGATGATCCATTCTGTCTATACGGCATGGCCTTCATCAATAAAATTGAATATCTTGAAACCGATGTGATCCGGGAAAACCGCTTCCGCTTCCGCAAGGAAGAAAAGCCGGAATTTTCGCCTTCCGAAGTCATGATTGCTCCCTTGTTGGATGAGCATGGGAATGTTGCGGCTGTAATCGGCTTGGAAACCAATAAGTCCGGAACCTTCCAAAAGCGCACAATCGTTTTGTTGCAGACCATTTTGGCCAATGCTTCTTCCGCGCTTACCCGCGCTCAGCTTTTTACCAAGCTCGAAAAGCAGGCGACTTTGGATGGACTCACCAAAATCCCCAATCACCGCAATTTCCAGGACACCTTGGACAAAGTGCTCGCCAAATGCACCAAGGAGCGCCGTCCTTTCGCCGTCCTTCTCATGGACATCGATCACTTCAAAAAGTTTAACGACACCTATGGGCATCCTGTGGGTGACAAAGTGCTGCAATTGGTGGCTGCGGCGGTCGCCCGCACCATTCGGCCGAACGACTTTGTGGCGCGCTATGGCGGCGAGGAATTTACCGTGATCCTCGATACGGATCCGGCGCAGCTCTTTCAGGCCGCAGAGCGGGTGCGCACAGCGGTTCAGGCGGTCGAGCTTGAAATCGAAGGGACGATTCTTCGGGTAACCGTTTCGATCGGCGCCTCCTGCTTCCCCTTGGATGGAACGGTCAAAAAGGATTTGATCGAGATGGCGGACCAAGCCATGTATGCCTCCAAAAAGAATGGCCGCAACCGGGTTACCCTTTGGTCCCCGCTGGCGAAATAGTGGTTGCCCTTTAGGCTCCTGGGCACCTCTAAATATTGCCTGAAAAGCCTTTGATTACACACAACATTACCTAAATTTACCTCGAACCGATAAAACGAGGCTATTTCTATGGGTCAGATCAGTCTTTTCGATCATTCCGATTATCTTGAAACTCTCGCAAAGCATAAAGACCCTTTGGAAAAACTGGACAAAGTTATTGACTGGTCATTATTTCGTCCCATTCTTGATCGCAGACTAAAGAGAGATCGCAAGTCCAATGCTGGGCGACCTCCTTACGATGTACTTCTAATGTTGAAATTGATTATTCTTCAAAGCCTTTATGGGCTTTCTGATGCTCAGACAGAATTTCAGATCCTTGACCGCTACACTTTCAAGCGCTTTCTTGGCATTAAAGCCGAATCTGATATTCCTGATGAAAAAACGATCTGGTTATTTAAGGAGCGCCTTAGTAATGAAGGCGTCAAACGAATATTCCGTAAATTTTCAAGTGAAATGGATAAAGCAGGATTTTCCGCAAAGAAAGGATCAATTGTGGACGCAACATTCGTTGATGCGCCAAAGCAAAGAAACAGCCATGATGAAAATGAACAGATAAAAAATGGCTGCATCCCAGAAGATTGGAGTGACGCAAAGCTCAGGCAAAAAGACACGGATGCACGGTGGACTAAGAAAAACAACGAAACTCATTTTGGATATAAGAACAATGTGTGCGTTGATGCCAAACGTAAGCTTATTCGATGTTACACAGTGACTCCAGCAAGTGTTCACGATAGTCAAGCATTTCCAGAAATGGCTGGAACATTTAAAAAGAATTCAAATAAATCTGTATATGGCGATAGTGCTTATCGATCGAATGAACATGAAAAACTACTCGTAGATGCAGAACTAAAAAGCAAGATTCATGAGAAAGGAAATCGCTCAGGAAAACTCAGCGATAAACAATTAAAGCGCAATTCGATAAAGTCATCAACTCGAGTTCGCGTTGAACATGTATTTGGACGCATGAAGCAATTTAAGTCTGATACGATTAGATGCATTGGAATAGCGAGGGCATCAATGAGAATTGGATTAGCAAATCTTGTCTATAACATGGATCGCATCGCTTCAATGGGTGGACAGCGTCCGAAGGCGGCGTAAGAGCCGCAGAGAGCCCCCGGTGGGGCTAAAATCCACCGGAATGGGAAAGGGGACTCGCAATAAATTGCAATAAATTCACGATATTCATGAAAAGCCCAAGAAGATCACGCAAAATCAAGAATTTTTAGAGGTGCCCTCCTGGCGAAAAGCTATATTAGGCCAAAATAAAATGGCCAAAGCTACTGGTGCGCCTTGGAGGTGTTGTGAATTTGAGGGTGTTTGTTTTAGTTTTCAGCCTAGGCTTGGTTGTGAATTTATTCGCGCAAACCCCTTCGCTCAGCCCTTCCATCGTTCCCCCAGCCAAGCGCCTGAATATTGCGGTGATTCCCTTCGTGGGGGATTCCAATGTGACCCCAGAGCAGCTGAGTTTCATCACGGGAAAATTCGCCGCCGAACTATTAAAAACCGGGGCCTTTACCGTTCTAGATCGCGGGAAAATGGATTTTCTTCTCAGAGAGCAGGGATTTCAGCAGTCCGGCGCTTGCAACTCCAGCGAATGCAAGGTACAAATGGGACAACTGTTGGGAGTGGACAACATCGTTGCGGGCAACATTGTCAAGTTTGGACCGGAATACGCTTTTCATATCGAGTTTATCGATGTGACCTCAGGGCAAATTGTCAATACCGTTGAGATTTCCAAAAGCGGCGATCTTTTTCAGGTGTACAAATCCATTTGTTCCCAGGGCGCCAACAAGCTGGTGGAAGCGGTTTTGGGAATCACCCTTCCTGGTGCTTCTCCAGACATTGCCGAGACAATCCCGGAATCAACGAAACTATTCCGATCCAACGGAGAGCCGGAATTTTCCTCCTCTGTAGCACCTGCAGCAACTCAGGCCAAGCTTGCGGTGGCAACCCCGGCCCCGTCAGTCTCCAAACCCTGGGCTTGGCAGACTGTGGTCGGGTCCATTGGCGCGGGCGTGAGTCTTCTGTCATTTGGTTCCGGTGCCTTTTTTAATGAACAGGCCCGACTGCGCCAGATCGACCGGAACGCAAACCAAGCTTCCTACGATACCTATATCGCGGACAATTATGGTCTCGCAACCTTCAATAGCTCCACAGCTGATTTACTTTGGCGGGATTATACGGACAATAAAAACAAGGCCAAGGCGTTTGCCCTATACCGCAACATCTGCTACGGCTTCGGTGGATTTTCTGCCGCTGTGAGCGGCGCTCTTTTGTTATGGCCAAGCGGGACCGGCCCAGTGGTCACTTCGCGGGTGAGCGCATTTGCTCTGCCTGGTTTTATGGCTGTTCAAGTTCGCTTCTGATTCATTGGGAGAAATGGTCATGCAAAAAATTTATTTCGTCCTTCCTCTGGTTATCAATTTTTTCACGGGTTGTACCACGATTGATACAGCTACACCCGATCAGGCCACTCATGACATCATGAGTCCGAGTGACTATAATGCGACTCACCGAAACCCTGGAGCAGGGTCCAGCGATGCTAACACAAGTAGCATAAGCACCAGCAGTGCAAATTCCAGCACCACCCTAGGGCTTTCTTCTAGCTCAAGTGTGAGCGTAATTATTCCCCCGACGGATACCGTTTACACCCCGGGTTCTATTTGGACTCCTAATGGCTCATCAGGAATTATGTGGTGGACCTACCTAAATCCTGATGCTGCAGTTACCACTACGGTTTCGCCGTTGGAAGGTGAATTCGATGCCAATGTGGCAACCAACGCCAATCAATTCGTGTCTCTGGCTTTTTCCTGCGCAATCCCCTGTCAAAGTTCTTCAGACTGGGCGGGGTGGGGTTTTAGGTGGCCTGCGGGAAACACAGATATATCTTCCCATTTGGGTTTCTGCTTTACCTACCAAACGGCGAAGAATTGGAAAATAGGCCTCGATGTGTCTTCGGGACTAAATGCTGAATATTCCTATGCTTTACCCATTGCAGCCACAAAAACCACGGTGCGGATGTTGTTCAGTGAGTTTTACATGCCCTCCTGGGAGACTCGCCCCCAGCCAGGTGATCAGGCTTACTATGCGATGAACTTTGATCATGTTGAAATCAAGGCTCCGTCGCCGGCTGTTCCAGCAACCCTCAATCTTTACGAAATCGGTTGGTACGACGAGTGCCAGTAGTTTCTAAGTTTGCGCGCTAATGGTCAAGCCTAAATTCTACGCAGTCCGCATGCCTCTTCCTGCAAGGGTTTTTACCACTTGGACAGAGTGCGAGCGCGCTGTGCACGGGAAGGCCGGTGCCCTTTTTAAAAGCTTTTCTACCCGCGCTGAGGCCGAATTGTGGTCTGGCATTTCAGCACCTCCGCAAGCCCCCCCTCCGGGACTCCGCGTGTATGTGGATGGATCCTTCCGTCCGGGTAAAGCAGAGGCGGGTTGGGCCTGGGTTGCCATAGAAGCTGGCAGAGAAGTCGCCCGCGGTTCCGGAAAAACTCACGAGCCTGCCCTTTCCCGAAATATTGATGGCGAATGTGAGGCTGCAGTCCGCGCCATCGAATGGCTATTTGCGCAAGGAAAGGCTGCCACCATTTGCCACGATTACGAGGGGCTTGCCCATTGGGCGTTGCGGGAGTGGAAAGCCAACAGTGAAATTGCCAAGAGGTATCAGGAGTCTGTGATTCCGATTCTTGGGGACAGTCGTTTTGAGAAGATTGTGGCGCATTCCGGAGATCCTTGGAACGAACTGGTGGACCAATTGGCCAAGGCCGCCTTGGACTGATGTCATTTTCCCATTTTCGCAAAGTGGGAGCGTTTAGATTCTTTTCTATGTTTCGCACAATTTTTTTTGTCTTTTTCGTCATTATTCCACAGGAGATATTGTGAACGCTAAGTTGGTTTTAATTATGATGGTCTTGGGCCTTTCGCTGAATTTGTATGCGGAAGGAGTTCCTGTGGACTCCGCACAGGCTGTCTCAGCTTCCTTGTCTGTCGCGCCACCAGCGCCACCAGCTCCGCCCACTACCACTCCCAAGGCAACTCGCCCCAACATTGCGGTGATCCCCTTTGTGGGCGACAAGAACATGACCCCGGAGCAGTTGAATTTTATTACCGGTAAGTTTTCTGGTGAGCTCCTTGCCACCAAGGCCTTCACTTTGTTGGACCGTGGCAAAATGGATTTCATCCTTAAGGAACAGGGGTTCCAGCAATCTGGCGCATGCAACTCAAGCGAGTGCCAAGTGCAGATGGGGCAGCTTCTGGGTGTGGACAACATCGTTGCGGGCAACATCGTAAAATTCGGTCCCGAATATGCCTTCCGCATCGATTACATTGATGTGGCCTCGGGCCAGATCGTCCAGACGGTGGAGGTTTCCAAGGAAGGCGACCTGTACCAAGTTTATAAGTTCATCTGCTCCCAGGGAGCCCAAAAGCTGGTTAATGCAGTTTTCGGAGGTGCCCCTGTGATCGAGGAACCCGTGGCCACCCCTGCCGTCGTCGCACCTGTTACGCTTCCTCCCGAAACCTTTGCATCTTCCTTGGCTACTCCTTCCCAGACAGCTGCGCTGGCGGCCGCTGAGCCAAAGGTGGCCCCTGTGCCCAAGGTCCAGAAGACTTCGATGTCGCTGAAACGAAAAATCGCCATTGCGCTTTGGGGATCCGCGCTTTTGGGTGCCGGTGGTGGTTACTATTTCGATTCCAAGGCCGTAGGGTATGCTAAGGACTATGACCTGGCTTTTGATGCAGGCAACCAAAAGGAAACCGAGGCCGCTTGGGACAACCTTGAATTGGCGAAGACCGGACGCTTAGCGGGAAAAGGAGTTTCCATTGGCGCTTTCGTTGTGGGAGCCATCCTGTGGTTCTTGCCCGAAGGGAAATAATGCGATGAAGGCGATTCTACACCTCTTTTTCCTGATTTTTGTGGTGGGTGTATTTGCCTTCCTCCTTACTTCCTGCTCCGATGTAGACCGGACCAATCCGGCGGGGATAGATTGGGAAGCGGAATTGAGCTCGTCCTCCTCTGAGGGGACCTTGGAGAATCCATCCTCATCGGTGGATGAATTGTCCTCTGTAGGACAATCGTCATCGTCCCTAGGCATTTTGCCTTCGAGCAGCGGAAATTCCAGTTCCATTGTTGCTGCTGTTTCCTCTTCCAGTAATGCGATTATTTATGGTGCGACCTTGATCGACATCCGTGATAATTCCTCTTACCCGACGGTGGTCATTGGTACCCAGACTTGGATGGCCAAAAACCTGAACTATAAACCCACTAGCGGAAATGCTTGGTGCTATAATAATGATTCGATTTCAAACTGCGCAAACTATGGCCGATTGTACGACTGGAACGCAGCGATGACGGCCTGCCCCACTGGATGGCGCCTCCCTTCCGATTCGGATTGGGTCGCCTTGGAATCTTTTGTAGGAGGATCCGCAGGGAAGGGGCTCAAAGCCAACAATTCTCTTTGGACAACCAACACCGGAACGGATGCCTATGGTTTTTCCGCTCTCCCTGGGGGAGTCTTTGAGCAGGTTGTAAATAACTTTTCCAGTATTCGTGGCATGGGATATTGGTGGACAGCTACACCAAATAACCTTTATGTTTATGCGCGAACAATGAACTCGGCTAGTGCTGGTCTTGGTCGCAATACCTATTCGGGCGCTTGGGGATTATCCGTGCGGTGCGTGAAGGGAGCGGCTTCAAGCTCAGTAGTCTCCTCCTCATCAAGCGTTGCACAGTCAAGCTCATCGGTGGTTGCGTCTTCGTCGTCGATGAGTCCATCATCATCTACTGTAGTGGCATCAAGCTCATCTGTAGCTCTGTCGTCGTCTGTTACTGCGTCTAGTTCTTCGGTTGTCGCATCCTCCTCTTCGATCGCAATATCCTCCTCGACAGTAGTCTCCTCGTCGATTTCTGGGTCTTCGTCCTCGGCTAGTCCTGTTTCGTCCTCGGTTGTGGCGTCTAGCTCGTCGGTTGCCGCGACCTCGTCCTCGTCAAGCATTTCTTATGGCATTTTAACGGACATCCGTGATTCCAAAACCTACCAGACGGTCGTAATCGGCACCCAGACCTGGATGGCACAGAACTTGAATTACACACCGGCAACCGGCACCTCAAAGTGCTATAACGACTCCATAACCTGTAATCAATATGGGCGAATGTATGATTATGCAACAGCAATGACGTCATGCCCTACGGGTTGGCATTTGCCCGACACCACGGCGTGGAGCGTTTTGGAATCCGCGGTGGGTGGAGCGACGGTTGCAGGAACAATGCTTAAGGCCAAATCGGGTTGGAACAGTAGCGGTAACGGAACCGACAATTACGGGTTTTCCGCTTTGCCTGGTGGATTCTACTACGGTACCACATTCGGTAATGTTGGCAATTACGGCCTCTGGTGGACAGCTACGCCATTTGGTAATAATGCGTACCACCGGGACATGTTTAACGGGAACGCGATTGTGACCCACAGCTACGACGGTAAAATCTATGGGTTCTCGGTGCGGTGCTTGAAGAACTGAGTGTGTCCAGAAGAACGAAAAGTCAATGGATTGTATTGTGGAAAAATTAAACGATGAACTTCGCGCGATGCAAAAAGCTCCGGTAATTCAGTTTCCGGGAATGACACTCCCTGCCGATGTCCTTTGTGCGTTCACGATCCTTGCGCTCCTCCTTTTCCTCTCCTCCTGCTCCGATGTGGACCGAGCGAATCCGGCGTGGATTAATTGGGAAGCTGAATTGAGTTCGTCCTCGTCGTCTGAGGGGACCTTGGAGAATCCATCCTCATCGGTGGATGAATTGTCCTCTGTAGGACAATCGTCATCGTCCCTTGGCACTTTGCCTTCGAGCAGCGGGAATTCCAGTTCCATGGCTCCGGTTGCTTCCTCCTCCAGTATTGCAATTATTTATGGTGCTAACTTGATCGACATCCGTGATAATGCCTCTTACCCGACGGTGGTCATTGGTTCCCAGACCTGGATGGCTAAAAACCTGAACTATAAGCCCGTCAGTGGAAATGCGTGGTGCTATAATAATGATTCGATTTCAAACTGCGCAAACTATGGTCGATTGTACGACTGGAACGCAGCGATGACGGCCTGTCCCACCGGATGGCGCCTCCCTTCCGATTCGGATTGGGTCGCTTTGGAAGGCGAAGTGGGCGGAGTATCTGTCGCTGGCACGAAGCTCAAAGCCAATAATGCTCTTTGGGTAACAAATAACGGAAAAGATGCCCATGGTTTTTCCGCTCTCCCTGGGGGTGTCTTCGAGCAGGTGGTCAATAACTTTGCCAATATTCGTAGCATGGGATATTGGTGGACAGCCACGCCAGATAACCTTGTCGTTTTTGCGCGAACCATGAACTCGGCTAGTGCAGGTCTTGGCCGCGCATCCTATTCGGGTGCCTGGGGATTATCCGTGCGGTGCGTGAAGGGAGCGGGTTCAAGTTCTGTAGTCTCCTCCTCATCCAGCTTTGCGCCGTCAAGCTCATCGGTAGTCGCATCATCATCGAGCCTCGCTCAGTCAAGTTCATCCGTTGCAGGGACATCTTCATCCATTGTCGGGTCTTCCTCTTCCTCGTCTGCTACCTGCATAAATATTGATGGTGTGAATACGGTTACCGATTGTCGCGATGGGTTGATGTACAAAACTGCGGCGATTGGTGGAAAGACCTGGATGGCTGAAAATCTCAACTATTCATCTACCGGAACCTTTGCCCGATGCTTTAACGATTCTTTGGAAAACTGTCAAAAATATGGGCGGCTATACGACTATTCCACAGCCATGACTGCGTGCCCAACGGGCTGGCATTTGCCCAGCGATGGGGTATTGGTTGCCCTTGAGGATTCGGTGGGAGGAACAGCCACGGCAGGAACCAAGCTCAAGGCAATCTCGGGGTGGAACAGTAGCGGTAACGGAACGGATGATTATGGTTTTTCGGCCTTGCCAGGTGGCTATTACAATGGCTCGAGTTTCGTCGCCCTTGGTAGCAACGGTGTCTGGTGGACATCAACAGCCGATGGGAGTGCAAATGCGCTATACTTGGACATGGACTTTAGCAGCGCCAACACATACCACTTTAGCTACACTCAGGCTGGCGGACACTCTGTGCGGTGTTGGAAATATTGAGTGCGTTCTGAAAAAAGCGAAAAGCCAAGGAACTCAACAGTGGAAAATTGGAAAGAGATGAACGGACATAGCATTGTGGAGAATGTTAGCTATAGGACTTTAAATCGTTCCACTAGCCTTGCTCTCTGCGCCCTTCTTCTTCTCCTATTCTCCTGCTCCGATGTGGACCGGACCAATCCCGCAGGGATTGACTGGAACGCAAAAATGAATTCCTCCTCCTCGGAGGGGGCCTCCCAGAATCAATCCTCCTCCATGGACGGCTCATCCTCCGTTGCATCCAGTTTTTCGGTGCAATCCAGTTCATCCTCCAGTCATGGTATAATTTACGGTGCGACATTTATTGACACCCGGGATAGCGTGAGTTATCCAACGGTGGTTATTGGAACCCAAACCTGGATGGCGAAAAATCTTGAGTACGAACCCAGTAGCGGAAATTCCTGGTGCTACAATGATCTCCCATCCAACTGCACAATTTATGGTCGCCTGTATGACTGGAATACGGCATTGACGGTCTGCCCCACGGGGTGGCACCTCCCTTCCGATGCTGAATGGGCTACTTTGGAAAATGCTGGGGGCGGATCCAGTGTGGCAGGGACAAAGCTTCGGGCCAGCAGTTCCCTTTGGATTACGAACAACGGAACCGATGAGTGGGGTTTTTCCGCTCTTCCGGGGGGAGATCGTATGGGCATTTTCGGAAGGCTTGGCGAGTCTGGAGCTTGGTGGACCGGATCCCCTGGTTCCGCCCAATATGCAGTTTCAAGGCAGATGCGCGTCGGTAGTGCCGGTGTAGGTTACAACGGGGGCAATCCCCAAGCGAATGGCCTTTCGGTCCGGTGTCTAAAGGGAGCTATTGCTGCATCCTCATCGTCGGTGGTTCAATCCTCCTCGAGCGCGATATCGTCTTCTTCGGTGGTTGCCTCCAACACACAAACTTGTCCCTACGATTCCACGGCAAAAACATTGAGCTGCACCGAGAACGTCTACAGAACTGTGACCATCGGCACCCAAGTCTGGATGGCGCAGAACTTGAATTACACGCCCACGAGTGGCAATTCCTGGTGCTACGATACCCTTGCCAGCAACTGCACGACCTACGGTAGATTGTACGACTACACCACAGCCTTGACTGTGTGTCCCATGGGTTGGCATTTACCCGACACCACGGCGTGGAATGTCCTGGAAGCCGCAGTAGGTGGGACCGCCACGGCAGGAACCAAGCTAAAGTCGAGTAGCGCCTTGTGGACGGCTGGCGGAATTGCAGGAACCGATGATAACGGTTTTTCTGCCTTGCCCGGTGGCTACCGCGGCGGTTCTGGTTTCGGCCTTCTTGGCGACTACGCCTATTGGTGGACATCCACACCCTATTCCTATGGAAACAATGCCTTGCGTCGATACATAGGGAACCTTGGGGCGAGTCTGGCCCGCAGCAGTAATTTCCAAACGGACGGGAACTCGGTGCGGTGCTTAAAGGACTGAGTGACCCATGAAGAACGAAAAAGCAAGGATCGGTATATTGGAAAATTTTAACGAGGAACTTCGCGTATCGTTAAATGGTAACCGCCCAGAGGTAGTCTGGCTGCGGGCGTTCCCTATCCTTGCCCTCCTCCTTTTCCTCTCCTCCTGCTCCGATGTAGACCGGACCAATCCGGCGGGGATAGATTGGGAAGCGGAATTGAGCTCGTCCTCCTCTGAGGGGACCTTGGAGAATCCATCCTCATCGGTAGATGAATTGTCCTCTGTAGGACAATCGTCATCGTCCCTTGGCACTTTGCCTTCGAGCAGCGGAAATTC
>CAIRAY010000139.1 GCA_903876665.1 uncultured Fibrobacterota bacterium | reverse complement strand
TCCCGCGAACATCCGAAGGATGCAGCGTTCCCCCCGTCCCCCGTCCCGCGAACATCCGATGGATGCTGCGTTCCCCCCGTCCCCCGTCCCGCGAACATCCGAAGGATGCTGCGCTCCCCCCGTCCCCCGTCCAATAGCAATCCACAAACAAAAAAGGACCCTGCAAAGGCCCTTTCCCAGTTTCAATCTCCCCCCGTCCTCCACGAACAGCCGAAGGCTGCAGTGGATCCCCCCGTCCCCCGCGGCCGTTCAGGACCGCTGGAATGCGAGGCGTCGCCGGCCCGACGCATAGTACTCTATGCGAGGGTCGGTGCAACGAAGCAGTACGGCGGTCATCAACGGCCGCGGCGCTTCAACGCTTTTGGTGGTGGTGAAAACCCCCCAACCTTCGGCGGCACCCCCTCGCCCCAACCGGGCTTGGGCGCGCGACTGCCACCCGTCTTTGCTCCTGGCTTCGGACCCGGGCCCCGTCCCCCGCCTGCACCGCCACGCGCGGGCTTTTCATCACGGGACGCACGGACGCCACGGCCTCCACCAGCACCACCCTCAGGGCCTCCCCAAGGGGAACGATGAGGGGCTGCAGCCCGACCTTCGCCGGCACCACGCTCGGGGGGATTTCCCCAGGGCGAGCGATGGGGCTTTTTGCTCAAGGCATCCCAGGGGATGTCTGCCTTGCCAATGTCGCGATGCGCCAAACGGTCTGAACCTTTTTCTTCGCCTGTGGCATTGTCGCGTGCGGGCTTGGAGCTTTCAAGCTTGGCGGTGATCGCCAAATCGATTTCGCCCTTGGGCGGATTGACGCGCAGAACCTGCACTTCCACCTTGTCGCCACGCCAGAAGGTTTTGCGGGACCGGCGGCCCACGATGCAGCCTCGCTCGCGGTTGAAGAACCAATAATCGTCACCGGGCAAATCACGGAAACGGACAAGTCCGTCGCAGGGAGGATTGCTCAAGGTCACAAACAGACCCCACTCTTCCATGCCATTGATGGTTCCCTCGAAAATATCGCCCACATGCTCACGCAGGATCCAGGCCGCGCAAACCTTGAGTGCCGTACGCTCGCACTTTTGATTCTTGATTTCGTTCGCGCTGATCAGCTCGCAAACTTCCACCACATCGTGGCCACGCTGGGCCTTGATTTCCTTACCGGTGCGTGCCAGTTCACGATGGCACCACAAATCCGCATAGCGCCGGATTGGGGAGGTAAAATGGGCATAATCCTGCCAGTTCAAGGCAAAATGCCCAAAGGCATTCGAATCGTAGTGGGCTTTTTGCATCGAACGCAGAATCTTGAAGATTTTCGGATCAATGCCAGCGGCCTTTTCCACCATGTACAAGTAAAGACGGAACACATCGGGACTCAGATTGGTGTCGCCCTGTTTGGAAGGGGGCAAATCCTTGATGGCCACGGGAGCGCCACGGACCAGTTCAGGCTCCGCCTGGGCAAGCTCAATGATATCAGCCAGGTCTGGTGATTCATGGATACGGAATATCCCTTGTAGACCTCGCTTGACCAATTCTTTTGCGCAACATTGATTGGCAATCAACATGCACTCTTCAATCCAGCTGTTCGATTCTACACTGGAGCGCGGGCTTACGCCACAAGGCTCTTTTTTCTCATCAAAGTCCACTTTGTATTCGGGGCTGTTCAATTCAAGCAAGCCGGATTTTTTTCGGTCGGCTTTGAGCAGGCGCGCCACCTTGGCCATGTCGATCACTTCTTCGTCTTTCTGCTCGTACATTTCCATGGCCTGTTCATAGGTCACGGAACGGGTCACATTGATCACGGAGCGGTAGAATTCCCAGCTCTTTACTTTGGCTGCGGCATCCAGTTGCATCATGCAAGTGAAGGCTAAACGGTCCACGCCCTCATTGAGGGAGCATAATTCCGCCGATAATTTTTCGGGAAGCATGGGGACCGCGCACCAAGGAAGGTACTGGGTAAATGCTCGCTCCACCGCCTCGTTGTCCAAAGGCCCACCTTCCTTGACATAGTGGCTGACATCGGCAATGTGCACGCCAAGCCGGAACCCGCCACCAGGCAGGTGTTCCACGCTCACGGCGTCATCATGGTCCCGAGCTCCCAGCGGATCAATGCAGAGAATGCGGACATCACGATGATCTACGCGCCCCTTAAAGTCCAAATCCGTTGGCTCGCCCATGGGCTTAATTTCGCTCTCTACCTCGGGCGGAAACTCAGGGGGCAAATCGAAATTATGATGAAACCCATCCTTAATTTCCTGGAAGGACCCATAGCTTTCGAGATTCGCCACAATCTTAGCAAGCATTTCAAAGCGATGCTTGGGGTGTGGGTATAACTCAAAGACAACGGTTTGGCCAACTTTGCCGGTAAAGCCCTTGCGATTAGGAAGGCGATGGATTTTCTGGTTGGACGCATCGCGCACGGCCCATTCCTCTCCTTCCTGCAGGAGAATTCCTTTGCGCACCTTGGATCCATCATCCTGCACCAGCTCCTGCTTGCGACGGCGGGCACCGGGGCTGCCATCATAGACTGGAGTATCAGGGTTGTAGCCCTTCTGGACTTGGGCCGGGACGTATTGTTTTTGGGCATTGCGCCCCAGCACCCCTTGTTCCACCAAATCGGCAAGTACGGCCTTGAAGGTGAGCTTGAATTTTTTGGTGATGCCAAAATGATCCCGCAATTGACTGGAAGTCATGGCGTGGTGAGTGACATTTTTGAGGATTTCTTCGTTGGACGGAATGGCTTCGGACATAATATCTCCTTATCTAGGAATTTACCCTTAATTCCTCAAAAAGACCATCAGAATGCAACATTTGTGCGTTTTCTATTCGAACAGCCCGCTTCAAATTTGGACACCATTTCCCCAACATCCTTCAATATTCGGGTAAAACCAGTCAATCCTTTTTGGCACGCTCCTTGCGAAAGGAGGTCATAGAAACAACCCAATCCAAAGGAGATCAAAATGAACCTCGCACTATATCGCCCAAGCTTTCCAACCTCAGCGGTGGATCGCCTTTTCGAAACCGTATTCAATGGGCACCCCTTCAATGCTAGGGAAAGCATAAGTCCTCGCGTAGACGTATACAACGAAGAAAAAAAGCTCGTTCTCGAAGTGGAGTTGCCCGGCGTCCTAAAACCCGACATCGCGGTCAGTGTTGAGGATGGCGTCCTGACCCTCACTGCTGAAAAGAAGCCCCGGGAGAGAAAGGACTCGGACTACTACCTAAATGAGCGTTCCTTTGGAAAATACGAACGCACCTTCCGCCTCACAGACGACATCGATCCGGACTCGGTGGACGCCCATTTCGAAGGGGGAGTCCTGCGTCTGGAGATGAGTCGTAAGCCAGGCTCCGCCAATCGTAAAATCGAAGTGAAATAGCCTCCTCCCCCCGCGCAAGCGGGGGCATTTTTCATTACGAACACCGTTGAAAATTTAGCGACATGCCCCGCAGTCATGCCGGCTATCTATCATGCCCGGCATCTTGTCATGCCCGGCACGGGCATCACCGGTGCTGGGCGAAGCACTGGCAGGCGTGGTGCGGTGATGGCCGTTTCGGTCATGACATGAATTACCCGCTGCATCACATTCCTATTGACCACATTATAAACCGTCACCCAGGAAATCTTGCACACAAAACATTCCGGAAATATTCTGCTGAATCACATCCAACTTTTCGGTACGCGTTTTCCCTTTGATGCGAGCCTCTAGGCGCAGGCCTTCGGAACGGGAGGAACAAGGAATCGAACAGAGAAATTCCAGCGGAGGAAACGCCCGAGTAAAATGAGCTGCAGTTCCCTCGCAATGTTTACGAAAACGGGCTTCCACATCCGTAGCGTAACCCGTATAGATGCGCTCGCCTTTGCAACGAAGCATATAGACAAAATGTGTCGTGGACTTTGGCACGGTGGCTCAAGTACCGTTTATACTTTTATTGTCCAGCCTAAGGTTTTTCCCGCAGCTAAGGGCACAACCCCGTGGACTTCCATCGGAACAAACCATTCGGATCGTTCCAGCACAAGCTCCCGCGAGGTTCGGGGAATTCCATAAAAGTCCGCACCGAACCCCGCCACATAATCGGCAAGCTTGTCGAGGGCGTTCGCCTCTTCAAAAATTTGCACCAACAAGGGAATTGCAACCGGAGCGGAATAAACCCCCGCCGCACCACAGGGGCATTCTTTTTTCCCCCGCAAATGGGGGGCGCTATCCGTCCCCAGAAAAAACTTGGGATTACCCGAAAACGCAGCCATACGCAAGGCATCACGGTCTTCGGGACGCTTCAGCAGGGGCTTGCAAAAATGGTGGGGCATCAGTCCATCACCGATTAGATCATCCAGGGTAAACAACAAGTGGTGTACCGTAATCGTCGCCGAAACCGTTGCAGGAAGGGCTTGCACGGCCTCTACCGCATCACGGGTCGAGAGATGTTCGAGCACAATTTTTAGGCGAGGAAATTTGGCAACCAGGGCGTGGACATGCTTCAAGAACTCTTTCTCGCGATCCAGGCAAAACGCACCGGGCTCTTCGCCATGCAAACAAAGTACCAGACCCAAGCGCTCCATTTCCGCCACCACGGGCAACACGGATTCAAAATCACCAATGCCATCCTGGGAATTGGTTGTCACTCCGGCCGGGTAATATTTGCCCGCCACCGCACCCGCAGCTTTAAGCGCCACCAGGTCGTGCGAAGAATATTTGGCATTGAGCTTAAAAGTCATCAGAGCCTGCAGGCCAGGAGCCGCAGCTTCGATTTGTCGCTGATATTCCATCAGTTGTTGAGGATCGGTAACTGGAGGCAAAATATTGGGCATCACCAGCACCCGCCCAAATTGGCTTGCCGCGTCTTGGGCATAGCCCGCAAGCCCGGCATCCTGGCGAAGGTGGATATGGAAATCGTCAGGAAGTGGCAGTCTAAGGGTATTAGAATTCATCCCGTAAAATTAACATATTCACTGGTGCACAAAACCCTATTACTGAAACAGGTTGAACTCACTACTGTCTAAAACAATTGGCAAAGGGCATTTTCATTCATCCCCGTGCCGGGCATGAATACACCCTGTCATGGCCGAAACGGCCGATGTGCTGCCAGTTACGGTTACTGGCAGCTATGCAAAGCTTGGCCACTTCAACCTTTGGTTGTTTCCACACAGTGGATATGTGCCGGTAATCGCCGAGGCGAAACCGGCATATCATCCACACAGTGGATATGTGCC
>CAIRAY010000138.1 GCA_903876665.1 uncultured Fibrobacterota bacterium | reverse complement strand
TTTTGTCATGCCCGGATTTTTGTCATGCCCGGAACGGGCATCACCGGTGCTTGCTGCTGCTTTGTCCGGGCGCGATGCGGTGATGGCCGTTCCGGCCATGACACGCTTGTTGTAGTTGGGCCCGGCTTCTTGTCATAACCGGATTTTTGTCATAACCGGATTTTTGTCATGCCCGGAACGGGCATCACCGCACCATTCAGCAATATTCTGTGACAAACCATAAATACCTGTCAGGTCAATGAGAGACAGGGTAATGCTGGACAAACCAATCGATGGTCAGACGCAAGGTGTCGTCAAGGGTCATGCGAGGTTCCCAGCCGAGCAAGGCGCGGGCCTTGCCCACATTAGGCAGACGACGGTCCGAGTCCTGGTAACCCGGGCCATAGAAGGATTCTGCGGACACGTTCTTCCAAACGGGATTCGGCAGGTCTCTTCCGGTAATTTGTGTGTAAATTCCTGCCATGCGCGCGGCGAGACCACAAATGTCGGTTTCATTTTTGGGATTGCCAATATTGAAACACTGGCCTCGGGAGGCCTGAGGATTTTCCAGAATTTTGATGATGCCATCGATGGCGTCTCCAATCCAGGTAAAGCACCTGCGGGCACCTCCACCATCCACAAGCTCCATGGAACGGCCATGCAGAAGGGCATCCATGAAACAAGCCATCACGCGAGGCACGCCCTCGCCATCGACTCCGGGAATGAAGTCCATTTCGGGTCCTAGAAAATTAAAGGGGCGCACCACAGTCCATTGCAACTGGGAACTAACCTCTAGCGCCAAAAGATACCGTTCCATCAGCTGCTTGGCACAGGCATAGTTCCAGCGACGCGAACCGATTGCCCCTAGGAGCAGTGGCGAAGAGTCTTCCGTCAAAAGGTCCAATTCATTGGATTCGCCGACCTCGATTCCCATGCCCCGGGCTACGCCAGAAACGGTGCGCCCATAGACTTCGCTGGTGGAAAAATACACCAGCCAGGAGCCCTCTTTGGCGCAGGCCTCAGCCAGTCGCGCTGGGAGAATGAAATTACTTTGGATTACCCGTTGGTCTTCCGTATTGTAGAGACTCGGATTGCAGAGGGCCGCCAAATGAATGACCACGGAATGATTCTTTGAAATATCATCAATGGTTTCCGGAGCAGAATAATCGGAATGATGGAAACAAAAATCCTTGTGCCCCACCAGCTCACCAAGGCGCCGATCCTCCAGATCCCATCCGTCCACCGGGTAACCAAGGTCCAGCATTTGCTTGACCAAATGCACTCCGACAAAACCACCACAGCCCACAATGGCGATCCGGGTGGGATTCATCGAAGGGAGTTCTTGCATCTAACCGTCAATCTGCAAGAATGGTGATTGCGGGCGTTGTGGCACGCATGGTGGGACTTGAAGCGCTATAATCCCGGATGCGGATCATCACATTTGCATTGTCGCTGGCATTTGGCATAAACAGGGAGTCGGCTTGGATGACCACGGGGTAGGAAAGGCATTGAGAGGTTGGGGTCGGTCCACTCCATACGGAGGAGTCCGCCAATTCCTTGAAAGAGGTGCCTCCATCCAAACTAATTTGGGGGCGGAATCCACTAAAGTCAGTCACGGTTGCACGCCAGCGGACTACCAGGGTATCTCCTGCCGACAATTTTTCTCCACCCGTGGGGCAGGTGATCTCGATGAGAGCATCGCCAGTAGGAGAGCAGCTCGCGGGAACACCACAATCAATCTTGGTCAGGGATGTTGCCGTTTTGACCGTATCATCGGCACAGGCAACAAGGCTTAGCAACGCAAGAGCAGAAAATCGGAGCAGGATATTACGCATAACACTTCCTTTTAAAAATTCCAGGGATTCCTGTTTCTGGAATGACAATGCAAAAACTACCAAAAACTGGTTTTGAAACCAAGGGCCACGACCCATTGCTGCAGGGCGTCTCCCCAATCCGGAGCGTTCCACTCCCGCATGGGGGTTTCGTCGTATTCATTTTTCCCGGGGGCATTGGCCTTGTCGTGCAGAGGAATGCTAAACGCCATGAACACCGGAAAATCATCGCGGGTAAATTCGGCACCATAGACCAGCGCACCGCTCCAAGCCTTGTGGTCCGGGTCGGGGCGCGGATCGTACAGCCCCACCTTCTCCGAACGGATCCAGGCGACACCAAGAGGAACTCCGAAGGAAAATCCAACACTGTGGACCATTCCAGGCACGCCACGGTATCCGTAATGAGTCGCAAAAGAAAGGGAAGGCGGAGTAAAGTCGCCCAAGTCATTTTCTCCGTAGAATTTCCAGTCGTAATAAAAGCGACGGTCATCTTGACCCTGGTAATCCTTTAAATACTTGCCCAGCTGGGCGTTCTTGCCGTTCATGAAACGCGTAATCCAGGGATGGGAATAACCGAGATTATAAATCCAGATTCCATCATCCACATCACGGCTGTAGGACAGACCCAGACTGGCGGCGTACAAACCGCTTCCCTTCTGCAAGGAGCCCGGTAAAAATTCCTGGGCGGCGTCGGGACCGCGCACAATGTCGTACTGGCCGGTGGGAATCGCTAGACCCATGGTCAAGCCATATTGGGCGGATGGCCCCAAATTCATGGTCGCATCAAAGGACATATCTCCTGTGCCGCCTGTGGACCGGTCATTGGGGGATTGATTGGAGCGGTATTGCACTTCGCCTGATTTGGACATAAAGGGAATGGACACGCCCAGATCCATGTTCCACATGGGCTTAAAGCTTGCCCGCACAGGAATGGTGAGGCTCGAAAAATTCTGGCCAGCCGCATAGCGTGGCAAAACTTCCAGAGTCACCAAACCACCGGAGACACCTTGCCCAACCCATTGAATTCCGTCACCACCGCCACCGCCCGAACCACCCGCGCCACAGCCACCCACGGAAGCCCAAGGGGTGAGCGAGGCTGAATTTGCCCAGGCCATCAAATCCGAGGAGGAGGCCGACTTCGCGTGGGGCGCCATCATCCACCAGGCCCCAAAAGCAAGCAACGCCACAAATGCGGAATTCATGAGGAATGATTTCATCAGTAAAGCTCCATCATGTAGCCATCGTTGGTGCCCGTGGCCAAAAAGCGACCATCCGGAGAAAGTCCGCCCCGAAAGGGCAAATTCACCAGCTTGCGAGGTGCGCCAATGATCTCCAGCGCAAGCGACGAAGGCAGGCCCGGCGAGAGCTTAATCTCTTGCAGCCAGGTGGCCCCGGCAGAACCGGACTGCAAAACTGCTGCATCCAAAAGATCCTGTTGCACCAAGTAGCCACTGGTCGCTGGGACCGTCATAAAGACGATAAAAATACGGGTGGGATCGGTGGGAGAAACCCACCAGCGCGGATCCATTCCCGTTGCGGAAATCAGGGCAGGGACTGACCCGATCTTGAGCTCCTGCACATAGGATTCAAACAAATCCTGCCGCTCGTATAGGTTGTATGCAATCCACTTGCCGTCCGGAGAAATCATGCCACTCTCGGCCTTCCAGGTTTCACGCCCGACAGGCTTGGAAAGAATACGGTCCTGGGGGGATGTTTCCGAATAATCGATGTAATGAATCGTGTAACCAGACTCGGCCTTGGACCAGGAGAATTTGACCTGGGTGGAGCCGAAATAATCTTCCACGCTGGCTTGGGTGGCTAGGCCCGCGGAATTGTACTGAGCAGTGTCCACCACCCGACCCGAATCCGGGCCCGCCATGCCGGGTGCAAACCAGGCATGCGGGGTGCTGATGCCATCCAGGCCATCGCGGTTGAAGCGGAAGCGGGCGTTGTCGCTCGGACGGATGACCCAGCCCGAATAAATGAACTCATCGTTGTCGCAGTTGCCATGTTCTGCCTTGGCGCCCATGCTTACCAGCCATTCCGGATGCGCGCTCCAATCGGGGTCCTGGAATTCGCATTGCACTCCGGGGACGCTATCTTTCAGAATAAACCAGGCCACGGAGTTGTCCTCCCGGGAAATGGTCAGGCGGTCATGCTGGATGGCACTTGTTGTCCCATAAGTAGCCGGCGGATCCTTGACCACCAGCTTACCGGAAAATCCGAGCCACAGCATGCTGCCGGGAAAGTTGACCGTATCGCCCGAAATGGCTGGGTTGCAAATCTGCATGCCCGTATTGATGGGAGACACTAGGCCAACGGAAGTCGTGGCCGAGGAATCCGTGCCCGTAACCCCTTCTGCGACAAAACGCTCGGGCTGGTGACAGGCGAAAAGGGCCAGGCACAGAATGGCAACAAGAAGTGGGATGGAGAAGCTTCGGGGAGGGGGAAAATCCTGCATGGGGTAAATTTATATAAACCCATAGGGGGTAGGATTCGTGAACTCCTGTAACCACTAGATTGGAATCATACCACCCTCTCAAATGTATATTGACTGCAATACATTAACCTTGGAGCTAGGGACAGGTCATGAATAAATTCGAGCCCCTTCTCACCATTCTTAAACAGAATCCTCGCTGGAATGGGCACATCCACGGCCAGAGTCATTGGCACCGGGTCGTCGCCAATGGACATACCCTCGCTGACCACACTCCTGGAGTAGACCGCGAGGTGGTGGAGCTGTTTGGATTGTTGCACGATTGCAAACGCGAAAATGACGGAATTGACCCTGAACATGGATTCCGGGCGGCACAGTATGCCAAGTCCATTCGCAAGCTTTTGCCGATTACCGACATCCAATTTGAAATTCTGCATCACGCCCTCGCCAACCACACAGACGAAATTCATAATTCGGACCCCACCATTGGAGCTTGCTATGATGCGGATCGCCTTGACCTGGGTCGAGTTGGAGTTACGCCCAAGCCTCACAAATTGAATACCGAGTTCGGCAAAGCATTGGCAGCAAAAATGCCCCGGGGTTAACCGGGGCTTCTTGATTCTCGATATCCTTTAAACCTTACTTGCGAAGCTTCAGGTAGCGGTGGATCAAGGTGTTGGTAGAGCTATCATGATCTAGCTCAACACTTGCGTCCTTCTCGCCCGCTTCGAGTTCTGGGAGGATTTTTCCTGCGAGCTGTTTGCCCAGCTCCACGCCCCATTGGTCGAAGGAATTGACATTCCAAATCACGCCTTGCACAAAGATTTTGTGCTCATACATGGCCAGGAATGCGCCCAAAGTAAAGGGATCGAACACATCGACCATCAAGGAATTCGTAGGACGGTTGCCTTCGAATACTTTGTGTGGCGCGAGGAATTCAATTTCGGTTTCGGACTTGCCGGCGGCCTTCAGCTCGGCTTTGGCTTCGGCCAAGGTCTTGCCGTTGAGCAAGGCTTCGGTCTGGGCAAAGAAGTTCGAGAGCAGCTTGCGATGATGATCGCCGATTTTGTTCAGGCTATTGGCTGGTGCAATGAAGTCGCACGGAATCAGCTTGGTGCCCTGATGGATCAGCTGGTAAAAGGCGTGCTGGCCGTTGGTGCCGGGCTCGCCCCACAGGATTGGCCCTGTCTCGTAGTCCACGCGTTTGCATTCACGGTCCACGGTCTTGCCGTTGGACTCCATGTCAGCCTGCTGGAAATAAGCCGCCAAGCGGTGCAAATACTGATCGTAAGGGAGCATGGCATAGGACGCCGCGCCAAAGAAATTATTGTACCACACGCCCATCAGGGCGAGCAAAATGGGGAGATTCTTTTCGCTAGGTGCCGTCTGGAAATGAGTATCCATAGCGTAGGCGCCTTCCAGGAGCTTCTTGTAGTTGGCATAGCCTATGCGCAGAGCGATGGGAAGGCCGATGGCAGACCAGATGGAATAGCGTCCACCCACCCAGTCCCAGAACTCAAACATGTTGGCGGTATCGATTCCGAAAGCCGATACGGACTTGGCATTGGTGGAAAGAGCCACGAAATGCTTGGCGATGGAGGAGGCGTCACCCTTGAAAGCCTTGAGCACGGCGTCCTTCGCGGAAAGGGCGTTGGTCATGGTCTCTTGGGTGGTGAAGGTCTTGGAAGCGACAATAAACAAGGTCTCTTCGAGGTTCACCTTCTTGAGGGTTTCGGCGATATGGGTGCCATCCACATTGGAAACAAACAGCACTTCGGGAGCGTCTTCGCCCGCAAAGGAGCGCAGGGCCTCGGTCACCATGACGGGGCCCAAGTCGGATCCGCCGATTCCAATATTCACCACAAACTTGACAGACTTGCCGGTGTGACCCTTCCAGGCGCCGCTGCGAACCTTGTCGCAGAACACTTCCATTTGGGCGAGCACCTTGCGAATGCCGGGCATAACGTCTTTGCCATCGACCATTACCGGGGCGCTGCCCTGGTTGCGGAGCGCGGTGTGCAGAACGGAGCGAACTTCGGTGTGATTGATCTTTTCGCCGGTGAACATGGCCTTGCGCATGGTCTCAACGCCGGTGGCCCGGGCCAGCTGCTGCAACAGGTCCATGGTTTCGGAGGAGGCAATATTTTTGGCGTAGTCTAGGTAAATGCCACAGGCTTCGGCAGCAAATGTCTCACCGCGCGTGGGATCCTGGGCAAAGAGATCCTTCATGTGCCAG
Organism: uncultured Fibrobacterota bacterium; assembly: GCA_903876665.1. Lineage (GTDB taxonomy): Bacteria > Fibrobacterota > Fibrobacteria > Fibrobacterales > Fibrobacteraceae > CAIRAY01. Next base: position 7,094 of record CAIRAY010000138.1, on the reverse strand, counting down.
CATTTGGCATGATTGGCGTGGGCTTGGAGCGCCTTCCATTCTTTCGATTCGGTCAATTTGGACATCAGAAATCCTCGGTTGGTGGTTTGAATAATCGTTTAGAAAGTAGAAATTAATCGGACAGCAGCTTCACCTTCAGCTCCAAATAGGCACGGCTGAAATAGGGCTGCAAAATACTTTCGCGGTAATCAAATCCAAAGGCTCGGCGACTTAGGGCCACAATGGGTGGCGCTTGCACGCGCTTGACCACGCCCATTCCCTTGAAGAGCTTCCACCATCGCTCCAAATCCTCGATAAACGCTTCCGTAGCCGGAAACCAATCCGAAATGGGGCGCGATAATTTTAATCGCACTTCAATCTCTCCACTGGAATACCAAGCCAGGATTTCTTCGGGACTGGCACGGTTCCAGCTCTGTTGCCAGGCATGGAACAGGCGATCGTGATACCCATAAAGAATGGGATCTCCCCCGCCCTTTTCTGGATTCTGTGCTGCGGAAAGTTCGGCACTGGGCTTGATCTGGAAAATCCCTTCGGGGATGACTTCCCGGCCATATACCGATTGGTTTAAATGACGCCCGAGAGCATAAATTTCGCCCTTCCAGAGATCGGCTAGGGGCGCCAAGAATCCGCCATGGTCCCCAAAGAGGGTAGAATAGCCCACGGTCGTTTCTGCTTTGTTCGCGTTGCAGGGGAATACGGCACCAAAGGCACTGGCCAGTGCGGAAAGGACGCGCGCACTACGATCCCGGGCCTGCACATTTTCCAGGTGAAACGCCGATAACGCCAAAGTCTTTTCTTGGAGTGATCCTTCCGCTCCCTCCCGGGTGACCTTCAAACCATCAATTTGGGTTTTGGTCAGGGCGACCGCATCCCCAATGGGAACTTCGGCAAAATAACAACCCAGGTTTTTCGCCAGCAGCTGGGAAAGGTCTTTGGTAGTTTGTGTGTTGTACTCACTCGGCATGGAAACCAGCAAGACATTTTCGGGTCCACAAATATGGGCGAATAAGGTGGCGCTTACGGCGGAATCGATTCCTCCGGATACGCCAATCACAATCCGCGCAATGGATGCGCTGGTCAAATACCGACGAAGGACTTCCTGCAAGGTGACATGATCTTCGGGCACAAATTCGGAGGTCGATGCCCAGGGAGATGCGATGAGAGAACTAGGTTCTACGAGGTTTGCATTCTGGATAGGATTGGTTGATGATGTGAGCAAGCCATTTTTCCAAGGCGGACTGGCGGCCAAAACACAGCCATCGCCCCCATAGATTGCCGAGGAACCATCGAAGCCAAAGAAGGTTTTTCCGTTGTTCTGGGACCCCGTGCAGTTCACATATCCAACAGGGACATTGCATTGTTGAGCCAGCTTGGAGAACACCCGTTCCCGCTTTTCATTTTTCCCGCGGGTGTAGGGGGATGCGCTCAGGTTCAAGACCAGCTCCGCACCCTGCTCTACCAGGCAGGGAACCAGATGCACGCCATAATCATCGCCCCAACCGTCCTCACAAAGGACAATTCCCAGGGAGACTTGCTTGCCTGCCAAATTAACGCCATGGGGCCCATACAAGGATTCCAAAGGCACTTTGCGCTCGAGGGCCAAGCGACGCAGGTCGTAGAAATGACGAGTTTCCTCGAACTCGCGGTAATTGGGCAGGAGGGTTTTAGGAATAAAATCCAGGCCCGCATGGAGGTTGGGGATCACCATCCCATCCGTAGCCAACCAGGCCGCATTGTAGCGCCGCAAACGGCCGTCCTCATTGCATGCCCGGGGATCAGTCCCCACATTCCCAAAAACGACGCAGAGACCCTGGCTTGCCGCAATCAAGTCCTCGCCGGCTGCGAGGCAATCCTTGACAAAGGAATGTTCCTCCCAAAGATCCCCGATCAAATACCCGGAGAGGCAGAGCTCGGGAAAGACTACCAGGGAGGAACCCTGGGATCGGGCCTGTTCCAACAGGCGCAAGGCGGTGTGCAGGTTTTTTTCCGGTTGCCCGGGAATCACCTCCATCTGCGCAAGGGCGAGCTGGCTCAGGTCCATCATGGGTTAACCTATCCCACGAATTTGCGGGCATTGCGGAACATGCGCATCCAAGGAGCCTCGCCGGACCAATGCTCGGGGTGCCAGCTATGCTGGACCGTGCGGAACACTCGCTCGGGATGGGGCATCATAATGGTAACGCGACCATCGCGGGTAGTCAAGCCGGTAATTCCCAAAGGCGCCCCATTGGGATTCAATGGATATTGCTCAGTGACCTGATGAAAATTATCGACATAGCGCATCCCCACCAAGCCAGAATCGCTGCAAAGCTTGGCTGCCAAGGGATTGGCAAACTCGGCGAAACCTTCGCCATGAGCCACGGCTATGGGCAGAACCGAACCATCCATGCCCGCCAAAAGCACGCTTGGAGACTTTTCAATCTTCACCGAAACCAAGCGGGCCTCAAAGCGCTCCGAGGCATTTTGGACAAAATGAGGCCACAACTCCGCACCGGGAATCAGCTCATGGAGGTTGCTCATCATTTGGCAACCATTGCAGACGCCAAGGGCGAAGGTGTCTTTGCGCTCAAAGAACCCTTGGAATTCAGCCCGGGCCCGGGCATTGAACAAAATGCTTTTGGCCCAACCTTCCCCGGCACCTAACACATCACCGTAGCTAAAGCCGCCACAGGCCACCAGGCCATGGAAATCAGCCAGCTTAATTCGCCCAGACAGCACATCAGTCATGTGGACATCCACGCTCTTGAATCCAGCTAGGTCAAAGGCCGCAGCCATTTCCACTTCACCGTTCACACCCTGTTCGCGCAAAATCGCCATCTGGGGACGGGTGGAAAAGTCTTTGCCAATTTTGACATCAAACGTCACTTTCGGATTGATCCCTGGATCGCGGGGATCCAGTTTCAATTGGAATTCGGATTCGGCACAGGCGGGATTGTCACGCGTGGCTTGAATGCGCCGGGTCGTGTCGGACCAGATGGCGCGGAACACGGAGAGATCTTCGTCCACCAGAGTTGCTTCACCCATGGCATCCGCAATACCTCCGGTGCGTGTGCCTCCACCCACCTGCTTGACCGTGAAGCGGTAGCGATCGTTGATTGCGCCCACCACATGAACACAGTCCTCCAAACCTTTAGATGCAAAGATGGAGGCGATATCCGAGATTTCATCTCCACGGACCTGCAGAACCGCACCTAACTCTTCGCTGAATCCCACTCCGAAAGCCTCACCAACCGGCAGGATCAAATCCACGCCCACGTGGCCGGCAAAGGCCATTTCCAAAGCGGTGACCAGGAGCCCACCATCGGAGCGGTCATGGTAGGAAAGCACCATCTTTTGGCTCACCAGAATTTGCATGACTTCGAAGAAAGACTTCAGGTCACTGGCGCTGTCCACATCAGGAGTGATGCTTCCCATCTGCTGGTAGCACTGGGCCAGAATGGATCCGCCCAAACGATTCTTCCCGCGGCCCAGGTCGACCAGAACCAGGGCAGAACCCTCGATCTGCTTCAATTGTGGCGTCAAAGTTTTGCGGATATCCAGGACGCTCGCGAATGCCGAAATGATCAGGGAAACCGGTGCGGTCACGCGTTTTTCCATGCCATTCTCTTGCCAAACGGTGCTCATGGACATGGAATCCTTGCCAACAGGAATTGTGATTCCTAGGGCGGGGCACAATTCCATTCCCACCGCCTTGACCGCTTCGTAGAGCGCGGCGCCATCACCCGGATGGTTAGGAGATGCCATCCAGTTGGCACTTAAATTGATATGGCCAATTTCGCCAATGTGTGCTGCGGCAATATTGGTGATCGCTTCACCTACGGCAAGGCGGGCTGAAGCTCCTGCATCCAGGACGGCTACGGGGGTCCGCTCCCCAAGGCTCATGGCCTCACCAGTATACACATCGAAGGCCGTCGCAGATACGGCGCAGTCCGCCACAGGGACCTGCCAAGGCCCCACCATCTGGTCTCGCGCCACAAGGCCTGTTACGGACCGATCACCGATGGTGATCAAGAACGACTTGTCTGCCACGGTTGGATTGGCGAGCACAAGCCTAAGCGCCTCGCCCACGGTGGCGGAACCCAGCTGCAACGAATGGGCATGATGGGGATGATTTTTATCTTGGCGATGCATGCGGGGAGGTTTTCCCAGCAAAACATTCAAAGGCATTTCAATCGGAGTGTTCCCAAAATGGGAATCTTCCAGCACTAGGTCGCGATTGGGCGTGGCCTCTCCCACAACGGCAAAGGGGCAACGTTCACGCTCACAAATCTGGGTAAATACATCCATGCGGTTTTGGGGAACCGCCAGCACATAGCGTTCCTGGGATTCATTGCACCAAATTTCGAGCGGACTCATGCCAGGTTCATCACTATTTACTGAGCGCAGTTGAAAGCGTCCACCCATTCCCCCATCATTGACCAACTCCGGCAAAGCATTGGACAAGCCACCGGCTCCGACATCATGGATAAATGCGATGGGATTCTCAGAATCCATTGCCCAGCAACGGTCGATAACTTCTTGACAACGACGCTCCATTTCGGGGTTTTCGCGTTGCACACTGGCGAAATCCAAATCCTCGTTTCCGGTTCCGCTGGTCATGGAGCTTGCGGCACCACCGCCCAGACCGATCAACATGGCTGGACCCCCGAGGACCACTAACCGGTCACCGGCGTGGATGTGGCCTTTTTCCACATGGCTGGCCTTAATATTCCCAAGACCGCCTGCAAGCATAATGGGCTTGTGGTAGCCACGAACTTCCGGGCCGTTGACCCCACTCACTTCCTGTTCGAAGGTGCGGAAATACCCGAGGATGTTGGGTCGTCCAAATTCGTTGTTGAAGCTTGCCCCACCCAGCGGGCCGTCAATCATGATGTCCAATGCGGACACGATACGATTGGGTTTTCCATGGTCCTTTTCCCAAGGCTGAACGGCCCCAGGAAACTTCAGGTTGGAGACGGTAAAGCCACTCAATCCAACCTTGGGCTTGGAGCCACGGCCCGTAGCGCCTTCGTCGCGAATTTCACCACCCGAGCCCGTAGAGGCTCCGGGGAATGGAGATATGGCCGTGGGGTGATTGTGGGTTTCAACCTTCATCAGGATATGAATATCTTCCTTGTGCCAGCCATATTCGCCGGTTTTCGGATCCGCGTAATACCTCGATCCAGGGGAGCCAACCATCACGGCGGCGTTGTCCTTGTAGGCAGACAAGACTCCGTCGGGGTGAAGGACAAAAGTATTTTTGATCATCTCAAAAAGGGACTTGTCTTGTTCTTTGCCGTCAATGCTCCAGGATGCGTTGAAAATTTTGTGCCGGCAATGCTCGGAGTTGGCCTGAGCAAACATCATGAGCTCGACATCGTGGGGATTGCGCCCAAGCTGCTTAAAGCTCTTCACCAGATAGTCGATCTCATCCTCTGCAAGAGCAAGGCCGAGCGTCTTATTAGCGAGGACAAGTGCCTCACGACCATTTTCCAGCACAGGCACGCTTGCAACGGGTCGCGGGGTCTCATGGCTGAACAATGCGGCCAAATCCTCCACGGATACAAATACCGATTGGGTCATGCGGTCGTGTATTTTGGCGGAGATGATAGCCCGAGCTTCTTGAGAAAGAGCAACGGAATTCGTTTGGATGTAATAGACAACGGCGCGCTCAATCCGTTTGATTTTTGCCAGGCCACAGATGTGGGCGATGTCGGTGGCTTTGGAAGACCAGGGTGAAATGGTACCGGGCCGGGGGGTCACGATGAACCGCTCTCCCTGGGGCTCATGGGCTTCGCGGAGAGGTCCATAGGTCATCAATTTTTCCAAAACCGTCCGCTCTTGTTCGGTCAGGTCCGCACCCAGTTCCACAATATGGAGGAACTCAGTGTAGACTCCTTGGATGGGAAGACCCAAGGATTTCAGGTCGGAAATGAGCTTCTGGAGACGAAATTCGGAGTGGGCAGGTGTACCGCGTAAATTCAGCATGGGCCAGAATTTAGAAAACCCCCCGGAATCTCTCGGGGAGTTCTCAAAAACAAGTGAAAATCGACTATGGAAGTGCCGTCACACAGATCGCGTAGGCTGTTACTGTCCAGTTATTGGTCGTCCCATCGTTTTCTGAGGCCGTCACCCGCCAAATATTTGCCGCCAAAGGATAACTTCCATAGATTGCCACCGAACCTTCTTGCCCTGAAGACACGTAGCCACCACCACCCACAACCTTCTTACCTGCAGAGCAGGCGACATCGACGTACTTATTTCTGCTATCCGTGACGGAAGTATTGGTCGGGCTTTCCCAGCCCGAAACCCCGTTCGCGCCAGCAAGGCCCTGGATGCCTTGGGCACCGGTGTCACCTTTTGCACCAGTTGCGCCAATCGCGCCGTCAATGCCGTTTGTGCCATTCGTGCCTGCGAGGCCCTGGGCTCCGGTGTCACCTTTCGCGCCAGGTGCGCCATCGATACCGTTTGTGCCCGCAATGCCTGGGAGGCCTTGTGGACCTGCTGGGCCAGCATCGCCCTTCTCTCCCTGGGGACCAGCAACGCCTGCGATGCCTTGAATACCTTGGGCTCCGGTGTCACCTTTTGCACCAGTTGCGCCAATCGCGCCAATCGCGCCGTCAATGCCGTTTGTGCCATTCGTGCCTGCGACGCCTTGAATGCCTTGGGCTCCGGTGTCACCTTTCGCACCAGTTGCGCCAATCGCGCCATCAACACCGTTTGTGCCCGCAATGCCTTGGAGACCTTGTGGGCCAGCTACGCCAGCATCGCCCTTCTCTCCCTGGGGACCAGCAACGCCTGCGATGCCTTGAATACCTTGGGCTCCGGTGTCACCTTTCGCACCAGTTGCGCCAATCGCGCCGTCAATGCCGTTTGTGCCATTCATGCCTGCGATGCCCTGGGCTCCGGTTTCTCCCTGGATGCCTTGCGCGCCAGCTGCGCCAGTTTCACCTTTCTCGCCCTGAGGACCGGCAACGCCTGCGATGCCTTGAATACCTTGGGCTCCGGTGTCACCTTTCGCACCAGTTGCGCCCATCGCGCCGTCAATGCCGTTTGTGCCCGCAATGCCTGGGAGGCCTTGTGGACCTGCTGGGCCAGTTTCACCCTTTGCGCCA
>CAIRAY010000137.1 GCA_903876665.1 uncultured Fibrobacterota bacterium | reverse complement strand
TTTTTGCGAGCCGCATCCAATGGCCACCGCGACCCCGTTTGGGTGCTGCGCCTCGACATCCGCGCCTATTTTGTGTCTATCCGTAGAGATATTCTGTATCGTGAATGCCATGCCATGCTAGCCAAATCGGGTTTGAATGCGCGTGCCGAATGGAGTCTTACCGAATGGCTCCTTGCGCAGATCTGTTTTCATGACCCAATTTTGGAGGCTCGCCGCAATGGAAGCGACGCCGAATGGGGCGCATTGCCCCGCTCCAAAAGTTTATACCATTCTCTACCGGGCTGTGGCCTTCCCATTGGCAACCTTACATCGCAGCTTTTCGGAAATGTGTACCTGAATGGTCTCGATCAGTTCATCAAGCGGGATCTGGGAATTCAGTGCTACAGTCGATATGTGGATGACATGGTTCTGTTGCATCCGGATCGCTCTGTTTTGCTTGATTGCATACAAAGTATTGGAGAATGGCTGCAGGTCAACCGGTCCTTGCATCTGCATCCGCAAAAGACTCATCTTTCCCTTGCCCGCGCTGGCTTTCCGTATTTGGGCGCATTCCTTTTGCCTGGTCGTATTTATGCTGGGAAGCGAGTCAAGGAGGCTTTTGTCCGTTGTTCTAAGCAATCGGTGCCAGAGCCACAGGCATTGCAATCTTATGTGGGCCTTTTGGGGCATTGGGATTGCTATCGGTTGGTTGCACGTTTGGCGCACCACAACGCCACAAAAATTTGCGAAGGGTTGGTTATTTCCCCAACCCCTTCATGCGTTCGAATACCTCGGGGGTGATGCCGGTACCTTGGGTAATGATGTCCCAACTCATTCCGTTGTGCAGCATCTCGGCGACGAGCTCGGCCTTGCCCTCGGCCTTGCCTTCCACCTTGCCCCTAGCTTCGCCAATCGCCTCGCCCTCTTCGCGCAGGCCTTCGGCCCAGGTCTTGAAGGGCATCTTTTGTGCTTCGGGGATTCGATCCATGGCGTTCTCCAGCGGTTCTTTGGGGTAGCCCCCTTTATGTAACAAGTATAAGTAAACCGCTTTCATTAGCTCAGGGCGTTTTTGCTCCGGGATTTCGTCAAAAATATGTTTGAGAATGATCAACCCCAATTTGGTGGGGGCATCTAGCAACTCGTTTGTCCAAATTGCCGTGTCTTCCTTGCGGGCCATGTCGATGAATGCAACTGGGAAATCGGGCTGGAAGGGGCGCAAGGATTCGGGCAAATTGGGGAAGCGTTCGCGGAAGGTGGGCGGGGTCCATGTCTGGGAGCCGTGGTAAAACAGGATGGGCAACACCGGCATGGCCTGATCCCGGAGAACCAGGTTCGCCCAGTAGCGCACCATCTGGACCAGCACTTCGCTATCCGGATAACTTTTGTGCTCAAAGAGCACTGCGATGAGTAGTTCCCCGTGGGTGCCAATGACTGGACAATGGAAGAGGAGGTCGGCGCGTCCTTCGCCTCCGATGCTCTGCACAAAGCTTTCGGGCATGGGTGCGAGGTGTTCCAGGTCAAGGCTTGCGAGGGTTTCGGCCGGCAGGGCAAAGCGCAACAAGCCTGCCGCCTGGGCTGGGTCCGAGAAGATGGTTTTAAAGAACTGGTCGTGAGAATAATGTGATGGTCTCTTGGGCTCGGTCATGGTGACTCCGGGAAATGCGTGGTCCTGGAGTATTTGACGGTGGCCGAAGGTTTTCTGTGCGGGGTTGGGGGAAAGTTTTTTTGGGGTGCAGGGGCGAATGGTCCCGCCAGAGGACCTTCAAGGGCCGACGGCGGTCACACACAAAAATCCCAGAACAGAATATTGCCCAATGGTGCGGTGATGGCCGTTCCGGCCATGACAAGACTAGGGCCATGACAAGACTAGGGCCATGACAAGACTAGGGCCATGACAAGACTAGGGCCATGACAAGACTAGGGCCATGACAAGACTAGGGCCATGACAAGACTAGGGCCATGACATAGAAAGGCCTTTTGCCAAATGCTTTGGACAGGAGTGTTATCGTTTATCTAATCTTCAGAGAATGCGGTAAAATTCTTTGGCATTACGAAGAGTGGCACGGGCTGTAGCCTCAACGGTCATATCCCAGATCACTGCCAATTGGCGCAACACTTCGCCAATTTCTTCCTCCATGGGCCTGCCTTCGACTCGAGGGCCATCCCAGTCGGTTTCCACTAGAATTCGCGACCGAGGCATCCATTTTATGCTGTTGCTGGAGGAACGATTATAAAGGGTATCCAAATGGACGGAGATGTATCCTCCCAGTTGCATGATTTCGCTCGCCATTTCGGGAGACCCTTTGAAGCGGTGAATGGCAAAGTGGCGCACGCTTTCTTCTTGCAGGCATTCCCTCAGCTCGTCCCAGGCCCGGACACAGTGCAGAACAATGGGCCGGTCGAGAGTTTTGGCAAGCCGGAGTTGGGGGCGCAATATGGAAATTTGCGAGGTGAAACCCGGGCCACGAACGCGGGTAGCCCGGTATCCATCGAGGCCCGATTCGCCGATAAACGCACCGTAATTCTTGGCGAGCAAATCTTTGAGCCTTTCTTCCCAGCCAGGGGTTTCAGTACCGGCCCACCAAGGGTGAATACCATAGCCTGGAAAAATTTGCAGAGGAGAGCCGTTGGCCATTTCTTCAAGAACTTTCCAATCGGCTTCGCAGGTTGCGCTGGGTGCGCAAGCAAAGTTCGGAGGAGTGGTTCCACCCTTTTGTAAATGATTATGTGCGTCAAAGGCTTGCATTGATCAAGAATAATTTAAATTGTTCAAATGAGAGATTTGATTGATTCATTATTACAAATTGGCCTGAAGGTTGAGTTTTCCGTCGATGTTTCCGGTTCTCCAACCATCAAAGTGCAACCCATTTCTGCTTCCCCTGACGAGAAGCCCCTGCTGAGTTGCATTCTGACCCCTGGCACTTTCCGGGAGTCTTCTGAAGAAGTCCTCGCTTCTTTCCTGAAATCCATACAAAAAAAACATTAATCGTTTTTTTTGTGTTTCTTGCCCCCTGAACTTGTCAGCGGGTATTTTTTTGGATACAATCAATTTCAGTGATGAAGATTGTAGCTGACCGTCAAATTCCTTTCCTGAATGCCGTTCTTGAGCCATTTGCTCAGGTGGTCTATTTGGATGGGGAAGAGATTACTGCGGATATTGTTCGCGATGCCGATGCCTTGCTGGTGCGCACCCGCACCCGATGTGATGCGAGTTTGTTGGAAGGTTCTTCGGTAAAATTCGTGGGTACGGCCACCATTGGCACCGACCATATCGATACCCAGTGGTGTGAGTCTGCTGGAATCGCCTGGAGCAACGCCCCTGGATGCAATGCTGATGCCGTGTGTCAATATATTGTGGCCTCCCTGCTCTCCGTTTCTGTTCGCCACGGAATACCCCTCGACGACAAGGTTCTGGGAATTATCGGGGTGGGGCAGGTTGGATCCCGTGTTGCCAAGGCTGCAAAAACTCTGGGAATGAAGGTGCTTCTTTGCGATCCTCCTCGGGCTGAACGCGAGGGGCGCAAAGGGTTTTCCAGTCTTTCTACCCTTTTTCAAGAATGCGATTTCTTTACCTTCCATACCCCGCTGGAAAAATCAGGCAAGCACGCCACCTGGCGGCTCGCAAATGGCGGGTTTCTTTCCAAGGTAAAGCCCCACGCCTGGCTGATCAACAGCTCTCGTGGAGCCGTGGTCGACAATACCGCACTGCGAATTGCTTTGCGTTCCAATTCCATTGCAGGGGCTGTCCTGGATGTATGGGAAGGCGAGCCCGACCAAATTGACCAGGAATTGCTTCATCTTCTGGAGATGGCAACTCCCCATATTGCTGGGTATTCCTTGGAAGGAAAAGCAAACGGAACCACGCAGATTATCCGTGCCCTGGCTCAAATTCTTGACGTCAAAAGTCTCAAATCCTGGCAGATTCCTGCGGATGAATTGAGTCCTCCCCGGGATCCGCTCATTCGGATAGACGCTGGCTCGGGTCCCGATGAATTGTGGTTGCACGAGGCGGTTTTTCGTAGCTACGATGTGCGGGCCGACGATGCCGACCTGCGCCACGATCCATCGAGCTTCGAATTATTGCGGTCGCGTTACGCCTTTAGGCGCGAGTTTCCGGCCTTCAAAGTGGAGCTCAAGAATGGATCACCCTCTCTGGCTGAAAAGCTTCGGGGACTTGGCTTCGCGGTTACGGTAGCGCGGTAGAGGAACTTGAAACCGCCCCGGCGTTGGATGATGAGGTGAGGTCTGTCACCACGCACCCGAAGTCCCTGATTTGGGTAGTGATCACCACCGAGTCACGGTAGCCAAAACGATTCCTGACCCGAATATCCCATCGAACAGAAGTATTTGGATTCACTGTCTGGTCCGGAAGGGCCATTAGGTAATATGCGCCGGATGTGGTTGGTGCAAGAGTGACCGGGGCGGGATTTTGCTGGGACGTGGCGCAGGGTTCGGGGCGATTGGGGATCGAAGTGGGTTGTGAGCGTTGTAAGGTAATCCATTGAGGTGCCCGGACTGAAATCTGGGCCTCGTCGCCAGGGAAATGGGAGACATTCAAGCCCAGGAGCTTATAATCCATATAGGGATTGATGTTTTCAAATGTCGCAATCAAGTCGGCTTTATTCAGAATTTTGATTTGGGGTGGGATGATGGGGTCGCGGGGGTTGGATCCGTAATTCATGGTCAGGGTGTCGCTTCCGGGCATTTCTTGATAAACAGTGTCACCAGTGAGTGCGAATTCGTAGGCAGGGTCGCTCTCGCAGATCAATTGCTTGGAAATGAAGGGCTCGGAATCAGAAGGGGTTGGCTGGGTACCCATGCTAGAGGTAGGAAGGAGGGTCTCGCTGGTGATTCCCGGGTACCTGGAGGTATCCCGTGCGAAGGCTGTCAGTCGTTGGCCCGTTGCGGACTGCTCAATCCAGCTATACCAACGAACGGCAGGATAGAGGACCACTGTGGCGAAAATGCAGTTTTGCGCAACCGAGCTGGAGGAATAATCGGTGGATGAAGAAGGAAATTCAAACGAAGAACTGCCTCCGCTGCTGATTGGAGGCCAAGTCCAGCTGCTGGATGAATAAGGGGGAATGTCGGACCAAGTCCAGTCCCAGGAAGAACTCGAAAGGGAAAGCAGGGAGTCCCAGTTCAATGAATCCATGACACCGATGCGGTTTCCGTAGGGGTCCTGCACCACGACTTTGCAGGCTTGCAAAGCCACCAGGGCGATGGTGGTGAACAGGAGGATTTTTAGCTTCTGGCCGATCATTGCGTAAAAGATAACACGAATTGGAATGATTCTCGGCCCCGGGTCAAATTCGGTGAGCCAAATCACATCCATGCCACGCGGGTGCTGGTCGAACCCTGTATTCCTTCTGTCGCCGATGCTATTCTCGGATCGGCCTAGCCTTTGTATTGTAGGGGCATGGGCATGCGAATCATAATTGTCGGAATTCTTGGGTTGACTTTTGGGGCTCTCTGGTTTGCAACGGCAGGCCCTACACCGGGGAAGGGGTATCAGTCTATGGATCAAGAACGGTTTCCCGTGAAAAAAAGTGATGACGAGTGGAAGAAATCTTTGGGAAAGGATGAGTTTTGCGTTCTTCGTCAAAAGGGAACGGAGCGGGCATTCAGCGGTAAATTTTGGAATAGTCACGACCCCGGAATTTATTCCTGCGGGGGTTGTGGAGTTCCGCTTTTTGAGAGTTCTACCAAATACAATTCAGGATCGGGGTGGCCGAGTTTTTGGCAGCCGATTGATTCCGCAAGGCTTGTCTTTGACACGGACACCAGCTGGGGCATGACGCGCATCGAGGTCACCTGTGCAAAATGTGGCAGTCATTTGGGACATGTTTTTGAGGACGGCCCTCAACCCACAGGCAAGCGCTACTGCATCAATTCTGCATCGCTGAATTTCGTTGCAGACTCCAAAGAAAAAAAATGAGCGGGGACTTGACCCTCGCTCAACGGCATCCGTTAATTTCCAAGCACCCGTCCCATTTCCCGGAATTTTCGGTAGCGGTTTTCGAGCAGGGTTTCGGTCGTTTGACCTGAAAGCTCCTGCAAGTCTTTTGAAATCTGGGCGCGGAGAGCATCCATTCCGGCCTTGGGGCTCACATGCAACCCGTCTCCTTCCGAGATGATGGCATCAATTAGGCCAAGCTCTTTCAGACTTTTTGCGTCGAGCTTCAAGGACTGTGCCGCACGTGGGGCCTGGGTCGAATCCTTGAAAAGGATTGATGCGCAGCCTTCGGGACTGATTACCGAGAAGATGGCGTTTTCCATCATCAGAATCCGGTCCGCAACGGAAAGCGCCAGAGCGCCACCCGAGCCACCTTCTCCCGTAATGGTGGTGACGATGGGTACCGGCACATCGATCATTTCGAAGAGATTGCGGGCGATTGCCTCTGAGATGCCATGATCCTCCGAATCGACGCCTGGATAGGCACCCGGAGTATCTACAAAGAGGATTACGGGGCGATGGAACTTGGCCGCCTGCTGGATTAGGCGCATGGCCTTGCGGTATCCCTCAGGATGGGGCATGCCGAAGTTGTACTCCATGTTGGTTTGCAGGGAGCTACCACGACGCGTCGAAATGACGGTGACGGCACGGCCTTCAAAGGTACCGATTCCTCCGAGAATCGCCTTGTCGTCTCCGGCAAACCGGTCTCCCTTGAGCTCGATGAATCCGTCAATGAGCGCATCGACGAAGTCCTGGGGCTTGGGACGGTCTTGACGACGGGAAAGCTGGACATTATACCAGGCAGGGAACGCATCAGGCTCGGTAGCGGGCTTGTTCAGCTGAACTTCTAGGGATTTGATCTGGTCGGCAATGTCGACGCCCTCAGATTTTGCGAGCTTGCGAAGCTCCTCGATTTTGCTTAGAACTTCTTGGGTAGCCATGGGAACCGGTCCTTGGATGCTGTAAATCCATGCAGGTTAAAAATACGCACAAGTGTCTTGCGGAGTTCGGTACGAGGAACAATGGCATCCAGGAAGCCCTTCTCCAGTACATATTCGGCTTTTTGGAATCCGGATGGCAATTGTTGCTTAATGGTTTGTTCGATGACGCGTGGGCCCGCAAAGCCAATCAGGGCCTTGGGTTCTCCTAGGTTGATGTCGCCCAGCATGGCAAAGCTCGCGGATACGCCACCGGTAGTAGGGTGGGTGAGGAGGGTTACATAGAGTTGCCCGGCATTGGAGAAACGGCGGGCGGCTGCAGAGGTCTTGGCCATTTGCATCAAGGAAAGGACGCCCTCCTGCATGCGGGCGCCACCGGAGCGGATCACCAAAAACACCGGGCGTCGCTCCTGCAGGCCAAGCTCGAAAAGACGGGAAATCTTTTCTCCCGCAACGGACCCCAAAGAGCCCATGAGAAAATTCGGGTTCATGATTCCCATGAGGATGGGAATTCCATCGATGGTGCAACGCCCCGTTGAAATGGACTCCTCTGGCTCTTCCTTGAGTAAGGTTTTGAGGCGACCCTCGTAGTTTGGAAACTTCAGGGAATCCAGTGGCTTCAGGCCCTGAAAGAGCGGCTGCCAGGACTTGCGGTCCGTTAACAAGTCAATCCACTGGTGGACCGATAATACAAAATGATGTCCACAATCCAGACAGACATCGGAGTTCGTCACCAGTTTTTTGCGGTAGATGGTAGTTTTGCATTGAGGACATTGCACAAACAAATTGTCTGGCAAGGTGATTTCCCGCTTCTGGGGACTCGGCTTTTTGACAAAAAGACTCTTGATTAGATCGGGTAAATTCATCGTTCAGCCCTCAACCCTTGCCCAGCAGGCGGTTCTCAACGAAATTGATGGAATAATTCCCTTCGAGGAATTCGGCGGAACTTAAAATTTTCAGCACGAAGTCCTTATTGGTTTTGACACCTTGAATGTCGAGTTCATGGATCGCCCTGAGCAGGCGTGCGATGGCTTTTTCGCGGGTGTGGTCCCAGGCGATGATTTTGGCGATCATGGAGTCATAATGGGGAGGAATTACTGCCCCAGAAAACATGGCCGAATCCACGCGGATCCCGTTTCCACCTGGGAAGCGCAGGCTTTCGATTTTACCGGCGGAAGGCATAAAGTTCTTGCTCGGATCTTCCGCATTGATGCGCGCTTCAATGGCCCAACCGCTTGGATTCACTTCGTCCTGGGTAAATCCGAGCTTGGAGCCCGCAGCCACCCGGATTTGCTCTTGGATCAGGTCAAGCCCTGTAACCATCTCGGTTACGGGGTGCTCAACTTGAATTCGAGTGTTCACTTCCATGAAGAAGAATTCGTCCTTCTCAAAAAGGAATTCCACCGTACCCGCATTCCAATAGCCAATTTTCACCAGGGCCTTGGTGAGAATGTCGCCAACCTTCTGGCGCTGGCGGGCGGTAATGACAGGGGAAGGTGATTCTTCCACAATTTTCTGTTTGCGGCGTTGAGAGCTGCAGTCGCGCTCGCCTAGGGATACGCAGTTTCCATGCTCGTCGGCGATGATCTGGAATTCAATATGCTTAGGATTCTCGAAGAACTTTTCGAGGTACATGTCGGGGTCGCCAAAGGCGTTTTTTGCCTCAAGGGATCCTTCAAGGAAAGAGGCCATGAAATCCTCCTGCCGGTGAATGACGCGGATTCCACGGCCACCCCCGCCACTTGCTGCCTTGACAATCACCGGAAAGCCGATTTCGCGGGCGGCCTCCAGGCATTTTGCGGGATCGTTAAATGTGCCTTCGGGCCCAGGTATTACGGGGACTCCGTACTTTTTCATCAGCAATTTGGCGGTGGATTTATGTCCCAAATTACGAATGGCCTCTGAATTGGGGCCAATGAATTTGATGCCGATTTCTTCGCAAATGCGTGCAAACTCTGCATTTTCGGAAAGGAAGCCAAATCCCGGATGGATGGCATCTGCCTTCTTCTGCAAGGCCGCCGAGATGATCTGGTTCATATTCAGGTAGCTCTTGGTGGCTGGAGCTGGGCCGATGCACACCTTGTGATCCGCAAGTTTCACATGGAGGGAGTCTTTGTCTGCCTCTGAATATACCGCAATGGTTTCGATGCCCATTTCGTGGCACGCACGAATGATGCGCACGGCAATTTCACCCCGGTTGGCAATTAGGATCCTTTGTATCATATAGGTTAGACCGTACGAATTTTGATCAGCGGGGAACCGAATTCAACCAGGGCGCCTGATTCCGCCATGATTTCAACCACTTCGCCGGATACATCGGATTCAATGGCGTTCATGACCTTCATCGCCTCGACGATACACACCGTATCGCCCTTGGAAACTTTTTTGCCGACCTGAACGAAGTCGGGTTGCCCGGGCGCGGGTGACAGGTAAAAGGTACCGACCAGAGGGCATTTGATGATGGCGATTTTGGGGTCATCCATGGGAACCACTGGAGTGGCTTGGGCAGTGGTGGGGGCGGGGATTATTGCTGGAGCCTGCATCGTCGCTGGAACTTGCATTACCGGAGCGGTAACGGTGGTCGAGCCTGCTTTTTTCAGTCTCAGCTCCACATCTTTATCCTTGTAGGAAAGCTCCGCAATGTCGGAGCGGGAGAATAGTTCAACCAATTCTTTCACATTCATTTCGCTCATTGGAAATCTCATTTGTTGATGATTGTTTCAATTTCTATAAACTAAGGACGCTAGTCTAGCCATTTGCCGATGGGATGCCCCAAGTGGGTGACGGAAGGGAATCTAGCAAAGGTGAACGGAATGAAGCCCCAAGAATAAAAAAAGGCCGTCCCACTGGGGAACAGCCTTGTTTTGGGGAAACCGGGAATTACTTTGCGTAGTTGGTCTTGTAGGCAGCGACAGCTGCATCCAGGCGATTCTGCATGTCAGCAGACTTCACGCGGAGTTCGATCTCTTCTTGTCCAGCGGCAGCCTGTTCGACAGCCTTCTTGAACAGCTCTGGGTTCATGATCATCAGAGTGTAGATCTTGTAGGTCTGGGTGCTCTTATCAAACAGGGTGGTGCTCTTGTAGGAAGTGGTTCCTGTGAGCTCCTGCATGGTGAGCTGGTTGGTCTTTTCTTCCCAGATCTTCTTGGCCTGGGTTCCGACGTTCTGCGCATACTGCTCAGAAAGACGGGTAACCATGGTCATCATGGAAGTTGCGAGCTTGGAGCGTCCATCATCTTCGGCCATGGTCAAGGCAATGGCTTCGTCATTGGATTCACCGATACCAATGCCGCAGGCAATGTTCTTGGTTTCCATGTCTTTTTTGATGGAGTTCAGTTCGGAGGTAGGGGTTTTGATTTCTTCGTAACCGCCACCGCCACTTGCATTCGCTGGAGCGGACTGATTGGAACCTGCACAACCGGCAAACAGAGCCGCTGTGGCAAGAAGTGTGATTAGCTTTTTCATGATGATCTCCTAGATTGTGGTGTTGTTGAGAACAAGTTATACAAAAACCACCCCTGTGGAAAGGGGTGGTGTGATGGGGAGCACTTTTTTATAAAAAAATAGTGAAAAAGGTTATTTTTTGTCGAATTTCGTGACAATATTATCGAAATCGGTGCATTGGAGGGGCTCAATTTCTGTCCCGGAGTAGGTTCGCTTGCGTTCTTCGACCTTGGTTTCGGGGAGATTGAAGCAAAAAGATTTGACATTTCCGTCATCCAGTGGGATCTGAAGTTTGAACATCTTGATGCGGGCTTGCCCACTGGGGAACAGCTCCTTATAGATCATGGTGTTCTTCAGATAAACCAGTCGGTTGTCCTGGCTGAAACTCAAGCCCTCGCTTTCACTGATGGGTAGAGGAATTGGCAACGTATTTGGAAGGCGAAGTTCCACCTTGCCATCCTTTTTGACCATGCTGGCGCCTTTGGGCATGATCAAATACCGTTGTTGAGGAATGTTTTTGTAGGATTGGTAGCGGGCGGGCCTTACGCCACAAATGTCCCGCATGTCGGGCTGCATGGTAAAGTCAATGCCTTTGCAGATTTCTGGCATCTCGGTCGGGACAATCAGAACATCGTCCCGGGAGGAGCCACCGCAGGCAAGCAGTCCCAAGCAGACTAAAGAGAAAAAAGCATGTTTCAAGGAAAACCTCACGACAATTTCCTTCAAATATAATTGGGATCTGCCCGAAGAAGCCAACTTTTTTAGAGTCCGGAATATTGAGCTACATTTGCCAAGCCGGTACGCCGGTAACTATGAAAATATACAGTTGGAATGTTAACGGCATCCGTGCCGCGTCGAAAAAAGGTTTTCTGGACTGGGTTTCCCTTTTCAATCCAGATATTCTTTGTCTTCAGGAGGTCCGGGCCGAACAGGACCAGATTCCTCAAGAAATCCGGGAAATTGCCGGGTACCATTGTTTCTGGAATCCTGCCGAACGAAAGGGTTATTCCGGAACCGCCATTCTTTCCAAGATCGCTCCAGAAGAGGTGAATCTTGGCTGGGGGGACCCTGAATTCGACAGCGAAGGGCGCATCGTCCAGCTGGTGTTTAAAAACTGGGTTCTGAATAGTGTCTATTTCCCCAACGGATCCAATGGGGATGATCGCCTGGATTACAAACTCCGGTTCTACGATGGATTTCTGGAGAATTCAAATTCCTGGATTCGTCGCGGAAAGCACGTGGTTACCCTGGGCGACTATAATACTTGCCACAAAGAAATCGACATTGCCCGTCCCAAAGAAAACGAAGGCAACTCCGGTTTTTTACCCATCGAGCGTGCCTGGATGGATAAATATGTAGAAAACGGCTACGTGGATACGTTCCGCTTGTTGCATCCCGACACGCGCCACATCTATAGCTGGTGGTCCAATCGGGGTGGCGCCCGTGACCGCAACATCGGCTGGCGCATCGATTATTGCTTCGTAGATCAGGACTTGGTGCCTTCGATCCTCTCCGCCGACATCCACCCCGCCGTTTTGGGCAGCGATCATTGTCCCGTTAGTGTTGAGATTAAGGAAATGTTGTAACTCGTTATTTCGTAATGAATTACGCAATGTGATCAAAAAAAGACCTACGGAAGATCCGTAGGTCTTTTTTCTTGACAAATATTCTGCGGATATCTTTGTAAGTTGTTATGCAGACTTGAGATAGGATCGAATGGCGTCGCGAAGGCCAGTAAACTTTTCCCGCAACACGGATTCGTCCTCTTCAAGCAGGGTGACGCGGAAGCCTTGGAGCTGGGAGCAGAAGGAGCTGATGGGAACGACACACATTCCAAAGGAACCCAACAGGAAATACACGAAGCGGTAATCCGGATTGACTCCCTTGACCCAACCCTCGACGGCAGCTTTGATTTCGGGGTTCGCGATGGGCAAGGTCTGGTTGTTGTTCAGCGTGCCGGGTTTAAAAATGATCGTGTTGTAGAACGCCCCAAACGTCTCGTTGAAAGTGAGTTCGGGGACCTCGCCCAGGATTTCGGCAATGATGCGGCTCCGGCGGCCAATCCGCTCGTTGAGTTCCTGGCGGTGGCCTTCGTAGCGGGAATCGCCCATGATTTCGGGGATGGCGAGCTGAGGGAGGGTGGTGGAACAGACCTCGATCATTTTGGCGTTGTCCAAGGCCCGGCAAAGTGCTTCGAATTCGGAGTCTTTGTCGCGGTTGTAGTATTCCATCCAGCCACAACGGGAGCCGGGCCAGGGGAATTCTTTGGAAATGCCCTTCATGGCGATGCCGGGGACATCCTGGAGGTATTCTGCCAGAGCCCAGGCGCGGGCTCCATTGTAGACGATCTTATTGTAAATCTCGTCGGAGATAATAAAGAGCTTGAATTCCCGGGCGATTTTCACGATGGAATCGAGCACCTCGCGCGGGTAGACCATGCCGGTGGGATTGTCGGGATTGATGATCAAAATGCCCGCAATGCTCGGATTGTATTTCACCTTGTTATACAGATCTTCGAGATCCGGATACCACTTGTTCTCGGGGTCGAGCGTGTAGGTGATTGGCGGAGTGTGGGCGTGGGCGGCCTCCGCAGAACTGTGGGTGCTGTAGGCGGGAGAGGGCCCAATAATCCGGGTGGAATCGTCGAGCATGTTGTAGACGGTGGCAATTGCGTCGCCCAGGCCATTGAAAAAAAGAATGTCGTCCGAGGTAATTTGGGCGCCACCGAGTTTGTTGGTGCGTGCAGCCAAGAATTCGCGGGTTTCGAGAACACCCTTGGAGGGGCAGTAGCCCCAGGTGCGGTTTTTCTGCAACAGGTCGGAGACGATCTGCTTGATCCAGGCGGGAACCTGGAATTTTTTCTCGATCGGGTCACCAATGTTTTCCCAATAGATGTCCAAGCCAAACTTCTTGAGATGGTTGGCTTTCTTGACAATTTCTCGAATTTCGTAGGAAAGCTCTTTCGCGCCTTCTTTGAGTAGTCGTTTTCGCATGAAGAAACCTCGGAACGGGGAATTGTAAAGTTAGGAATTTGAAGGCTGAATGGCTATCTTGTCCCGCATGAGTCAGGGCAAAGGCATTAAAACGCAAACGGGATGCCAAAACATGAAAATTGGCATGCTTGACATGTCATGCCCGGCCTTGTTGTCA
>CAIRAY010000136.1 GCA_903876665.1 uncultured Fibrobacterota bacterium | reverse complement strand
GTCATTGCCCAATATGCGGAGCCAGATGGAATTTGGGGGGCAGAATTCTTAGAACAAGTTGCTAAACCAGGTTATTCCGCTACGGAACCGATCAGCGAAAGTAAGGTGCTTAGTCAAGTCGCACTTGCTCTCGATAACACCTCCAAGACCAGATACCTATTTGAGATCAGTAAAGGAAGCAACAAGCATCCTGAGATTGACGTGAACTCCAAAATGCTCGGTGAAAATCGTCGTGTTCCTTTTTCACATATGATCTACATTGCCGATGGCCCTTCCGATGTACCCGCATTCAGCATCATGAATCAAGGAGGTGGGCACACATACGCAATCTACCCGCGAGGAGACCGGCAAGCAATGCGGCAAGTCGATAAGCTTCGTGCTGATGGGCGCATTCAAATGTATGGAGAAGCGGATTATTCTGAAGGTTCCCAAACACATCTTTGGCTTTTGGAACACACACAAACCATTGCAGAACAAATCGTTGGTGCAAAGAAGGATCTCATTCGACGTAGTGTATCAGCTCCGCCCCGTCATTTGGGAACTTGAGCGGAAATTTCGTTAAAGTTCAAAATTTCCGTGTCATTTCTTTGTCACATGTTTGTGGCATTCTGATCAATTTTCGATTGTAAATATTTCTTTTTGCCTTTTCATTGGCGTTCATCGCTTTTCCATGGACAATAGAAGAGGAACTTGTTATTTACTAATTAGAAACAAAACAAATGAATAGGAAAACAAGGAGAATACCATGGCTGCAATCGCGTTAATTCTCGGCTCTTTCGCACTCGTCGCTTTTCTACGCTCACCAATCGGAAATCATCCGATCATGCATACACGGCAGCATTTTCGTGCAAGCTAAGAATTTAACCAAATAACTGCTCAGTACGGCTTTGTACCGATTCCCCCTCGATGGAACGCTATGCAATCCATCGAGAAATCGTGCAACAGTGTGCTGGGCTTTTTTATTGGTTGTAGAATTGAACGATTATCGCCCTTTGGTCTGGTCGCACTCCATTCTTCACGCATCGCACAGACAATCCGTCCACCTTATCAGGCCCCCGCATTGAGATTAGAAGCAATGCTTTTTATCATGGGGTTGGATCCGATTGAATTCAGCGCCAGCTAGCAGGGCTCTGAAGCCAGAAGAAGCTGATTTTATTCTTGCCTTCAGTGTGTAGGGCACCTCTATAAATTCGTTTGGGATCGGAAAATCGAGTGACACTGCAGGCATGGATGCCGGAAGTGCACCCGTTGAAAACGGGCCCACAGCGGTGAGTTGCAGGAAGCAACGAATGAACGCATGTTAGCCGAGGCGAACTTTTGAGCGCTATGCGGGTGGATCACGCAAAAAAAGGGCAACAAACGATGGCGTGTTTGCAGCTGATTTGACCGTGAAGGAACGATAGTAGTGACCGCTCAAGCTTGCTTGAATGCGGAAACTTATACACGAATGTGTACAAGAGGTGCCCTGTATACTATCAATCCAAACGGGAATGAACCAAGGAATTGAGGTTGATCCCCGTGAAGGTGATCGATTCGATGGCAATGGGACTTGCCTTCGCTACGTTGTCCATTGGCTGAATCCAGAAATTGCAGATGTTTTCGGTCTCGAGGGTGGGTGCCGAATTATGAAAGGAGCTGACGGGTATCGAAAAAGTGCTCCATTGTCCAGTGAGGTTCAAGGCCCCATACCATTGCCCAAAGATGTCATCATCCTTTATGGTGAAGCCGATCCGCCACGTTCCCTGACCTTGGGTTTGGATGACCACGGAATCCATATCGTTCATTTGCTCCCCACATTTCTCTTTGCCAAGTTTCGTCTCCAGTCGCCAAGCAGGAGCAGTGCCAGGGGATACCCGCAAGAAGGACTGAAGGTTGTCCAAGGTTACAATTTGCATCTGCATGTTCCAATCCGGCTTGGCATGCCAACCATCATCCGTGGCGCTGGCGCCTTCGAGCAGGGCGATGGTCCATTGATCTGTGCCGAAATACTCACGGGTCCGAGGATAAAAATCTTCGTCTTCGAAATCATCCAACAAAAAGCGGTTGGAACGGATACTGGGAGAGAATTCTAGGCTTTGTCCTGGATGCAGGACCACTGGTTCAGCATCGACCATTTGAATTCCGGTTTCATTCTGATATTGCAGGGACACCTGATAGAGCCCCGCAGGAAGGCTGTCAGCCGAAAAATGACCCAGGGCATCCACTGGAATCTTCCAAGGCGCGCCTTGCAGATAAATGAAGGTTGGGTATTGATCGTTCAAGAGAGGCAATTTTCCGTGAATGGATGCTGGATCTTCGAGGATCAACTGGGTTGCTTGGCTCCTTTTCCAGCTGGTTACAAAAGCCTGCTTGCCCTTCCATTTGACCCAAAGTCGATCGTTGGTGCTGGAAGAATCCACTAGCCATCCGTTAGAGTCGGTCATCAAAGACGTTTGGGTGAAAAGGGTATCGCCAAGGCGGGCCTTGGCTAGCCAGCCCTCACTGGAAATCTTCAGGACGGGCACATTGGCCAAGGGTTGCAGGTCTGCATCCAGGATGCGGGCTGCCACATTATTGGGAATCTCCGTCACCCCTCCGCCACGGGAAGCCTGCTGACCCATTCCACAAGCAATCAGACTAACGAATAATCCCAAAGTGAACGCGCCTAAACAACTTCGTAACCCGTTCATGGTATCCTTTTGTTCACGGAAGTCTTGATTGCGCTCACTGGGATGCAAGTCAAGTTGATTTGTGCCACAACTTCTGGCTCATCATCGCTGCAGACCAGCCCCACCAATTCCTTGCGAAACCCCTGTAATCGCTCACAGATGAGACGGTAGCGGTCTTCGCTCACGCTGACGGTCAGTGATCCGATTTCACGTTCCGCAGGCGGAATGGTTTCCAGTGCTTTTGATGCGCGGAGAAGAGAATCCATCTGGAATTGACGGAGAACCGTGCTTGCCACCCCATCGGGAAACCGCAAGCGGGCCTCCGTCTGCTGCCAATAGCCTTTGTGGTTGAGGAAGATGAGTCCGATCTGCTGGAGCACGGAGAGAGCCTTTTCGGCTTCCCGCTCCGAAATGGAGGGACGTACCAAGCAAGCAAGCGATGCAAAGCCGTCTTCGCGGATCTTTTTGATGCGGATGATTTCGCGCACTACGGGATAGTACCATTTTTCACAAAGCGCCACTTGTCCAGAGTTGAGAACCAGGCCTTCGCCACCCAGAATTTGGACCATGTGGTCGAGGTGAGCCTTTTTTTCCAGGTGCGACTTGGCTTGGGTAAATAGAAGCAATGCCTCGAAATACTTTCGCTTTTGGGATTCTAGCCCGAGAAAATTGGCCAATTCGGGAATCTGCTTGATGGCCAGGTTGCGCCTGCCATTGAGAATGAGGGATACCTGTCCGCGCGAGCGCAGGCCTAGCGCTTCTCCCAAGGCTTCCAAGGTAACTGGATTGCCGGACAGCTTACGCCAATCACGCCAGGCTTCCAGATACTGGCGGAAATCAAAATGAATATAAATATCCGGAGCAGCAAGAGTCATAAGAGATCTTCGAAAATTGGATTCGATGGAAAATGCCTATTTGTAATCTAGAATTTGAAAACACCAAAGCATTAGGGATCATCAAGTTCCCGCTCACATTATAGGGAATTCTGCATTTTAATATGAGCGGGAAATGAAAACATTAAACCACCAGGTTGATGCAGATTCCAATCCCCATGATCAAGAAGAAAAGGGTCGCCACAAGAATCGCCGTGAGCAGTTTGCCGAGAAACTTGGTCAACATCACAATGGATGCCAGGCACACTGCCGAAGCCGAAAGAGAAAATGCCATCGCCGACCCCATGGTGAGATCCGTATAGGCCAACAGAGGTCTCAGGAAAAGCACATCGGCGCCGCTGCAGACATAAAGGGGAATGCCAACAATAGTCATGAAAAGCATGGTGTAGGGCTCACGGGCAAAGTTCAGGCTTTCCAAGAAGGTACGCGGATTGGCAAACTGGAACCCGATGCTGATGAGCGCGGCGATGGCCACATAAGGCACAAGCTTCCGGGTCAGCTGGATTGTCTTCACGAAGGGATCGGATTCCGTTTCCGGGGCGCAGTCGCTCTTGCAGGCGAGATAGACACCAAGTCGGAAAGAGGGAACGTATCTGGATGCCTTTTCGACGATCAGTCCACTCAATATGGCCAAAACAAAGGTTGAAAGGATGCGCAGGAGCGCATACTGGACTCCCAGCACGGAAAAGGAGACGAAGATGATGTAGGGATTCAGCAGAGGCGCCGCGACCACAAGGGTGATGATTACCCGGAGCTTGGTGTGCTTCTTCATGGATTCGATCATGGGCAGCACGCTGCAGGAGCAAACGGGAAGAATCGATCCATAGAGGAAGGCCAGCAACTGCGTCTTTGGATAGAACCGCTCGATGCGGGAAAAGTAAACATCGGACATGACCCCAGCAAATACGCCCAGGGTGACTACGATGGCCAATTCGAAAACATTCTCATACACATAGAACAGCCATTTGGGAATGGACTTGTAGACCACGCAGGCGTCATGGCTCAGGGAACTGAATCCCATGATGTTCATATAGACGCTATGGATGACCGTGATTGCGATAACGGAAAAGACGATGATGCGCGAGGTTCTTGGCGAAATGGGCTTGCTCATTTTCATGATCCTTGAAAAGGAAAGATTTCTTGCTTGAAAAGGCTCTCTTTGTCGACACGGCGAATCACGGTGAGCTTGCCTTCCCGGGCGCCGTTGCCCAATACAGAAAGCTGAAGTTCCTTCACCCAAAGCCCCTTGGCCAGCATCTTCCATTCGCTCTGGGAGCTCATTTCGAAACCGCTGACAAACACCTTGGTGAGCTTCATGCCCGCGGCACAGGTTTCGGGAAGGGATTTCGCCTGGATCTGGACTTGGATCTGGTCGTTGGGGCCATAGGCCTGCTTGGAGCCTTTGACAACCTGGATCTTGACTTGGGCAAATACCGGAACATTGGCGAAGAGCAGAAATAATAGGAGGATTGCAGGGAGTTTCATTGTGGATCCTTGATTGGTGGATTCTGGCGGGAAATACTCAGTGCGCCCTTCTTGCAAGAGGCCATGCATTCTCCGCACAGCAAACATTCCTGCCCATGCAAGGTGGTCGCTTTGTGCTCGTGAAGCATCGCCTTGCTTGGGCAATGATGGGAGCAGGTCACGCAATTGACACAAGTGGGTCCCTTGACCAGCCTGCGCGCCCCGGGAATGCGAGAGATCAATCCAAAGAGGAGGCCGGCTGGACAAATGGAACGGCAAAAAGGGCGTTCGATGAAGAGGGAAGTGGCAAGGAGTATTGCGAGAAGCACATATCCCGTCACGTTTGCCGAAGTGAGGTTGTAGGCCACCTTGAAGGGATCGTAATGGCAGAAGAGGTTTGTTTTGGTGATCAGCAGCTGAACCAGCAGTGCGCAGAAGAATCCAATCTGCACGAGCTTCAGGCGGCGCTGGGCCT
>CAIRAY010000135.1 GCA_903876665.1 uncultured Fibrobacterota bacterium | reverse complement strand
TTTTAGTCAGGAAACTCATACAAACCCATGTTACAGGTAGGGGAATTACTGCAGAAAGGAATGTCGGAAGCGATGTTTTAATGACCCCAAGAGCAAACTTAAACCGTTTTCCATTATTTGATTTGAAGTAAATGGATACCTGAAGTAACAGGAATATGGACTGAATCATCAAGGATCCAGTATAGGCCATCAGGCCTCCACTTAATCCAAAAAGTGGAATAAGGAGATATTGCCCGCCAATCAAGCTTACACCAAATATCAGGCTAGATACAAACACAATCCGTAACTTTTCCAGGCCGATTAGAATTCCAAATTGCATGGATACAATTGCCGAGAACCCACAACCTAAAGACACCCAATGGATACTCCTGGAAAGATTTTGATCGTGCAAAATGTTTTTTGCAATATAGCCGTTAAAGAACTCTATACCAAGAATCACCAAAACGGATGAAATGATAATTTGTATGTATCCCGAGATAATGATGCTTCGGAGCGACTCTTCTTGTCCTGGCCTTGTTGCGTCCGCCACCAGCTTAGTCATTGCCATTGAAATTCCTAGCGAAGCGAAAATCTGAAATGTCCCTATCGCATTCTGAAGTAAGCCATAGGCGCCAAAGTCTTGGGTTGTTAAAACATGTCCCATCAAAATTCCAGAGGCAAAGACAGCCCCTCTCGAGGCAATGCTCGAAAGCAAATTGAACATGGCATTGCCTGCAATTTTCATTCGTAAGGAATTCGAGCGAAATCCTTTCATTTTTTTTATGAAATATTGAAAGGTCATTACTTTATGTCCGAATTAGTTGTGAACCCATGCGTCTTTCGCTTAACTCATACAATGCAAAAACGAATAGAATTGACCCCACATTTCCCAGGCCGACATAGTTTACTTCAGTGGCGGATTCAATGAGTCCTGCGACAATTACTGGGGCAAGCAGAAAATATGTCCTGCGGGAAAGCGCAAGAATAACCAGGCTTAATTGTAGCAGGAGTCCAATTATTCCAAAGTCAAAAAGGATCAAGATCCATGAATTATGGGCATTTGAATTGAACGCCTGGACCGCAATCTTTGAGGAGCCGGCTCCACCCCCAAAGAGAATACTCAGGATATCGTTGCTACTGTAGCGATCCAATAAGAATATCCAACCGTCCAATCTACCGGTCCCGTCACTTAAGGACCTACTCTCATCCAGCTGAAAAAAGGACTCTATGGCGTCCACCTGGAATGAGAACAAGAGAAATGTTGCCAGAAGCACAACGCAAAAAATGAAAAAGGCTGATATTTTTGACTTTTGATTTTGCAACAGGATGAGGATATATCCAACCAGGAATAGGCCAAGCCCCGTCTTTGATTTTGTGGCAATAATGGGAATGAATGCAAGAACAAATATGCATGCCTTTTGCCACATATTTCCCGTTATGCTTCCAATGAATACAGAACTCATTCCAACAATGTAGGCTATCGAATTTGGATTTTTGTTTCCTCCAAGGCGAATAGAGGAGTCGTCGACCAAATCTGCTGATGCCCCAAATTGCATTAACGATGTCAATCCAAATATTATCCCGCTTACGCAAAGACTGATGCCAATCGCACGCCTGGATTCTTTTGGTAATGCGCTATAACAAATGATTACAGGAAGTAGCAGCAAGTAGGCATATAGTTTTCCATCAAACAGACTCTTAAGGCATGCAGGGATTAAGGCAAGAAAACAGAAAATAGTATAGGCTATTGTAAAATCCTGTGACGCATTAAGCCTAAAACTTGGGGTCAATAATGCCACGGCTATAAATACTAGGGGCCCTAAAAATTGGATCGTGGAATCATTGCCAGGAAGACATAGCCCACCCCCCCAGATCAGACTGACCACAACCAACAATGCGGTTGAAAATTTTGGGCCACTACTGCTCATGAATTCCCTCCAGGATTCAGCACCTAACCTTGCTTCCCGTACCGATATCCATAATGATACTTTTCATCACCTAGGCTATTCTCTGCCACATCATTCATCACAACTCCCTTCACCACCACGCCTGCATGGGTGAAGCGCTCTGCGCAGAGCTGGATTTCCCCAAAGGGGTGCTGGCCATGCTTCAATATCATCAAGGTCGTCCCGGAAAGTTTTCCAATAATCAGGGCATCCGTCACCGCCAGCACAGGAGGTGCATCGATGACAATGTAGTCGAACATGGGGATTAGACATTCGAGCATCAATGAAAAGTTGGAGTGCAGTAAAAGTTCCGAGGGGTTTGGCGGCACCGTTCCTGTCGTCATTAAGCTCAAGCCTTGCACTCCGGTCGAGACAATGGTCCTCTCCAGGATCGCCCGCTCAGTCAAGACATCGGAAAGACCCATGTTGCGCTTTAAGCCAAAATACTGTTGCAGGTGCCCGCGACGCATGTCTCCATCGATCAGCAAAATATTCTTCCCTGTCTGGGCAAGCACCGCTGCAAAGTTGGCGCTCACAAATGACTTCCCAATGGATGGGCTTGGGCCTGCGATCATGAGGATTCGATTGGCTGCATCCATCATGGAGAAATTCAGGGTGGTTCGCAAGCTGCGAAATGCCTCAATAGTTAGATCATCCTGGTGAGTAATGGCAAGAAGATGCACGCCAATTTCTCGGCGGCGGACTTTATTTTGCAGCATATCCTGTTCTTTGCTGTGAGGAATACTCGCGTATGTGGGAAGTCCAAGTTCCTTATCAATAATCCGATGGTCTTCAATGCCACTTCTCATAAATCGGCGCACCACAGCAATGGCAATGCCAAGGAAAAGACCAAAAAGGACCGCGATAGTTTCTGTTAATGGTTTTATGGGCGTAATGGGAGTTTTCTTGGGAAGCGCATAATCGACAATGCGCACATTGCCGATTTCTCCCGCCTTAACAATGCGTAATTGCTGGGCATTATTGAGTAAGGTGGTATATAATTCTGTACCCACTTGTACATCGCGCATGAGGCGCACAATCTGTTGTTGTTGCAATGGCAACTTGTACACGCTATGGTCCCGGGTTTGCATTTGGCTTTCAATGGCCTTGACAATGCTATCCTGAGTGCGCACATTGGGATGATCTTCCTTAAATAATTGCATCGCTTCCTTGCGCTTTTGCTGAGCATTGAATAAGGCTTGTCGGACTTCGACCTGCTGTCCTAAGGCAATTTTTGCCTCCTCAGTAAGGTCAATGGAACCCACCTGCAGCCGGTAACGGTTCAGGCGGTTTTCGGCCATTTCCATGGATGCTTTGATCTGGGGCAATTGTCCATCCAGAAATTCCAAAGTTTTTTGGGCTTCCGCGCTGCGCCGCTCTACATTCTGGGTCAGGTAGGCATTAGCGATTTCGTTCAAAATTTTGGAAGCAAGCACGGGATCGAAACCCTCAAGGGCAAGCCCAATTATTCCAGTCTTTTTTCCGACTTCGGCAACGTTTAGGTCGTTGCGCAAGCTCCCGATTGCTTCCGACAGTTCTAAACGGCGAACTTTAAAAACTTGCCCTTCCAATGCATTAACCTTACTCACAAATATTCCGATGTGAGCCATATTCAGGCTACTGTCAACCTGTTCACCGGCATTGAATCTGCCTACCTGTTGCTGAAATTCATCGGATATGACCAGTTGATTTTTGGCGAGCACTTTCACAAAATATCCCCGGCCCTGTGAACCTTCGGGAACATCAAAGCGTTCCACCTGCAAAATAGGCCTTGGGATTTTATTCAGGCGTTCCCATGGTCCGTGGCCTAGTGGGGTTACCACCACATTCAGGTGAAGTTTTTCGACTACCCTTCCAAGAACCATGCGGCTTTTGATCACCTCAATTTCGGTCTCGGCAGGGCTCGCCACATTGAACATGTCTGCCATGGCTCCCAAGGGGTTTAGGGCCTTGCTATCCTTTGCCACTTCAAGCTGCACAAGGGCATCGACCTTATATACGGGCTTGACTGATTCCACAAAAAGGACTCCGCCAATGCCAAATATTAGAGTGCAGAGGAGAATCAGCCATTTACTCTCCCAAACCAATTTCAGGAGGTCTTTGATTGTCATTTCGTTTGTATTGCTATTCATAGGTCCTCAATTTGGCGGTCCAGCTGTCGCATCCCTGTTCAATCAGACAACGCGCGCGAACATAGGCCTCAGGGCTTAAGCCCACGGGGTCGTCAATGTCAAAACGGTCCCATTCTCCTAGGCGAAATACCCGACCCCGTACCCAGGGGTATTTTTTTTCCAGAGCCGACTTTTGCGCCAGGCTCATCACAAAAACAAGGTGGGCCTCTGCGAGCATAGCCGCATCAACCTGACGGGCTTGGTGACTAGATATATCCATTTTCAATTGAGCCATGGCGCTTATGGCCCCTGGATCCGCTCCGTCCCCTACCAGGGCAGCAAGGCCTGCGGAACTTACCTTGACATGAGGCAAGCGTTTTTGCAAAAATGCTTCAGCCATGGGACTGCGGCAGATGTTGCCAACACAGACTAGGAGAATGCTTTCTGGTGCGTCCATAAGGGTTTATTTGGTTAAGGTTTGGATGTTTACGGCCGACCCAGTGATTCCATTGACTGCCGAAACGGTGGGCAAGATCAGATTGATTAAGCGGTTCCAACGGGCAAGTCCCGTGGCATCCACAAAAACAATATCGCGAGGTTTTAGCGGAAACTGGTCTCCCATGGCCAACGCCAAAGGGTTGCGCGCATTGAGGTGGTAAACATCAATATGGCCCCTATCGGTGGCGCGAATCACATAGATTCCTTTACTTTCTGCGCTGAGGGGACTAAGTCCGCCAACTTCGCCCAATGCTTGCACCAGGCTCAAGTGACCATTATTCAGTGGCACGGCTGCTTGAGTTGCGACCTCCCCCATCAAGTACACTTTGTTGTCAAAGCGGTCGCCCACGCGCACCACGTCGCCATCTTGCAAAAACACATCGGGTGGACCGGAATTGCCGGCATAGCGCCCAAACAAATCAACCACATAGGTTACCCCTGCGCGAGTGAGCTCTACACGACTCGCATCACCCTGGGGAGAAAGCCCACCACTCTGATTCACTGCATCGAGGAGGCTCAAGGGAATATCGGTAACTGGAACTACGCCTTGTCTGCCTACTGCACCATGCACAAAAACCTTTTGACTGCGAAATCCCGTTACCTTCACATCGAGTTGTGGATTGTTCAGCACTTTGGAAAGCTCAGTCAATAACTTTTCCCGGAGCTGACCAGAGGTTAGGCCTTGACTCGGCACCATGCCTGCGTACGGGTAAAAAATGGAGCCTCGGTCATCGACCATTTGTCCGCTCGCAAGGTCGGCGCGGTATTGTCCAAGTGGCATGCTGAGCTCGGGGTGCTCCCAAACGGCGACAGTCACCACATCGTAAAGACCAAGCCTGTAGGGAGCAGGCTTGAGTGCTAGAAGCTCTGCAGGGATCGCAGCGGGTAAAGCCACTCCATCCTGACGCTCGGATACCAGGGCAGGGGTTATGGAGCGCAAGCGCACCTGCATTCCTTGGAATGAGCTGGTGCTGTCGACAACGGTGTCCAGGGGGGTGGTCTCATTGAATACCATCCCAGGTGCCCAACAGGATGCGAGCCACAAAAATGGAAGAAGGACCCATGCACGGTAAATCATGGTTACATATTCCTTACGGCAAGAAATGCCAGTGGAAGCAATAGGACTACAAACAAAACGACATACTTTAAGAAGTTGAGCGATGTCTGTAATGCGTAATGGTGAACCAAGCGCCCAACTTTGGGTACGACTTCTTCGGAGCGCAAAGGTAGGCTAATGATATCCCAGGCGCCATCTGCTAAATGGGTAAAAACATCATTACGATGTTGGGGGTCTACTAAAGCGACCACCACACCATTACGTTGTATGTGATAGAATTCCGAGTAGAAATGTACACTATCGGAAGGGATGATGCGTTCATCTACAAAAACCACTGGGTGGCGGTAATACTTGAAACGTTCCAGTGCTACGTTTAGTTCGGATTCAAAGTCAACCCAGAATCCCATACCGCTTAAAATTGCTTGCAATTTTTCACGAATTTGGGCGTCCTGGGTAATGAGCAGCAGTCGTTTGCGGGGCTGTAGCAGATCCTTAGGCTCTGGTGGAAAAGAAGCCTTGGCGACAATCGTATCCGTGGCGCCCACCATGTGCGCTAAGTGCACAAATACGGGATGAATGTATAGAGGTCGTTTTGGAATCGCTACGGATCGGGTGGGGATTCCGTTTCCGATCAGGCCTGCAATGGATTCGGGATTATCGGTCAACACCAGGCATGGCACAGAGCGATCCTGGAAACCGGCTTCATAGCGGGCGACCAGGTTTTCCAAGGATTCATTGGGCAACTGCTCAATGACCACAGCAGCAATCAATCCGCGGGTTTTGTGCATTTCCTCTTCCGAGGAGATGTCCGTGAAAGCAAAATGTTGATGCCCTGAATTCCCTAATGATTCGAGCAGCAAGGGGTCCGGGGTGAGGAGACCAATTCGATATGTATGCTCGGCACTGGAGAAACTATTGGTGATGAAACATTGCACCAGACCAACATGTTCATTGAAGTACAAGACGCCAATGATTAGGATCAACATTAGCGCCATATAGGCATGCAGCCAAATATGCAGGGAGGTGGGCAAAATATTGAGGAGCAAAGCCAGGAGCAGAAACACACTGGTCAGGAGGAACAGGACATAGGAAACCTGAATGTGGTTTAGGCCTAGAGAGAGTAGGCGATGGTGCATGTGGTTTGAGTCGGCCACTACCATCCTTTTGATGCGGGCCATGAGCGATAAGCGTCGATTGTCGGTGAACGCAAAGCGTCGGCTCATGGCCACAAAGACTTCAAGCACAGGGAAGCCCGCCAAGTAGACAATCAACATGACATCAGGTCTGGGATTTGCGAATGCAATGCGAAGGCTCAGAATTGCGGTGGCGAACCCAAAGAACAGGCTACCCATGTCGCCCATAAAAATTTTTGCGGGGTGCCAGTTAAAGACCAAGAAGCCTAATGCCGCTCCTGCGAGAACCATTGCCGCAAGCTGCACGTCTGGAAGTCCAAAACGGTAACCCAAATATGCGAGCATCGCCATGGACAACAAAGAAACCCCGCCACAAAGCCCATCAATGCCATCGATGATGTTAAACGCATTCGAAACCCCCACCAACCAAAGCATCCCAACAGGAATGGCAACCCATCCAAAAGAAAGCTCCAGGGATCCGAAATGAATGGTTGGATAGCTGACTCCAAACATCAACAAAACACCAAACGCAAGTCCGAATTCCAGCAAAAATTTGTAGCGGACGAGCATGATCCAGCCTTTAGGATTCGTATAAGCGATTCCTTTTCGGCGGTCGCGCCAAGCCCGGAAATAATAGACTAGGCTTGAATCATCGAGTAGTCCAATGAACAGAAATACACAGGCCCCCACAGCAAGTATGAATAGAATGTTGGAGTTTGTCGGTTGTGTGTAATCGAAGATGTATAGACCCGCAAATGCCAGTAAGTAAATGACTAAAACCCCAAAACCACCTATACGCGGAACCAGCCTTTGGTGTACCTTCCGTCGGTCTGGAGAATCAAAAAACAGATTCACTAGTTTTGTTCGTAATATGAAGGCCAAAAGGGTGGAAACCCCCAGGGCAGCAAACAGCGCGAGCAGAACATATCTGGACATATCCCCCTCCCTTGGCAGATCTATTGGAAATTATAACTCTCCCCTAAACCGAATGACCACAACAATCGGCCAAAAATTTTCCCAATTGCCCAATTGGCGCAAAATGGCCAAGTATCCTTCAAAAATGACCAACCCTTTCAGTGAACCTTTTTAG
>CAIRAY010000134.1 GCA_903876665.1 uncultured Fibrobacterota bacterium | reverse complement strand
CTAAGGCAGCGTAAGGGAATAAACGGTACATAAATTCGCCGAGAGATTTTTTCGATCTGCCGAGGCGCTCCCGCAGGAACTAGCAGGGGGCTCCTAATTCCGAGGACGGCAACGAAGGTGGGCGGAAAAAGATCCGGCGAGAATGTATCGGTTATTTCTTTACACTGCCTAAGAATTCATCCCCGTCACCCTCGCGCAGGCGAGGGGCCAGGACTCGTGGCGAAACAGGCCCCCCCCAATCCCCGTTCCATAGATGATTGAAGCTAGCCGGATTAGATGGTCCAAACCCCTCGGGTAGGAGCATTGCGCACAAACCGCCCACATTGCCTCCATTGCGCAAAACATTGCGCAGTGAGGAAAATCACACAGACCCGAAAACTGGGCGAAATGCCAGCAAGAGGTTTCGGCATATTTTTAGCTTTAACGGCATCAAAGGAAACCCGTATGAAAAACAAAATCGCATTTGCCCTTCTTCTTACAGCCTCTCTTCTGGAAGCTTCCACTCGCGTGTGGGCACCTCTTCCCGAGGTGATCAATGTCCACCCCGACTTCCAGTACGCAACCGCCCGCGTGCTCAAGTCCTATATCGATGCGGAAGGCATCTACGAAATTGTGAGCCCCGCCCGTCCCCCGGAAGGAACCGCCACGGCCCTTCCCTCCACGGATTCCATCAAGTCCCAGGCTATTGCGAACAAGTGTTCCCAGTACATGGTCACCAGCATGACCCGTCTTGGTGACAACATCATCATGAATGTGGAGCTGCGTAATGCCGCTGACAACTCCATGATTTGGCAGGATCGCCTCAAAGCATCTACTCCCGATGACATCGATCCCATCGCCATGCGCATCGCCAAGGCCCTAGGCACAAGCGAAAAAGCAGCCTCCAAAGAGGATATATACAGCGTTACCAATTATGACGAAAAGAGTCTAAAACAAAAGCAAAGCACCAACAGCTTCGGTGTCGCTCTGGGTGGAACAGCCCTTCCCGGTTCTCCCTATAATTCGGATCCTTTCATCGGAGGCATTGGACTTCTTTGGTCCTACGATACCCGTTCTTTGCTGGTCGATGTAGAAGGCGATGTATATATGGCGAATGAAAAATCCTTTTTGAATACCATTGGATTGAATGTCTGGAAACCCATGAACGACGGTGCCATCAGTCCCTATGTGGGCGGTGGTCTAGCTTTAGGACTATTTGGATATACACCATCCAGTTCCTACTATGGATCGGATGAAAGTAAAGGTGGTCTGCTTGTCTCGGCTGGTGGTGGCTTGCTCATGAACCGCACTTCCACCGTGACCCTTCGTCTAGACCTGCGCTACACCGTTGCGACCTTCAAAGTGGCTGGAAGCATTCCCCATGGTGCCCAGGTGCGCTTGATCGCCGCTTTTGGAAAATAGAACCATGTTGCGATCCTCTTCGATCTTCCTTTCGTTCCTAACGGGAACGTTGCTGGTGGGGTGCACCACAACCCGCATCATCAGTACCGATCCCCAAGCGGAGATTTATTTAGATGATTCTTATGTGGGGAGCGGGTCCGGAACGGTTAAATCCATTGGTTGGCCACACTCGGCCAAGGTGGAAGCGCGCAACAACGGAGAAGTCTTGGCCACTGCGGAAATGTCCCGCAGCTTCACCTGGACCACTGCATTGATTGCCTGTATCTCCTACGGAACCGGCCTTCTTTGGGCCTGGGAATATCCGGATCAATTCACCATTGTGGTTCCCTACGCCATGCGCGGAAAAACGAAAGCAAATGATCCTTGGTCCCGGTCCCCTTTGAACGGCAATGAAAGTATTTGGGCCCGAGGCATGTCCGCCACTCCAAAGCCCGTGGCCCAACCAGCTCCTCCACCCGTATCTACAGCAGCTCCTACCGTGGTAGCACCCAGCGAACCCGCCCAGCTCAATACCGTGATCCTGTCGACTCCGGTGGATTCTATTCCTGTCCATTCCGTGGTACCATCCGTGGATACGGTTTCAGCCCCTCTTCCCACTCCTGTCCCGGAAAGCCCTTCAGCGTGGGATCTGGCACCTGCGCCCGCACAGTAGTAATCCGATGGAATCGGCATAGGGGCGCGGAATGAAGATTCCGCGTTCCCCTGCCACACCACCGTACAAGCGGGTCCGCATACGGCGGTTCGAAGAGATTAGGCTACTTCACCTTACTTAGCCTTGGTAAGCCTAGATCATCGAAGTACTTGATCGGCAGAGCATGATTCAGG
>CAIRAY010000133.1 GCA_903876665.1 uncultured Fibrobacterota bacterium | reverse complement strand
CGACTTGATATGCCTGTTCCGCTTCAGCGGTTACAGGCACATATCCACTGTGTGGAAATTGGCGAAGCCAAAAGTGGCCAAGCTTTGCATAGCTGCCAGTAACCGTAACTGGCAGCACATCGGCCGTGCCGGGCATGACAACAACAACGGCATGGCAAGAACAACAAACCACCCTAAACGATTGATGTATTTTATTTGTGACCTATGTAAATGCGGACCGTTCCAGCATTATACTTGACCCGACCCTGAGTCGCCCGCTGAGTCTCATTTTTCCCTTCAAGGCCTGCAGCATCAATAATGGCATCCAGTTTTTCCCATTCACGGGCGCTGACTCCATTGAATACAAGGGAAACCACCGTCGCTGGAGTTACAAGATCATCATTGCCATCCCCGGTCAAGTCAAAATTTGTTTCTGTTCCAGCGGTGGTTGCACCCTGGGCTGCCGCCACCACTGCCGCTAAACGCATTTCGGTCCCCAAAGGAGCGTCGGCATTATTGAATGCCTCAAGATACTGGCCACGGAATCTTGGCCAGGAACCCGCATTCTGAGTCGCTGGATCCCTTGTGTGCGTAAGCGTTCCTGCCAAGGACCCGGCAAGGGCGGACCCATCCGAATTCCCAAAAGCGGGAGTGGCTGCGCTCACATCTAAAATTGGATTCAGAGTGCCCATATCGGCATAATATTTGGTGCAGGCCACCTGGACGGACTTGGCCATTGTCGAAGCGCTGGTCACCTTGGAATCCTCGATCGCTTCAAAAATCCGCGGAGCGACTGCAGCCACCAGAATGGCGATGATCGCAAGCACCCCAATCATTTCGATCAAGGTAAACCCGCCATTCTTCTTTTGTTTGCTTGTATTTAAGCCCAGCATACAGCCTCCTAGGGTGTGTCTGATTTGATTATGCGCAAACCAGGAGTCAGTTTCAAGGAAATTCTGGGAAAGTTGGACCCAGTAGAAGAAATATATACTCGCCTTTAGCTTTTGTAGTCCCAAAAGAAAAGGACCCCGCTCCGAAGAGCAGGGCCCAAAGATTCTGAATGAATCAGGTCACGAATTACTTCGCGA
Source organism: uncultured Fibrobacterota bacterium (assembly GCA_903876665.1). GTDB lineage: Bacteria > Fibrobacterota > Fibrobacteria > Fibrobacterales > Fibrobacteraceae > CAIRAY01. Next base: position 38,675 of record CAIRAY010000133.1, on the reverse strand, counting down.
TGACCTTCACCATTTCGCAAACCTTGTTGGAGTAGCCCCATTCGTTATCGTACCAGGAGACAACCTTCACGAAGGTGTCGTCGAGCTGGAGACCCGCTTCGGCATCGAAAACGGATGTGCAGGATTCGCCTACGAAATCGGTCGAAACGACCTTTTCGTCGGTGAAGCCAAGAACGCCCTTGAGGTAGGTTTCGGAAGCTTTCTTCATCTCGGCAACGATTTCGGCGTACTTCACTGGCTTCTTCAGAACGACGGTAAGGTCGACAACGGAGACGTCGGAAGTAGGAACGCGGAAAGCCATGCCGGTGAGCTTCTTGTTCAGCTCAGGAATCACAACGCCCACGGCCTTGGCAGCACCGGTGGAGGATGGGATGATGTTTTCGAGAATGCCACGGCCACCGCGCCAATCCTTGGCGGAAGGACCATCAACAGTCTTCTGAGTGGCAGTTGCAGCATGAACAGTGGTCATCAGACCCTTCTCAATGCCCCAGGTATCGTTCAACACCTTGGCAATTGGAGCCAAGCAGTTGGTGGTGCAGGAAGCGTTGGAAATAATGGTCTGGCCAGCGTAGGTCTTGTCGTTCACGCCGTAGACGAACATTGGGGTGTCGTCCTTGGAAGGAGCGGACATGATGACTTTCTTGGCGCCAGCAGTGATATGCTTCTGGGCGGTTTCCTTGTCCAGGAAGAATCCGGTGGATTCGACGACAATGTCAGCACCGACTTCGTTCCATTTCAGATTGAGGGGATCCTTCTCAGCGGTGAGGCGGATCTTCTTTCCGTTGACGATCAGGTTGGTGCCTTCGACAGACACTGTGCCCTGGAAGCGGCCATGCACGGAGTCAAACTTGAGCATGTATGCCAAGTATGCTGGATCGAGCAGATCGTTAATGCCGACAATTTCGATGTCGGAGAAGTTCTTGATTGCAGCACGGAAAACCATGCGTCCGATGCGACCGAAACCGTTGATGCCAACTTTGATTGCCATGAGGAATCCTTTGGAATAGGGTGAAAAAGACGGCGGAAATATAGAAAAGTTCATTCTTGCGTGGAGGAGTTTGCCGGGGGAAATTCATGGATGCGGTAAAATAATGTAAAATTCCCCTCCCCTTTCCCATGTATGGCAAGGGTTTCTGTAGGTTGATAGAATGAGAAACCAGACTTGCGCATTGCTCCCCCTCCTCCTGGCCCTAGGTTGCTCCCAGCACCCCTCTGCCACAGCGGAACCCTCCAAGGCTACCGAAACAACCTCACGGGCAGCCCCCAAGACCTCCCCGAGCGAGATTCCAACTGCCGCGGAGCAGGTTCTCGACCAAGGCACGGGGGTAACACTCGATCTGCAAAGATCTGGCTTTCGCTTTGTGGCTCCTGGCCCCGAATGGGTCCTCGTCAGCGATCCCAGCAACCCTTTGGCGGCCCTGGAATTTTTCGACCCCAAATCCGGGCTGCGCGCCGTCCTCTCCTCGGACGAGGTCTCCCCCGATGAAGCCGCCCAGGTTGCCGACCGCGCCCAGGCTGAAATTCAAAGCCGCGAAAGCGGGAGTCTGAAAATCCATTATTCAGAATTGAGGCCCATGGACCAGGGCCAACTTTCTGGGATGGGATGGGAAAGCGCCAGCGAAAAAGATGGCCAGCCCGTTCAATCCGTTGGCTTGTCCGCCCTTGCCGGCAACCAGGTTTTTACCTTAGCGCTCAGTGGGGCAGACCAGGTCCGAGACCGGACAGAATTCCGCAGACTATTCCAAAACTTTTTTGCGGGCTTGCAAATCGACCAGAACCTCCTCAAAGCCAAAGGACCTGCGGTCAGTCCGGAGCGCATGCAGAATTACCAGTCCTCGACCCTGGGTTACCGCTGGACAAGCCCAGACACCCTTTGGCACCGCTGGACAAGTCTTGAGGCCATCAATTCCGATCCTGATTTGACCCTCACCAACGCCTCCGAAGAAATCTCCCTGTTCGTATATGGCGCCGTTGTCGACCCTGGGGAAGTATCCAGCCGGGACCTTTTCCGGGTATTCATGGTTCGCCTGGGACTCGACCCGGACTCGCCCGATCTCGAAACCACAAAAAAAGGCAGTGGGGACGTATTCACCCAGGATTTCCAAAGCGTCCGCCTGATCAGTGGCTATGACTTCTTTTATCGGGGACGATTCTTTTACGAAAATGGGCGCGGAATCCTGATCGCGACCTGGACCCAAAATTCTTTGGCCGGTGGATACCGCAAAGCGATTGACCGCGCCCTTGATGGTCTCAAGCTGGAGCCCGTTCCGGCCGGAGGTCTCCCCCAGCAGGCCCGCCTGCAACAATTCAACGCACGCATCGTAAATCAAGTCGGCTTGTTGCGCCTAGCCGAAGATCAGCCTCTGGTCGCATTGTCCTATTTTGAAAAAGCAAACCACATGGATCCTTCCGAACCCTTGTATTTGATCAATTGTGGATTTGTTTACCAAATGAGGAATTTATTCGGCCCGGGAACAGACCATTTCCTATCCCAAATCGACTTGATCAAAAAGAGCGGAAAGCTGCTTGCGATTCTGGGCGAAATGTACGAATCGCTGCATGATTACAATCGGGCTCTACAATACTATGAGATGGCACTCCAATATAGCCCACATGATCCCGAGCTGGTGATCAACACCTCGGACGCCCTTTGGGGTATCGGCCAACGCACCCAATCCTTGGAGATCGTGCAAGGTCTTTACCGCAAGCAACCCTCGGCACGGCTTGGCGTATATGTCGCAAAAACCTTGATGGGCCTCGATCAATACTCAGAGGCGGTGGATCTTCTTTATTCGGTAAAACGTCGTTTCACTCTGAACAAAGATATTGGACTTGCCATAATCGATGCGCTCACATTCTTGGGGAGACATCAGGAGGCATTGGCCATCTCCGATGAATTACTTCCCAAAGTCAGCAACAATTTTGAAGTTTGGAATGCCCGCGGGAAGACCCAGTTCCATTTGAAACAATTCCGCATGGCAGAGAACACCCTGCATAAGGCTTTGGAACTGAAGCCAGACGATGAAGATGCGAAAAGTTTCCTTTCCGCGACCAAGGCGTTTCTGGGAAAAGCGGACATCCGGGCCTTGCAAGCCACCATTGAACCCGTGGTTTCCCGCCCCCGTAACCTGAAGGATGAATTGAAGGCGGGACTCGTCGATTCCGCCCGGGCCGAGGAATTTCCCGCCGTGGTCCACTGGCAGGAAGAGGCTCTCAAGACCAACAAGAATGCGTCCTGGATCCGTACCCAGCAAGCCCTCATCGAGATTTTGGATCCGCGGGGCGCAGGCCTCTTCCAGGAATTTACCTACACATTCCTCCCTGGATTCGACCGCATATTTGTGAATGCGCTTGAAGTCTATGATTCCAGTTGGAAGCTCAAAACCCGCTGGTCGGTGAAAGAGGCATACATCACCTACCTCAATGAGGCTGGATCGGGTAGCGATGCCCAAATGGCACACCTTCCCCTCACCGACCTCAAGCCCGGGGACTTCATCTATTTTCAAGTCTCCCGCACCAGCATTGAAAATACCGGGGTGATTCCTTTCACCCATCACATGGCTTCACAGGACATTCCCGTGGGCAAAGACATTCTGCGTCTGCTGACCGACACCTCGAGCATCGTTACCGAAGAATACGGCCCCATTGAAAGAATGGCTGTTCCGGGTGGAATCGAATGGACGGTGGATGCTCCCGTGGTCATTCGCAAGGAAGTATTTATGCCCGTTTACCGGGATTTCGGGGCGGGAGTCCTGATCGCCGGAAAACAGAGCTGGGAACAGGTGGGACGGGATTACCAGAACATGATCCAGCACCAGTTTAAATCCAGTATTCCGGTACGGGAAAAGGCCTTTGAAGTACGTGGTAGCCGCGCCCTCGATCAAGAGACCATATTCCGCATGGCGGATTGGGTGCGCGAAAACATCCGCTATCGCGACATCGCCTTTGGCGGGCATTCCTTGATTCCAAGTCTTTCCCTGGCAACCCTGAACGAACGCCAGGGCGACTGCAAGGATCAGTCCCTCCTCCTCAAGGAAATGCTGGAAACCATTGGAATCAAGTCCCGCATGGCCTTGGTCAATTTGGAGGAACCAGGCTCGGAGGCCTTACCCACCATACAACAGTTCAACCACATGGTCCTCTATGTGCCTGCAGGCAAAAACTGGCCTGATCTTTGGCTAGATCCTACCGACAAGGCTGGAGCGCGCAGACCCATTGCGCTAGATCTGGAAGGCAAGGTTTCGCTAATCATCAACGGGGATTCTTCTCAAATTTCCGTGACTCCGGTTCTCGAAAAAGACCAGGAACACCAAGCCTTCATCGCTCATAGCCTCTACATCGACTCCACCGGAAAAGCCGAATTTCGTGATAGCTTGACTCTATTTGGCAAATTTGGCTCGGCCATGCGCGCACAAATGATTTCCCGCGATCAAAAGGAACGGACCCGCTATCTCGCAAACTGGCTCGAACAAGCCATTCCTGACGCCACCATCAATAGCCTAAAAGTAGAGAACGTGCAGGAATTTGCAAAACCGCTGGTCCTCATTGTCACCTTTACTTCCGCTCATTACTTTGGGCAGAGTCCCGACCGGATTCAAGGGGCGTTCCCGAATATTTGGGAGAGAAGCTTCATGCGTTTACCCAAAATCACCAAACGCCATCACCCCTTGCGCTTACCCCACGAAACCACCTTCTCCTGGAGCCTCAAGGTCCGTGGACCAGATCGTTTCGGGATTTCACTGAAGCAAGCATCCCAAGGGTTGGATGCTCTGAATTACATCCAGCTGGACCAGAAGCCAACAACCCAGAACAGCTCGAGCAGCATGCGCTGGGAAACTCTGTCGGTTTACGCGGACGCATCGGAATATGAGGGAATCCGCAGGGAATGGGAATCCATTTTGGACGCCACGACACCCATGATTTTGCTGGAAAGAAAATAGGCCCTATTGGGCTAGGTTCTTTCCAAGCCAGACCATGAATGGGTGACTCCAACCTCGATCAGGAGGGGCGTCGCCTTGGGTCTCGATCGTCAGTTTGGCGTGCACAATCATGCTAAACTGACTCTTCTTCGCGTCAAATAGCATCCAGAGAATCTGGAAAGTATAGCCACCCTCTTCCCCGGCACCGGGATCCATTTCCACTCGACACCTCACGGGCATAACCAGGGAATTCACTCCATACCGGGTAGCGAGCTGAGAGAGCTTGGTCCTCAAGGAGGGCGGAATATTCCGTAGCATTTCCGTGGTCTGGTTTCCCCGTTCTTCCCAGGGGCCAAAGTCAGATAACGCTTTCCCCTCGACAAAGGGGAGTGCCGCAATCGAATCGAGCAGTAGGGGAAACAAAACCGAATCCCGTTCGGGAACCTGCAATCCAGGCATGAGCAAGGAAGGCTGCAGGGTGGAATCCACTGCGGAAAGAAGGCTGTCCTGGGCCGAGCCAAAATCAAACTCAACCCCTTCCCCGCTAAAAGCCTGGCAGAACTTGCACTTTGGGGGAGAGATTGCCTCCACCTGGATAAAAGGCAAAACACCCAGGGGACGTGAAATTTGGCCTAGGGAAAACCCGGGAACCGTTTCCATCCAAATGGAAGAATCCACCACGGTGAGCTTGGGGTCCCCACCTTGAGCGCACCCGTCACAAGGCGCGGCTTCGCCCCGGGAAGGCTCTACTCCAGGTTCGGGATGCTTGGAGCAACCAGCAAACAGCATTAAGGTCAGGAAAAGGGCTGCTAAAGACTTCATGGGGGAAATCTAATCATTCATTCGCCCTAGATTTTCCATCATAATGTCAGAAATACGAGGCATCGCAGGGACTCGGTTGCATTTTCTACATTTGGACTTCAAAATTTGTGAGGTTTCTATGGGTTTCAAGTGCGGTATTGTCGGTCTCCCCAATGTGGGCAAATCCACCATCTTCAATGCAATCACCAATGCCGGCGCCGAAGCCGCCAATTACCCATTTTGCACCATCGACCCCAATGTGGGCATGGTTAATGTTCCGGATGGCCGCCTTGATGAGCTCGCCAAAGTCCACAAGCCTCGCCAAATCCTCCCGGCCGTCACCCAATTTGTTGACATCGCTGGTCTGGTAAAGGGTGCATCCAAAGGCGAAGGCCTGGGCAACCAATTCCTCACCCACATCCGCGAATGCGAAGCCATCATGGAAGTGGTGCGATGCTTCGACGATGAAAACATCATCCACGTTCATGGTTCCACCGACCCCCTGCGCGATGTGGAGATCATTGAGACGGAGTTGATTCTCAAGGACCTAGACAGCGTGGAGAAGCGTCGCCCTGCCGAAGCAAAAAATGCCCGCGTAGGTGTCAAAGATGCCAAGGCCCGCCTTGACGCATTGGAATACATCGTCGAAGAACTCGGCAAAGGCGTTCCCGCCCGCAAAATCGACGCCGGCGATGTGGGCCTGGAGCTCATCAAGGAGCTCGCTCTCCTCACCGCCAAGCCTCTGTTTTATTGCGCCAATGTCAAAGAAGAAGACATTCTCACTGGCAACGCCTATGTGGATACCCTTAAAAAGTTTGCCGACGCCCAAGGCTCCCAGGTCGTTGTCATCAGCGGAAAAATCGAAGAAGAGCTTTCCACCATGGAACCCGCCGACAAGGCTGAATTCCTCAAGGAACTCGGACTGCCGGAGAGTGGACTCGACACAGTGGTACGCACCGGCTATAACATTCTGGGCTTGCAGACTTATTTCACTGCCGGTGAAAAAGAAGTTCGCGCCTGGACATTCCATAAGGGCTGGAAGGCTCCTGCCTGCGCCGGCGTGATCCACACGGACTTCGAGCGGGGCTTCATCCGCATGGAAACGGTCGCCTTTGCGGACTTCCGCAAATACGGATCCTGGGGCGGTGCCAAAGAAGCCGGAGTCATGCGCACCGAAGGCAAGGAATATGTCGTCCAAGACGGCGACATCGTTCACTTCCTCTTCAATGTCTAATCGTTAATTTCCATCGCCGGAGGATCTCAAGATGGAGATCTTCTGCCAAACCTTGCGGGAGAGATCCGAAGCAAGGCTTTCCAAATCATTGACCGTTTCTAGCACCTGGGCATCCTGCATGGACTGCCCGTGCAATGCGGCAAGTTTTGCGGTCAAGGAAAGCAATTCGGAACAGTAATCCAAGTAGCGGACCAATTGATGTCGGTCCAACAAGCGCTCCGGAGAATTGGCCAAAGGAGCCTCGGGATATAATAGATATTCTGGATCCTTGGTAAGTTGGTGCATATCCACCACATGCGCAATGCTCCGCAATTTATGCAGGATGCGCAAGGCCTTGCCACGCTTGATACGATTCTCCAAAGACACCAGGAAGGCTATTGCCAAAGTAAGAAAGACGACTTCATTGATGCCCGCATCCATGCCCTGCAGAACGTCGGAAAGAGTCGCTGCACCCGTAAGCGCAAGGGTTGCCAACCGAAAGGCGACCCAAGAAAACAAGCTAACCAAGGAGCCAATCGCAATCACGGTGAGCACTCGCAGCCACCAAATCGGCTTTTGTAATTGGCTCACCACTCGTTCATTTTCCGCAGAAACCTGCTCCAGCTCCGCAGCAACTCCACCCAGTCCGGACCCAGGAAAACGCTCGTGAATGCGACGACACAATTTCTCGATGGTCTTCCGAATATGAACGCCATGAAGCTCGCTGTATTGGCTGGGCATGGCGTTTAAAATCAATGAATACGGACGACAATGCGCCGATTCTGGGCCTGATTGGAGTCGATTCCCTTCCCCAATGAATCGAGGTTGGGGAGAATTGGCTTGGTATCCGCGTAACCAGCCGCCTTGAGACGATCGGGGGCAACCCCTTGGGCGAGCATGTACTTCACGATGTTGGTTGCCCGAGACACGGAAAGTTCCCAATTGGAGGGATATCGTTCGGTATGTATGGGGACATTGTCCGTGTGCCCTTCAATATCAATTTGAAACGGGTAATAATCGATATTCTTCATCGCAACAACAACCCGATCCATGATCCCTTTGGCTTGGGCTCCGACCTCGGCGCTTCCCGCCTGATAAAAGGCGGAACTGGCAAATTTCATCACAATCCCTTCTTGGGTCATTTCAATTTTTACCAGGTTCTGGGCTTGCTCCACCGAGAGAAGAGAATCCAAGTCATGCTTAATTTCAGCGAGGGGTGTTTTTACTTTTTCCTGGCCAGAAATTTCGGAACGAAGACCTGATTTCATGGATTCCCACAATGCGGGTTCCACCTTCGAAATTCCCATCATCAAAACAAAGAAGGCGAGAAGCAGAGTAACCATATCGGAATAGGTTCCCAGCCATTCATCCATGCCCGCAGAATCATATCCTTCATCATTGCGGTAGCGATTGGGTTGACTCTTAAGAGACATGGAGACCTACTTGGACTTGCTGGCTTGGCTGGTCTTCTCATCCAGCACCGAAAGTCGATACTTGGTATCCATAAAAGAGTTTAACCGATCTTGAATGTACAGGGCCGACCGCTTCTGCATGATTAGGCCCACCCCCTCGAGAAGCAAATAGTTGCGAAAACGCTGAATGCCATAAATCTGCTTTACCTTGGTAGATGCAGGTAAAAAGACAAAGCGGGCAGCGATCACTCCGTAGAGGGTGGTAATCAGGGCGAGAGCAAGGCCGGGTCCCATCTTGGATGGATCATCCAATTTATCCAACATCGCAATCAGACCGATCAAAGTACCGAGCATTCCAAAAGCCGGGGCGGCAGCAGCCATGTAGGCTAGAATATTGGGCTGCTGAAGGCCACGGAAATATTCTTCCTCAATCTGTGTGGTAGAAAATGCTTCGACCTCATGTTCCTTGTATCCCGTTGCGACCAGGCCAAATACGTAACGCACAAAATCCGACTCTTTCGAATCCGTCGCCAAAACATCCAGAGCCTTTGCCCCACCTTCCTGAATTCGCTTATTCCAATCAATGACCTTACGAATATCATCACGCAGGCTTTCTGGATTAATGCGCTGACGCAGAAAAATCAGCGGAAGAGCGAGCAACGCCTTAAAAATGTAGCGGGCCCGGAACCCGATAAATGTCGAGGTCAACGTTCCACCCACCACAATCAAAAAACTTCCCAGATCCAGAAAGGCCCTCGTGTTGGTGGTTGCAGTGGAAATACCCCAGATCACCACAATGGTTCCAAAAATCACTCCGGCAAGAGTGGACAGTGAAAGAGGCATTAGCGACCTTCCTTCGTCTGATCCAGCTTGGAAAGCGCTTGGATTACATCGGGAAGATTAGGATTGAGCGTTAGAGCCTGGCTCCAGTAAAAACGGGCCGCGCCGTTATCCCGCAACATATACATGATGCTTCCCCGCAGGGCATATCCCTCGGCGGTAGGGCGCTTTTCTTCTGCGATCTTTACCAGACGAAGCGCAGAGGAATAGTCCTGTTTGTAGAAGTATTCTTGGGCCAGACGAATATTGGTGATCACCTCATCGGTCGCATCTGCCCATTCCTTCTCCTTGGATTTGAGCAGGTCCAGCTGCTTTTGGCCGAGCCCGGCAGTATCAATCGCTGGAACCGCCTTGGAGGAATCCCGACGCTCTGGAGGAAGCTGTAATTGCACATTCACGGAAGTCGGAGGAGCTTGTACCGATACATTTGTAGGAGCCGAGGCTGCTTGCGGGGACATCATGAAGACCGTATCCCGGCGCGGTTTTTCAGGAACAGCCACCTCTTGGGTGTGCGGACTCCGTTTCATTTCGATGTTCAAATTTTCATCGTATGGGTCAATCGTCATCTGCAATGTCGACGCATCATTGTGGTACGTCATGGTGATCCCCGAAACGGGTCTCTGCTTTTGTACGGGACGGATCGGAGTTTGGGCCCAGCCAGCGGAATCATCCGATGCGGAACCAGGCAAGTAGCCCTCTTCCTGGGGAGGATTGCTGGAGCAAGCCACCAAAGCGCAGACCATGCTTAGGCCCAGGATCCGTGGCAACCAAAAAGGATTAGTAGGCATACTGAATACTCACTTCATAGGTAGGGTTCTGCAGTTTAAGCTCGTAATCACCCGTAGTGGACAATAGAGACTTGCTTGCAATCAGCTGATCGAGAAGTGGCATGAATTGCAACCCTGCGGAAAGAATGAAGTGGCGAGAAATTCGACTGGAGTAGCCATGACGGATGATGATCAATTTTTGTGGGAAATACACCCGCATTCCTAAATAGGCCCCAAGCCAATACCCATCGTCAAAATTCTCTTTGGCAACAAATACATACACCAAATCGGCCCCAGCAATGCCCACCCAGTTCGAAGGCAAGTCACCCACCACGGAATCCCGGGGATTATCGGCCACCGGGAAAAGAAAACTTAGCCCAGCAGCTGCGCCCAAGTAAAGTCTCCGGTTGCTATTTGCGGCTTCACTCACGGTAAATTCCACCGCGTATTGGTACATGTCCAATTTGAGGGTCGGCTCCCGAATAGTTTCGGTTTCATCCGTGTATTTTGAAACCGGCCAATAGCCAAAGGAAAGTCGAGTTCCAATATCCATAAGGGGGAAATAGTATTTATCCTCATTGGGCCCAGAGACAAAGCTTCCCGACCACACCACCTCGGCGCTTTTGTGGCGGAATACCTTCAGGCTCAACATAATATCCCCCATTTCGCTGCGGGTTAAATTGCCTTCGATGAATCCGTCCAGGCGCAAGGCTTCTCCAATTTTCCACAGGTCATTCTGGGTAGGCAAGGTATTGGAAAGGACAAAGGAGGTATCGGTGGAAACAATGCGAGTGGAGCGCAATTCGGGTGCGGCAACGATCTGACGGCGGCCATATTTGATAAAGGTTTCTTCGATTTTTCCTTGAAAAAACTTCATCATCCCCGGGGTAAAGTCATCGCGGTCCACACGCAGATTGTACATGGCGAGGCGCTGGATGTCGGGAGGAAGATCGCCGATGGCGCGCTGCATCTGACTCAGGATGTCATAGAATTGCTTGATGCCGGTACGGCTTCCGTACATGTCTTCGTAGAAAAGAACTTTTTGCTTTTCTTTGGAGGAAGCCGGAGCCTTCAGGTCTTCCGCAAACGAGGGCCAGGCGCATAAAAGAGCAAGGGCAATAATCAAGCGCTTCATGTGCGACCTCCTGCGGCCTGCAATTCTTGACGGATAAGCCCAAGCAAAAGCTTGCGGGCTCTTTCGGTTTCCAGAGGGCTCTGATCCATTTTGCTTTCCAGGCCCGAATCAACAGCCATGCGGAATCTCTGAGGCATGGACATCAAGAGTTTTTCACGGAAATCCGCCTCGGTTCCCACCAGGGATGAAACGAGCTGTTCCCGCTCGAAAGTATTGAGAACCTTGACCAAAATGGGCTCGGGCAAATAGGGAATTTCCTCAAACAGGGCATAGAACCGACGCAGGCGACCGGCCAAATTCAAGTCGCGCTCGGCGATAGAACGCAGGTATTCCACCTGTTCCACCAGGCCCAGACCCTGAACAATATCGAGAACAGTTTGTACGCCATCCGCAGCAACAAAACGCATGTTCCCCACCTCAAGAGCCTTGCGGGATAGGCGATTAGCGACTTCTTTGTAGGCTTGCACGGGGATGGTGTCGATTTGACCCATGGCCACCAAAACCTGGGTGCGGAAGTCGGGCTCCATTTGTTGCAGAATTAGGCCTGCACGCTCGCCCGGGATTTGCGCCAAGGCAAGTCCCACAATCCCCACAGGTTCGTCTTTTAGAATGTGCATGAGCTGAGGCGTGGAAAGCTGATGAAGGAAACCAAAAATATCGGCGATAGTTCCGTCCGTGCTTCGTGACCGGAGATTGCGCAATTCCTTGTGGAAGGTAAGGAGAAGACTGGTGCGGTCTTCGAGGGAAGGCATGGTCTGCACGTCCATCTGCAAATGCAAGCCCTTCAGATCCTGGGGCTGGAAGTGGGGTTTGAGAATTTCCAGAACCTTGGTGTCCAGGGATTCAATGAATACCGCAGTGTCGCTCAGGCCTTTAGAACGGTCGGCCTCAATCCAGTTTTTGAGCAACATGGCTCCACCCACCGGGTCGCCGATGAGCGCATTCAAACAGGCGGTACGTTGTGTGTCAAACTTGGCCTGATCCAAAGCTTCGGGGGCTTGTGGCATGGGCTTGGACGGTTCCACCACAGGAGGAATCACGGGCATTCGCGAGGTTTCCAGGTGCTTGATCAGCTCGGGTGGAATTTGTGCGCTACGCAAACCCCGGACCACGACAGCGACAATCACGGTCAAAAAAACCAGAATCAGCAAGAGGGGAAGCAAGGAGGGCAATTGCTCCCAATAGGCATTCCAAGGATGGGATTTCTCCGCAAGTGAATCCAGATGAACCGTATCGACAGGATGGGGCATGCTGTCATTGCGGACCCGGTGTTCGGATTCCAGCTCCCGGGACATCCGAGGAAATACCTTCTTACGGACAAAAACCCGGTCGCCACGGGCATCATCCAATTTGGATACCATGCCCACAAGCTCCATGATGAACTCCACATCTTCCGGAGAGTACACGGTATCCACCAGAACCGTAATGTCGATGTACTCAATTCCAAGTTCCGTGCGGGTCACTGGGTTGGGAGCGGGGGAACGGGCCTTGGCGGGCTCCAGATTGAACAAGGGTTTTCCGCCGGTGCGCATTTGTTCGGGCATCACCGGAAGGCCAGGAAGGGCTTCGAGCCCATCGGGATTGCGGAACTCGTTGTTAGATTCCGCTTGGGATGGAGGCTCAATTGCGGGCTCCACGGCAGCGGCGAGGGAATCCGGTAGCGCCTGGGATTGCTCGGCAAGGATCACCCGGGCATCCACCATGAACGAGGTGTTATGGTAATACCGCGTAAGCGACTGGTTTACCAATGACTCATAATAAGCTGAGAATTGCCGGGAACGGCGTTCCTTTTCAGACTCTTGGCCAAATCCCAGACTCGAAAGCCCAAGTAAAACTGCAAGGAAAATTGAAAGCAATTTCAAAGCAAAGACCGCCTATCTTGTGAAAAGTGAATCACTTCCGCTAAAAATAGCGTTTCACTCAAGATACCCAATTTTCCCGAAGATTGCAAGGATATCGGTTTTTGCCCCAGGGGAAATGCTTGAAAATGCAAACGGGGCCCAAAATATGAAAATTGGGATGCATAAAATGTGTCATGCCCGGCACCCCCTGTTCCGGGGGCAGGCTCATATCACAGAGTATTGCTGAATGGTGCGGTGATGCCCCTGCCGGGCATGACAAAGCAATTGGGCATGACAAAGACAGGCGGGCATGCAAAAGCAGAAAAACAACCCCAAAACGGGGCTATTTTTTTGTTTTTCCTAGGGTCATCCCCTATGGAATTCCAATGGTTTCGCGGATTTCCTCAATGAGCGTCTTGGCGACGGGGCGTGCTTTGGCCGCTCCGTAGGCGAGGATTTTGTCGATTAGGGCGGTATCGGCCATCAGGACGTTATAGCGGGCACGGGCCTCGGAAAACGTGGACTCCAAGACTCCATGGAGCTCCGCCTTGGCGTGCCCCCACCCTAGTCCACCAGCACGGTAGCGGGCAGCAAGGTCAGCGCTTTGGTCGGCAGTCGCGAATAATTTGAAGAGCTTGAACACATTGCATGTGTCTGGGTCCTTGGGTTCCTCTACGCCTTGGGAATTGGTGACAATGGACCCAATCTTCTTTTTCAGGGCTTTGGGCTCCAGGAAAATTTCGATGGTGTTTCCGTAGGACTTGCTCATTTTTCGACCATCGAGTCCGGGGATCACATCGGTTTCTTCGCGGATCATGGGTTCCGGAATAACAAACAGGTCTTTGCCGTAATGATTATTGAAACGATGCGCCACATCACGGGCAAATTCGATATGTTGCTTCTGGTCCTTGCCCACTGGGATCACATGGGACTTGAACATCAAAATATCTGCATCCATCAGACAGGGGTATCCAAAAAGACCCATATTGATGTTTTCATCGGAATCCAGACCATCGGCGACATTCTTGGCCACCTTATCCTTGTAGGAATGGGCGCGATTCATAAAGCCCTTGGGAGTGAAGCAGCTCAAGATCCAATTCAATTCAAAAATTTCGGGAATATCGCTTTGCTTGTAGAAGCAGGCTTCCTCAGGATTCAGACCCAGGGCAAGCCAAGTCGCGGCGACCTGATAAATGGACTCCCGAAGGGCGGGAGCATTATGCATCGCCGTCAAAGTCAGCGCGTGGTAATCGGCAATGAAGTAAAAAGGCTGGTAAGTCTGGGCCAGTTCTAGGGCCGGCCGGATCGCGCCGAGGTAATTTCCAAGATGGGGAGTGCCGGTAGGTTTGATGCCAGTGAGGGATACTTTCTTCATGCCTTCAAAGATAACATCAGTATTACTAGCCCGCCCAGGCCATTCTCTTGACTTTGAACCGCTTTGGTGGTAGAATACCCGCACCTCAAAGATCATTCCGAAAACAGGAAACACTCATGGCTATTCTCAACCGCTTAAGCATTACCCGGAAAATTTCTGCAATTGTGGCCTTTTCTCTGGCGGCACTGCTCATTTTCGGCCTTGCCTCCTACAAAACAATCATGACCCTGCGTATCAACGGCGATCTTTACCAACAAATCGTCAATGGAAAAGACCTAATTGCCGACATCCTCCCTCCACCAGAATATATCATCGAGTCCTACCTGACCGTCGAACAGCTGGCGGATGAACGGGATCCGCGTGAATCCCAGGCCCTCAAGGACAAACTTCAAGGCCTGGAATCCGAATACAAAACCCGCAATAAGTTTTGGCAACGGGCCTTGCCAGATGGGCAATTAAAAGAGACCATGACGGACAAGGCCTATGAACCGGCCATGGAGTTTTATGCTGTCGTGAAAAGGGAATTCCTACCTGCTCTGGCAGCCAAGAACTACCCCCAGGCACAGGAAGTTTTGCAAAAGTCTTTGAAGCCACAATACAAGGCCCACCGGGCGGCCATTGACCAGGTCGTCATCCAGGCCAACCAGCTCAATCAGGCTTCCGAAGCCAGCGCAAACCAGATGATCGCAAACTTTCTGCGGGGCCTAATTGGCTTTGGAATACTGGTCCTGCTCGGACTCCTCGCTCTCTCCTACCGCATTGGAATCAGCATCACCGTTCCTCTGCGAAAGTCAATTCTCCATGTACAAAACCTGGTGACCCAAAACAATGGCGAAACGGGAACCAAGCACCTTGCCGTCACCTCGCAAGACGAGTTAGGGGAACTGTTTGTGGCTTTCAATCAGCTTATTGACAAAACGCAACAACAAATCGCCACCTGCGCCAAGGCCATTGGATCCTCGACAGACAAGCAGAAATCCTTAGCCGAAAAGATGGCAAACACCATTCTGGAAAATGATGTTCAGACTAGCTCCGGCATTGAGGCCATTAAAATTCTTGAGGACTATACCAAGGACCTAACGGCATCTTCCGAGAAAATGGCTTCCTCCATCTCCACCGTGGCTACAGCAGCGGAAGAGATTTCTACCAACATCAATACCGTGGCGAGCACCTCGGAAGAAATTAGCACCACCATGATTTCCGTGGCCGCCACCGCCGAACAAATGTCCAGCAATTTCCGCATTGTGGACAATGCAGTAAAAGACCTCTCGACTGCAATCAACAGCGTAGCCCAAAATGCCCGTGAAGGCACCACCGTGGCAGGGAATGCTTCCGTAGCAGCCAAGGAAACTTCTGAAATCATGGGCATGCTCGGCAAAAGCGCCAACGAAATCGGCAAAGTGACCAGCGTAATCCAGGTCATCGCCAAGCAAACCAATCTGCTTGCCCTCAACGCGGCCATCGAAGCGGCAAGTGCCGGCGACGCAGGCCGAGGTTTCGCCGTGGTGGCAAACGAAGTGAAGGAGCTGGCCAAACAAACGGCAACCGCGACCGAAGACATTACGGCCCGGATCGAAAAAATTCAGGGCGACACTCAAAAGGCTGTTTCCGCCATTGCCTTGATTTCGTCCATCATTGATACCATCAACCACCTGCAGAAAGTCATTTCGGATATGGTGGAGAAACAAACCTTGGCCACCAACTATATTTCGAGCAACATCTCCGAAGCCTCTACCGGCTCAGGTGCCATCGCTCGGCAGATTGCCGAAACCGCCCACGCCTCCAAGCAGGTTTCGCACAACATCAACGAAATCGCCCAAGGCGCCAATGTGGTTGCGAAAAATATTGCAGGTACGGCAATGGCCATTGGGGATGTGAACGAAAGAATTTCCGGCACCCTTTCCATGGCGGAGACTACAGCCGAAATCATGCACCAATCCAAAACCGCCGCCATGACCTTCACGGAAGACATACAAGACATGTTCAACTCGCTTAACCAGGTCTCCAGCGATGTCGAGAAGCTGAATGATGTCCTAAAAATTATTGCCTGAATCTTGGCGGAGAAGGAATGAATCTCGCCAATTTAATCAAGGAATTTATCACCGAGGCACAGGAACACCTGGTGACTGCCGAGGAGGATATCCTTGCCCTGGAAGAAGGCGCAGGGGAAGACAAGGAGACCGTGAACCGCCTGTTCCGAGCTCTGCACACCATCAAGGGGGGTGCAGCCTGCGTGGACTTCGACCGTGTCAAGGAATTCGCCCACGCCATGGAGAGCGTAGCTGGTCTGCTCCGAGACGGTACCCTTTTGCCCAATTCCGAAATCACCCAGACTTTGCTTGAGGGAATGGACAAGCTAAAAAGTGGAATTTTATCCGGAAAGGGCGTTCTTGGAGATGTGGATCAAATCCTCCAGCACCTGCAAAGGATTGCGCAACAGCCCACCCAGTCCGCATCACCCCAATCCAATCCCGTCAAAGCGGTGCCGGCCACCATTTTTGATTTGCGAAAATACGACACCAGCGAAGCCAAGAGTCAAGGCTTGCATATTTTTGAAATCCTGCTAGACCCCCATAAGGAATGTTCCCGCAGCTCCGCCACTCCTGTTGCACTCTATGAATCCATTGGATCCCTCGGAATCCTGCTGGATTCAAAACCCGAAGCAAGCGCATTCACTGCAGCTCCCCCTTCCTTTTCCGATTGCTCATTTCTTCTCGCCACCATGATCGATGATCCCGACCTTCTGTTTCCTGGGCTGCAAATCGAGCCGCTGTCCTTTGTTCATTACACGCCGGAAGAATTTCCCGCTCCGGCGGAAAGCGCGCCTCCACCCATCGAAGTACCCAAAGTCCAAGTCACGGCGAATCCACAACCACCCGTCCCTGCAACTTCCCGGGAGCAGGTGCCCGCCTCGCGCTCCCAGGAACAAACCGTCCGCATTTCGGTGGAAATTGCAGACAAACTCATGAACCTTGCTGGGGAGCTGGTTGTGGTCCGCAACCGCTCGGCCCAGTTGCAGTCAAGCGGAAATACCCGCGAAATTTCTGCAGTAAACCAACGCCTCAATGTGGTGACCTCCGACATCCAGCGCATCGTCATGCGAACCCGCATGCAGGCAATCGGAAGCGTATTTGGACGGTTTACCCGGGTGATTCGGGACCTGAGTCGCAGCCTGGGCAAAGAGATGGAACTGACCATCAGCGGATCCGATGTGGAACTGGACAAAAGCATCGTCGATGGCATGGTTGAGCCCTTGATGCATCTTGTGCGTAATGCGGTAGATCACGGAATCGAATCCCCCGAAGAGCGAAGAGTGGGTGGTAAATCCGCTGTCGGTCATATCTCGCTCGTAGCCCAGCATCAAGCAGGCTTGGTCAATATCCAGGTTTCCGATGATGGGAAAGGAATCGATCCCAAAAAAATCCGGGCCGCCGTAGTTGAAAAAGGCTTAATGACCCCAACCCAGGTGGAAGACCTCTCGGACCGCGAAGCCCTCAATCTCATATTCCTGCCCGGGTTTTCCACCGCAAAACAGATCACCGAAGTTTCAGGACGTGGCGTGGGGATGGATGTGGTCCGGGCCTCCTTACAAAAATTGGGTGGAATCGTCGAAATCACCTCCGTGGTCGGGTTCGGATCTACCATATCCATTCAGCTCCCTCTGACCCTTGCCATTATTCCAGCCATCATCCTCGCCGTAGAGGAACAGTGTTTTGCCGTTCCCCAGGTGAATGTCATCGAAGTGGTGTGGTTGCATGGAGACGAGGTATACCAATGCATCCAGAAAATCGATGAGAGCGAAGTCTATTGGCTCCGGGGAAACATGCTTCCCCTTATCCGGCTTTCCAAGGTTCTCAACATCCCTCGCTCCTACGTTGATCCGATTTCCGGAGATATTGTGGCGGATCGTCGCGAGGAAGCTCCCGATCGCCGACAAAAAGGAGGCGAATTCGACACCGGGAAGCGGGCAGAAATCCGTGATCGGCGGGTGGCATTGGAAAATGCCCTCTACATCATCGTGCTGCGCGTCGGAAGCGACACCTTTGGCCTATGCGTGGAGCGAATTGTGGATACAGAGGAAATCGTTGTCAAACCTCTGCATGACAAGCTCAAGGCGAGCAAGGTATATGCGGGCGTAACGGTTCTGGGAGATGGCACCACCTCCTTCATTCTAGATGTTTCCGAGCTGGCCCGCACCGGGGGAATCCGCTGCGAAAAGACCGAAACCCAGACTACCAAAGTCCTTGCCAACCAGGATGAACAGCAAAAGATGTTGGTGTTTACTAACGGAGTAGAACGATTTGCCGTGCCCTTGAGCTTGCTGATGCGGGTAGATGAGATCCGGATTCAGGAAATCCAAATTGCTCGAGGGCGTGAGTTCCTTTGCTTCAGAAATTCCCTGATTCCCCTTGTTCGCATCGAACAAGCCATCACGGGCATATCCTCCCTCTACGACCACGAATTCCTGCATGTCATTATCCCCAAAATCGGCCAGCCTGTGGGGATCGCGGCTTCCAGTATCATTGGCATCGTGGAAGTCGAAAACGCCAATTTGATCCATTCCACGGACCAGGCTGCCATCATTGGTTCTCAGATTGTGAATGGGTTCGCGACTACCCTTTTGGACCTTTGCGCCCTGGTTGAAATCGTGGAACCTGGCTGGATGTCTTCGTTGGACATGCCCAATGCCGCAGCGAATCGAATCATTCTTGCTGAGGACTCTTTCCTCTATCGGGCCCTTGTCACATCCTACCTGCGGGGAATCGGCCTCGAGGTTCTCACGGCAAACAATGGCAAAGAGGCACTGGAGATCATTCGCAACACCGAAGTGAGTTGCGTGGTCAGCGACATTGAAATGCCAGTCATGGACGGGCTCGATTTGGCGCGGCACCTTAAATCCAGCGAAGCCTTCAGTCATATTCCGCTATTAGGGATTTCAGCCATGGACGAAAAAATCATGCGGCCACGCACCCTGGACGCAGGGTTCGACGACTTTTGTACCAAAAGCAACTTACCTATGCTAGGCGAAGCTGTGAAGTCCCTTTTGGCGCGGGTTCGGGAATTTTCACCATGAAACATCAACAATTCGTCTCTTTTCAAGTACCCGGTGGACTCTTCGGATTCGACATCCGCCTAGTAAAAGAAATTACCCCTGCGGTCCACATTACTCCCGTGCCATTGAAAGTCGGGGATGTGAGCGGGGTTGTCAACATTCGCGGCCAGGTCGTGGTGGTACTAGACCTCCGGGTAAGCCTGGGAGGCTCCGAACAACAGATCACCGACGACTCCCAAATCATCATTCTCAAAACCACAAGTGAGATCGAAGCTGTTTCCGACTATACTCCAAATTTCGACCTCGATTATTTGGGTTCGATTCCCGTCGGATTCCTTGTGGGTTCCGTAGGGGACATTGTGACGGTTGAGCCTTCCCGTATTGAGGATGCCCCCTCTCACCTATTGGCCCAATACCGTTCTTATGTCGAAGGTGTGGTTCGATTGGACCCTCTCCCGCTAGTAATCCTCAATGCTGGCGCAATCCTCGGAGCAACTGCATGAATCAGGACCGAATTCGCATTATTTTCGTAAGCAAAAATTCGGCAACCGAAGGTCCATCTGTTCAAGGGATCGTCCAGGCCACCCAGGATATGGAAATCGTGGGAACCGCCAAGGAAATGAAAACCGGGCTTGACCTGGTGCGCACACTTTCCCCTGACATTGTGCTCCTCGAAGATCGCCAGGATTTGGTGGAATTCACCGTGCAGGCGCGGAAGATTTCATCCCACGCCGGAATCATCCTCATATCGGAAAGCAAAGAACCGACTGGGGCCAAGCGAATTGTCGATGCCCTCGCTGTGGGAGCATTTGATGTTGTCCCTGGGTTGGAAACCAGCCATACCGTATCCAATCTTTTGCTCTCCAAAATTCGTTGTTGCTCCATAAAACAATACTCCCGCTTGGCGCAAATCAGTCGGCCCAAAGCAAACATTGCCCCGGCACCTGTTCCACGACTGAAGGGCGAATCCAAATTTGATGCCATTCTGATTGGGGTTTCCACAGGAGGCCCGGAAGCCTTGGTAACACTACTTTCAGGCCTCCACCCTTCTACCCGCATTCCCATTGTGATTGTCCTGCACATGCCCAAAGAATTTACCGGGGCCATGGCGGCAGCATTGGATCGTAAATGTCCCATTCGCGTCAGCGAAGCGCAGGACGGTGAGCCTCTTCAGCCAGGACGGGTCTATCTGGCTCCGGGAGGCCGTCATTGCACACTGGAGCGCAGCCCCGAAAACTTGCCTCGCCTGGTGCTCAACGATGCTCCCCCTGACAATGGCTGCAGACCCTCGGTCAACGTTCTGTTCCGTTCAGCATGCCCGGTATTGGGGAGCCGGACCCTGGCCATTGTGCTCACCGGCATGGGGAGCGATGGAACTAATGGCGCAATCGAGATTAAAAAATCCGGTGGCGCGGTGATGGTGCAAGACGAACAAAGTTCCGTGGTTTGGGGAATGCCCGGAAGCGTTGTGCGGGCAGGCATTGCCGATGAAATCGTTCCATTAGGTGACATAGCAAATCGCATATACGAACTTGTGGGAGGTGGCTAATGCAACTCTCCGAAAATGAATTCCAACTGCTACGCAAATTCCTCCTGCGCGAAACGGGTATCGACGTGCCCGAGGCCAAGCAATATTTATTCTCCACCCGACTCGGAGAACTCCTGCAAAAAGAAGGCTGTGGCTCCTTCTCTGATTTCTTAGTCTTGCTCACCGGAGGCCGGGAATCCCTGATCCGCTCCACCATTGAGGCTATGACGACTCATGAAAGCGGATTTTACCGGGACCCCTTCCATTTTCAGACCCTGGTTGAACAAATCCTGCCTGCATTGGCCTTGCAAAAGGTTGCGAAAAGAACACACAAGTCCCCTTGCATTCGAATTTTATCCGCTGGGTGTAGTTATGGACAAGAACCATACACCCTTGCGATGAGCATCAGTAACTGGCAATCCTCGAATCCGGAATGGACCGCAGAGGATTTTTCCATTACCGGTATTGACATTTCTACCCGCGCATTGGAACGGGCCCGGCAAGGTCGTTATACCGATATGGAGATTGGCCATAACCTCCCCATCGAAGATCGGGAACGCTATTTTTCCAAAAATGGTGACCAATGGACCCTTGCGGAATCCCTGCGCAAGCGAGTTACATTTCAGCATGTAAACCTTTCCCGACCCATCATGGAAATGGGAAGGTTCGATATCATTTTTTGTCGCAACATGATCATCTATTTTTCTCCCGAGCAGAAGACCGCCGTTCTTCTACAACTTCGCAAAATCCTTGAGCCCGCAGGAATGCTGTTTCTGGGATCATCCGAGAGCATGTACGGCACCAATGTAGAGTTTCTGCAAAGGACCCATGGCAAAAGTTTTTACTATCAAGCTCCACAACCACACCCTTCTAACGAGGTACTTTCATGGAAATTCTAATCGCTGACGATTCCAAAATGGTTCGGTTCATGACTGTTGAAGCGTTGCGTGGCCTCGGTTACAAACAAATTACTGAGGCGAACAATGTCAGCGAGGCCCGCAATTTGATGCAGGGAAAAATGTTCGACCTGATCATTTCGGATTTCAACATGCCCGGAGAAACAGGCCTTGAGTTCCTGCGCTATGTGCGGGCGACCCCAAAATTCGAGAAGATCCCCTTCGTTCTCCAGACCTCGGAAGGCGACAAGAAGAACATTGTCGCAGCAGTTCAGGCGGGCGTGCAGGCATACATTTTTAAACCTGTGCAAAAGGCCATTTTGGCACAGAAACTCACCGAGCTGTCAAAAAAATACGGATTCCAGGCGCCCGAAGTTCCCACCGCTTAAATGGGGAGGCTTCGCTTTGCAGGAGCAAACGGTCGCCGAGGACAATATTTTGTGCATGTCATCCTTATGTGATTGTCATGCCCGGCACGGCAATCGGACCCTCTCGTCACCCTCGCGAACGAAGTGAAGACGAGGGTCTGGGACTCCCAGCCCTAGATCCTCGTCTTCGCGGGGACATATATGACCCGTTGTCCATTGTTTTGAACCGGGGTGCCCGGAAATCATTTCCGCCCCACCCCCCTTTAGATATACTTTATGGATTGGCTTTGTTTGAAGCGGGGTCCCTATGGGCTGGAGATTTTTTTCTGTTTGTGTGTTATCCGTCCTCATTGCGCAGACATGGTCCGCAGCCTTGTCTTGGGAAGTAGACACCCTAGTGGCACGCCAATACCAGCACCTCATGGCCACCGAAGGAACGGTCGATAGCGTCTCGGTGCACACCTGGCTTTTATCACAACAGGCCAACGGCTCTTGGACCGACATCAACTACAAGGACACTGCCCGCAACAACTGGCAACCGGTCAACCACATCAACCGCTTACAGGCCTTTGCGAAGCTCGCAACCATTGGGCGCACCACATGGAATGGGTTCAACCTGCTGGACCGCATCAAGCTGGGTTTTGAATTCTACATCAGCTACCGCTACTCTACCCTTGCTACCTGCATAGACCGCGTGACCCTCAAGAGCGCTGCTCCCCCATGCCCCATCTTCAGCGCGAACTGGTTCCACAACGACATCGGCGAAGCCATTCCTTATGGCAAGACCCTGCTCCTATTGCGGGGCATTTTACCTGACACGACCTTGGTCCGTTGGTCCAACCGCATGGTGCCTACCCTCTTGAACCATTGGCCAGCCTACACCGGGCAGCTGACTACGGGCGCAAACCTGTTTTGGGAAGGCGAAGGCCTCATCTACAAATCCGCCATTCAAAATAACCCCACCGTGATTGATTCCACCATGCGCCTGTTTCGCGCTGAAGGCAACGAAGTGGACTCCGTGGATGGCATATTGCGCGACCGCGCCTTCAATCAGCACGGAGTGATCTACAACGGTGGCTATGGCACCTCCTTCCTGGCCTCAGAAGCCGACTGGCTTGCCATTGCCGAAGGGCTCTCCTTTGGCTGGACCGCGGGAGACAAACAAATGCTGGTGGACGAGCTGATCGATGGCCACGCCTTCACCACCTTCGCAGGTCGCTACGATGCTCATGTGTTTGGGCGCGAGATCGCCCGCAACACCACTCACGGTGCAGGCACGGCAAAGACTTTGGCCAATACTTGGCAGGCCGTCTCCTTCAGTGGATACCGGCAAGCCGAATTGGCAGAAGCCTACACCTACCTAGGAGGCGGGGCATGGCCCTGGGCAAGCAAGGCGGCCAAGATATTTTGGAACAGCGACTACTCCACCTACCACGGGGCCAAGTTCAACATCGCCTGGCGCACGGTCAGCAACCGCAATATTGGCACCGAGCAGATGAATGGCGAAAATTTGCGGGGTTGGTTCTTACCATACGGGGTCCACTGGATCCATATTCGCGCAATGGATCCAAATATTTTCCCGGTAATGAATTGGGCTCGCCTGCCGGGCCTGACCGTAGACCAGGTGGATACCTTCCCCATTTTCACCCAAATGCCAGGAGGCAAGCAGAACAACATGGGCAACACCGTCTATGCGGGCGGGGCCTCCTCCGGGCCAACCTCTGCGGTAGGCTATGATCATGCGGTCTCGGGAATCACCGGCAAAAAGTCGGGATTCTTCGTGAATGGCTTTGCGGTCTTTTTAGGGGCCGGATTCAATTACAGCAAGACTAAAAAGGTCGGCACCACGGTGGACCAACAACTCCTTACCGGACAAGTTTGGATGCAACGTGGAACCTCTGTGGCATCAGCCTTCACAGATTCTCTCTCCGCCACCGATATCCAGTGGCTCTGGCACGATACCATCGGCTATTGGTTCCCTACCCCTGCGAGCATGGAAGTGGTAGTGCGCAGTCGCACAGGCTCCTGGCAATTGACAAGCACCAGCGCCTCGGCCACCCCAATTACCAAGACCGTATTCTCTGCCATGTTCGACCACGGTACCGCAGGCACGAGCAAAGGTTTTGCCTACGCCGTTGTGCCCGGCCTAGACCGCACAGCCTTTACCACCTGGACCCATTCAGCACCCTTTGCCATCCGCAAGAACACCGCCCAAGTACAATCCATCGAAGTCACAAGCCAAAATTGGCTGGGTAGCGTTTTCTTTTCTGCCGATAGCGTAACCCTGGCGGATGGAACCATCTACAAAGCGAGCAAAGGATTAACTCTCATAGCTATCCACAATGGAGCATCCCTGCAGCTTGCCGTGGCGGACCCCACCCACCTTGCAAACTCGGCAACCATCGAGACCAACTTGCACCTCTCCGGCGCAGGCGTCAACTGGAACGCGACTAGTCAGGGCAGCACCATCGCCGTGACCTTTCCTACGGGGCGCGACGCTGGACGCACGGTTCTGCTGAGCCTCACCGACACCCAGGCCCCCGTGAACATCAAGACAACGCCACAAGGACTTTCTGGGGCAGGTACTACAAGCCATTATGATTTGCTGGGACGAAGTCCGCATTGATGGAAAGAGAAAGAAACCACACTACGGCAAACGTTCCCCCTTCCTTCTTGGGAAATACACACAACACATATTTTTCCCATTTACATGGCATTTTGCTTAACGGCCCATTGTTTGGCCAGGTAAATTCGGCTTTCCAAATTCTTTCAGGACTGGTTCGACTATTTTCAAGAAAATGTATTTTCTAACGACTATCCACGCATGATTGAGATTTATGGAACTAACAACTAAAAAACAGCGTAAGTGGCTTTTCCAGCTTAGCGTGTTCTTTCCGCCTCTATTGGCCGTGGTGGGAGCAGCCCTGGTGATCGCATTGGGTTGGCAAACAACCACAGAAAACAAACTCCTTGATTTTCGCTTCCAACTGCGTGGAGATGTTCCTACCGATTCCTCTTTGATTATCGTGGATATCGCCGACGATGCCATGCAGGAGTTTGGTTCCTGGCCATTTCCGCGGCAAGTACACGGAATGTTCATTGATGCAGCAAGTCAACTCGGTGTTCAGGCTCTTTTGTATGATGTTTCCTTTGTGGGAGCGAATGAGTCGAACTCGGATCAGTTTTTATTGCAAATGAGTCAGGAGGCTGGGTTTACCCATTTTCCTCTTCGCTTTTCACCCTATGAGGATGCAGTAACGCTACCCAACTCCCCTTTCCAAGGGGTTCTCAAGCATGGGTATGGTCTCAATCAGGTTCGCGCGAATGGGGTCATTCGGCCCGACCTCAAAATGCGGGGATTGCTTACCGAACCCTTGGAAGGACTGGATTTGGCCTCTGCCGGCATGGGTTTTGTAAATATTTTTGAAGATCCTGATGGCGTCATTCGACGCACCCCTCCATTCTTGGAATGCAATCAATTTTTGTTCCCCCAATTGGGAATGTCAATTTGGTTGCGCTTGATGCATTTGCAGGCCAAGGATCTTACCATGGATTCCTATCAGCTGAGCCTGCCTAATGGGAAAAACGTTCCTCTCGATGGGAATGGAAATTTAATTTTGAACTGGCCGGGTCGCTACGAGACGCTGCCTCACTATTCCTTCAGAGAAATTATCCTCAGCTACAAGCAAGTCATGGAAGGGCTTGAACCCCTGCTTCCTATGGATTCTTTAAAGCATTTGCGTGGTAAAATTCTGCTGATAGGGCGCGTAGGGCAGAACTCGACGGATTTTGTGAATACACCCTTGCAAAGTCGCCATCCCGCCATTGGCCTGCACATGGCCGTATTGCAAACATTACTTTCGGGAAATTATATTCGAGTTCTCTCTGGGTTGCAACACTGGTTGCTTATACTCGCCTTAGTGATCGTGGTCTCTCTTTTACTCTATCGGGACACCCTTGGCTGGCAAGTTGGAGTCCTACTCTTTTTAACTCTTTATCTATTAACGACACAGTTTGTCTTTATAGTATTTCATTATCATTTACCCATATTTTTGCCAACCCTGCTTGGGATCGGTTTGCTCGTGTGGCATAATGTTTCGAGATATGCCCAAGAACGCGTGATCAAGAAAAAGGTCCAGGGCATGTTTGCTAAATATGTGACCCAGGAAGTCATGAACCAGCTATTGGAGAAACCAGAACTGACCAAGGTGGGTGGGCGAAAAGAGCAAGTTACCGTTCTATTTTCTGACATCCGTGGCTTCACCAGCATTTCAGAAACCCACGAGGCCACTGAGGTGGTTGAACAACTCAATGAATACTTGGCGCTAATGACTCCTATCGTTTTTTCCAATCACGGAATTATCGATAAGTTTGTTGGCGACGAAATCATGGCTTACTATGGAGCACCCGTCTATCCTGAGGAACATGCATGGCGCGCAGTCAAAACAGCCATGGAAATGCAGGAAGCACTCTCCACTTTGCGAATCAAATGGGCGGAACAAGGGAAACCCGATATTCAGATCGGAATTGGAATCAATACGGGGCCTGTGATCATGGGAAATATTGGTTCGGAACAATACATGGATTTTACTCTGATTGGAGACAATGTCAACTTGGGAGCGCGCCTTTGTTCCCTTGCTGGACCTGGTGAAATTTTGGTGAGTAGTTCTACCTATCGGGAGATTGTAAAAAAGGTCATTGTCGGGCATTCCAAAGAGCTTGCAGTAAAGGGAAAGGCTAAACCTGTTCGTGTCTACTCCATAACAGGCCTCCTGTCCTTAGAAGGCAATGACCGGCGTGGCTCCATGCGCCATAATGTCAGTTGGCCTGCAAGGATTTTTTGCCCTAATGGAGTCGACTCCGAATCAGTCCTTGCAAACATCAGTCTCGGGGGATTATACTGCAACACAATGATTTTGGCAAAAACAGGTGATTCCATTGAAATTTCCATTGAGTTACCCAATGGAATCGTTATGGAAAAACTGAAAAGCCACATCCTGGAAGTGAGCGATGGCCAGCCCCCATGGACTATCCGGGTACGTTTTGAAGGGATGCCGGAAGCGGATCATGAGGAGCTATCGAAGTGGTTAACCACTCGTAATCCAACGTGAGAATTGGTACACTATCCTTCGTAGGAGTATTCATGAAACCGCTTTACAATCATTCTCCCCTGCTCAGGACTCTCATGCTTATTGGGGTTCTTACCCACCTCCTTTTTGCTCAAGAGGAAAATGGAACCATTGTATCCGTGCGAAACCATGCTGATGCTTGTGCAGCCAACGTGGATTGTCGACGCCTGGATTTTGGTAGCCACGTCGTCGAAGGAGACAGCCTAAAAACCTTTGATCGGGCTGAACTTGTCGTGCGATTTAATTCTGGGAGTCGAGCGCAAATGGGACCCAATTCGGTACTGGTGCTTGCTGAAATGAAAAAGAATGGAAAGAAGACGATTGCACGCTGGGGAGAATTTGACTTCGATGTCAAACAAAAAGATTCCAAGGGGCGTTTTCAAGTGAGGACTCCGGTTGCAGTGGCTGGCGCAGAGGGCACTCGCTTTAGAATTTCAGTGGATGAAATTACGGGATCCAGCATTATCGAACTTGAGGAGGGCTCTCTACAAGTGAACCCCACCCAGGGAAAAGGGAGTGGGATTTTATTAAAGCCAGGACAAAAGCTGCAAGTCCTTGAAGCAACGACTGTACCTGCTCCCACAAATTTTAGTGCTGATCGAGTCTCATCGGCCAATCAAAACAACTCATTGCCCGTGCCTGATTTGCCGACTCCTAGTATAATCATACCTCCCCCCGCCACCGAAGTCCCTCCTGCTTTTTCCTTAGAAAAGGGCACTTTGCATATTCAGATTCAGGGGGTACCATGAGCTTTCATTCCTTCGCTATATGCCTGGGCCTCTGTCTAGCCCAATTGACCTTTGCAACGACCATGCACTGGAGTGGCGCGATTCGCTTGGATTCGATTTATACCGTCCCTGCAAGTGACACTCTTCGAATTCATGGAGGGACATCCATCGTCCTTGCGCCAAATGCCGGCATGAGTGTCCATGGGGTTTTGCTGATGTCCAATGATTCTGGAATGACTTCACAATGGGACGGAGGTCAAGGAATTCAGGTGGAAAGAGGTGGAGTGGCTCTTTTTTTGGGAGCCCGGCTAAAGAATATGAGCCAAGGAATTCTTTTACAGGAGGGAGCCCAGGTCCTCATGTATGAGACACAGCTGGTGGTGAATCATTCGGTAGGAGTTCATCTGAGAGGGGGGCAACTTTCGGCCTTGAAAATAAATTTCTCGGGCGTGGGCAATCACGTTTGGGCCGAAGCAGGAGTCCTACAATTTGATGACTGCAGTTTTGCAGGAAGTTCTTTTGTGCTGAGGCTTCAAGGGACATCCAACACCACGCTGGAGGATTCAAAAATTGAAGGAGACACTTTATGGTGGGTGGGTGCCCATGCAAACTTGGCACTACAGGATTCCAAGTGGGGACAAGGGCATCGCTACGGGAAAGCAAAACAAACACATTCTTCCCTATCTGCCCCAAAAATTCCAGAACCCCCATTGGAACAACTTTCCTATTCTTTCGAATTGGATTACGGAAGACGGGTGTCAAACGGCCAATCTTCCCTTGATGCAATCGCCGCACCTGCTCAGATTATTTTTCGCCCTAACCGAGCCTTCCGGTTTGGAGTATCCACGGGAATCCTTGCAGGATACCAGAACCAAAAAAACGAAATCCAAGGTCGTGACCGCACCCAGTTTAGTGCCCAATGGGTTTCTCCCGTAGGAATATCATTGGAGGCTCTGGGAGGAATGGGCGGCTCCTCCATTGAGTGGACCGCAAGTCGTTATCAGGTCGCAACCCAGACCTTGGACCGGAGTTTGGATATCTCAAATCCACTGGCTTCTCCAGGTGCATTTGCAGGGGGTCTGCTTGGCTATCAGGGGGAATTTTTGCTTGGAACCAAGCTTGATGCCGCAACAGGGTTCCAGTGGAGGGGAGAAAATGCAGACACGGAACTTGGGGATTTATTCATTTCATACCTGCGGATAACCAGGAAAGCACAGGGATTCTCTACACTCGGACAAACTCAATTTGTCTATGCATTGGGTGACAAATATGGGGCAGAAAAAGGAAGCGCCCATTGGCAATGGGTTGCCCAGCTTGATCAAAGAAGGCAGAGTCCGTTGTATTTGTGGGGTTATCGATTAACGGCTGAAGCGCGTGACCATACTTTCTTTGCCGGTGATTCGCGCCTTGATATTTCCTGGTCCAAGGGGTCGTTTCAAATGGGCCCACAGGTAGGCGTTTTGTTTGCTATGGAAGAAGATCATGTGGGCGGAGCGGGTGGAGCGGGTGCATTAATCCGACGGTCCTTAGGTTCTCATTGGAAAATCGACCTGGAAGGATGGGTTCGCGAACATCGTGATTTGAAGGGAATCAACTGGTTCGGTGGAGACTTGTCCCTCAAAGTTTCGGGAGGGATTTAAACGAAACCCTTCAATTTTCAATACATCGGATGTTGTATGCCCGAATCTTGTTGTTGCCTTGATTGGCCTGGACAGAAGAAAGGCTTGACATGAAACGACGCTCATAACCCCATGTCAAATTTTCTGCAGAAAGCCAGAACATGGCGCCTGTCCCCTTATACTCTATAGCTGGACTGACCCCGCTAATGTCTCCAACGGGTACGATTGAGAACCCATGAGGATTCCCTGAGTTGAAAGCGATGGAATTCCAAGCCGCATAGCCTGTGGAATTGGACTTGAGTTGGGCTCCGGAAGAAGCACTACCACCGGTGTGGGCGGTCAGCGAATCCCAATCCGCTGGGGAGGGAATGCGCCATCCGGCAGGACAGATTCCTTGGTGGACGGCCTGAATGGAGTCCGCACAGCTGATGTTATTGCACGTCGATGGGAGAGCCATGGCTTCGGCCCACTGGTAGAGTCCCCCCAGCCCTTCGCTGCAGTTTTGGGCCGAGTCACCTGCACAGTACTTTTCAGTTTGGGAATCCACCCGCTGGCCTGCAGTCGGCGTAATCATCAGGCCGAAATTCAGGTTCTGGGCCATCCAGTGCTGACTTGCGATCCAGATTGTGGCATATTCCTGCCCATCGCGTCCGTCGACCAAGGAATCATAGGTCAGGGTTGGATTCAGGAACTGGCTCCAATTTTCAAAGAGTGTATCCCGGATACAGCGTAGGGAGTTTCCTCCGTACTTGTTCAAGTTTTGCCTATGGATCGTAGGGAGGTCCGCGTAAATATATCTACGCTGTCCGAGGCTAGCACCCGCTTCGGTCGCGGTCCACCACTGGGCGAAGGTCCCTTCGAATGCAAAAGAATCGGTAGCGCTCCGGAGACCACCAGGTAGAGCAGAAAACCCGAAGGAATCGGACCCCGTATTGGTTGACCATAGGCTACTATTGGCCTTAAGCATTGTCCCTTGGTCGGTTCCCCGGTATCCAGTCGAATCAGCCTGTGCTTGGCTCATTCCTGCGAATACCTCCATCGTCTTCCATTCTTCATCCGAGGGAACATGCCAGCCCGAGGGGCAGAGGCCCCGATGGGGACTTTGAATGCTTGCTGAGCATGCCGTACTGTTGCAGCTTGCAGGGAGCGCAAGAGATGTGCTCCAATTATAAAGGCGCCCATATAGATTGCAGTTTGAAGCCTGGTTTTCATAGCACCAGCTCCCGGTCCCATCCAAGGTGTCGAAGTTCAGATTTTTTGCCATCCACACTTGACGGCCCAGGGTAATGTACGGATAGGTTTGCAGATCGCGAAGATCGGTGAAGTTGCCCGTGTCCAGCAAGTCGGACTGGGAGCTGGAGCTTTGTTCCAAACTGGATGAAATTCGTTGTGGAGCAAGAAGCACCAACGATAATCCAACTTCGCTTGCCTCGGGCATGGTAAAGCTGGTGTCGGCAACAAGGATGGTGTCCGTTGCATTGTAATAACGCACTGCCACCGTGATGCGTGCACCCCAGGCCAGCTGCAGGTCAAATTCAGGCGCCGCACTCGGTTCGAAGCGCTTCACAAGAATGGGTATGTGATTCTCCTCCACTCGCAGGAGCAGGGAGTCACCAGGGGCTACCGCAATCCCGGTGCGCAGAAGCAATCGCACCGGAGCATTGCCAGCGGCTCCCTCGGGCGTGCCTGGGCCAGTGCACGAGCAAAACAGAGACACCATCAGGGTGAAGAGAAAAACAATCTTCATGGAGTCATTGTCCCATTATTTTTACGGTTTTGCATTACCAGAATATTTGCACACCCCGCACCGAAAGCCTCCCTTCTGCGTCTAATCCCAGAAAGGAGCCTTCATGCCAAAATCATGCCCGGTTATTTTGTCATGCCCGGCACGGGCATCACCGCACCACTCGGCGGTATTCGGTGATCCCTCGGTGGGACCGTTCGGGCTTGCCCGTTACGGACACATGTCCACTGTGTGGAGTGCCGGGGATGACAAACACAAAACAGCCCCCAATCAAGTCAATCATGCCTACAGGCCAATAATACCAATGGTCTAACGAGTTTAGACTAGATTATTTTGGACAGTAGGGAAATGCGGGACTAAAAAGAAATTCAGACCACAGAATAACTGGTGCTACGACTACCCGCTGCATCCTTTTTCAGGATACCCATTTCGATCAATGCCTGGATATCACGAAGCGCCGAGTCCGGGGAGCAGTGGGTGATCTTGGCCCATTTAACCGTAGTGAGTAGCCCTTCAAAACCTTCTGCAAGTTTGCCAAGCATCATGCGCTGGCGTTCGTTCAGCTTGGCATGTGAGTGCTGTTCAAACAAGCTGTGCTTGCGCACGACTTTGCCGACTACGCCGTCCGAGCTCTTGATGGCACGCGCCAAACATTCCAGAAACCACACCAGCCAATGCGTAATGTCCAATTCTCCATGCTGGCTGAATTCAAGCACCTCGTAATAACGTTTGCGCTCCAAGCGAATCTGTGCCGACATACTGTAGAAGCGTTGTGGCATTCCATCGGCACGAGCGAGGAGCATGTCTGTAAGAGCACGCGCAACGCGGCCATTCCCATCCTCGAAGGGATGCAGGGTTACAAACCAAAAATGGGCGACGCCAG
Source organism: uncultured Fibrobacterota bacterium (assembly GCA_903876665.1). GTDB lineage: Bacteria > Fibrobacterota > Fibrobacteria > Fibrobacterales > Fibrobacteraceae > CAIRAY01. Next base: position 6,424 of record CAIRAY010000133.1, on the reverse strand, counting down.
CTTTGAGAACTGGATCCATGTTTTTGCAGCCATTGAACCAGGCGAGAAACGCTCTCATCTCTGCAGAAAGGTGGCTGGCCTCGGGGGCCTGGTAGTGCAGGCGTTCGCGGCCCAGAGGACCAGAGACCACTTGCATGGGGCCGTTCTTGTCGTTGCGCCAGGCTCCAACACGGATACGGAGTATTCCACTACGCCCCGTGGGAAACATGCTGGAGTGCCAACCAAACAAGCGCTCTCTGCTCAGAGGTTTCTTATACTCCCGAGTCGCATCCACGAGCATCTCGACCATGCCATCCACATCCCTGCTGGAAACAACCATACCTGGCATATCAAGCCCAAGGCACCGGGCAAGCGAAGAACGCACTTGCGCCTTGTCCAGCATTTCCCCTTCAATCTCCGAAGATTTGATGACATCAAGCGTTAGGGCCTCCAAGGAGGCTACATCCTGGAACGGGAAGCCCATAGCTCCAAGCTTTCCTACGAGAAGACCTTGCATGTGACGAACCTCAGAGAGCAAAGGCATAATTCGATTCGCATCCCAAGCAAAGTTTGGCCAGTCTTTCTCGTTATAGATGTACACGATTTTCTCCGCAGTTTATGCGGTAAATATAAGATAATTCTCCGCAGGGCGAGTGAACTTAAAACTCGAGTGATGCAAGAACAGGTTGCTGTCACCAATCATAATTCAGAAAAACAGGCACCAAAAGTCTCCCTTCATGCCCGGTTGTTTTGTGATGCCCGTGCCGGGCATCACAGCACTTAATGATCCGACATATCCCATTTATGTTGCCACCGGCTTTGCGACCCTATATTCTCAGGGTTCCCGCCCTATTCTTTGATTTTCGAGATATCACGGATGAACGGATTTTAACTTTTCCAGGAATCGATCCAGCGACCCAGGTCGCCCTGTTGGCGCTCAAAAATATCTTCACCGCAAACGAAGAAAGCCTGGAGTTTTTGGAGAAGCTGGCCCTTCGTTTGGGGAAATTTCGCCACCCCAACGAGCTCGACTTGTGACCCGAACAATCCTTTATTTATGGAATAGAGGCAAGTTCACAGAAGATTCCACGCAACCGCTGATTGATTTGATCGTAGACGAGGATGAAACCATGCGCATTAAAACTGGAAGACAGAAAGACCATGAGGCCGATGTTCAGGTAGGCTTTGAACAAGGTATCGAGCGTGGCATCGAGCAGGGTGTTGATATTGGCCTTCAGCGAGGTCTGGATTTAGAAAAGATCGAGGTGATTCAAAAAATGCTTGCGAAGAACTACGACTGGATCTCCATTCAGGAGATCACCCAAGTCGACCAGACTGGGTTCGACGCACTGCTGGCGAAAGATTGCAAGTAATCGCAGGGTTAGATTTACGCCACAGCTCTGTTGGGTGCTGTGGCTTTTTTGTGGGGCGGGCTATTTATCCGCAGCCAAAGCGGAGAGTTCGGTGCTGCTGAGTGCACGGTTGTAGATGCGGATGTCGTCTAGGGTGCCGTTGAAAACATCGATGGGATTTGAACCTGCTTCATCGCCAATCACGGTTTTACTTCCAGCTAAGGTATTAATTAAATAGTTCGTATTTACGGAATTCACTACTGTGGTTAACAGGGTTCCATCTACATAGATTTTCATTGCAGTTATGGCAGGGTTGGTAAGACCGCTGGGCAAAATCATCGCGACATGATGCCAGTTCCCATCGTTAAAGGCAGAAGAGTATTCGACAAAACAGGAATTTGGTGCGTATTCGAGATGCCCACCGGTCATCATCGCCAGAACATCCATTCCCCCACTGGCACCAGCACCCATGGTAAAAAATGTTGACATTCTTGCCGCGATGGGCTGGTAGGTCGATTTAATCCAAAGCGATAGAGTCCGCTCTGCACTACCGAGAATTCCAGGGAATGGCGTGACGATTCGTTTGTGTGTTCCGAATATGTATGCCGAATTCGCCATGCCAAAACGATCGGCAGTCAAAGAAGCAGTTACGCTGTCAGCATTGTAGCCGTTGCCGGATTCGTCGTTAGCGTTGCCGTTAAAAGGGTAGTATGCAACTAAGCCGGTGGTTGGGAGAGTGGAAGTATTTTTGAGGCAACGGACAGAAAAACCGTTCGGCTTGTCGCTGTAATTGTAGTTAGTACCGAAACTAGCGTCGTTGTAGCGCAAGCTGCGGAGGTCCGCAATTGATGCACTGCTCTCTATGGCACCCCAGAAATACGTTTTATAGCCGACATCGAGGAATCCCCCACCGTAGCCACGGAGGCCAGCAGGGAGCCCCGAGAAGCCGAAAGAATTTGAGCCTGTATTGGTAAACCAACCGGTGGTGGTCTTCATCTTGTCCCCGGCTAGGGAACTGCCGCCCAGGTACGTGGCGAGGACGTCCCAGTCCGCGGTTTTAGGGATGTGCCAGCCCACAGGGCAAAGCCCTTGATGGTTGCCGGTGCTGATGGAACCTGCGCAGGGGGTTGAGTTGCAGCTACTGGGCAGGCCCATGGCCTCGGCCCATTGGTAAAGACCACCATCGGTGCCACAATTGGCAGGGTCATCGTTATCGCAGTATTTTTCGATTACCGTAGCATTGGATTGATCGACTGTATTCAGAACCATAGTACCAACATTCAAATTTTCCGCCATCCAAACCTGCGCGCCAATCTTAGTCCATGCATAGATCCTACTATCCCGTGTATCCGTAAAACTTCCACAGTTTCCAGCCGTTGCGCACCACGCACCACCACTCGAAGAAATTGTCGACGAGGATGACACAGCAGATGAACTTGAAACAGCCGCACTACTCGATGGTGCAAATCCAGAATATTTCAAATTCACCAAAGCCGTTGTGTAGGTGGCTGGGAATGTCGTATCAGCTATTGTGATCCAGGTTGCTCCATCGATAGAATTCTGAATCTGAACCCGGCTTGGTTCTGGGTAGTAGAAGTTTTCCCAGGCCCAAATGTAAAACTGGTCAAATTGCTCCGCCGTATGAAGCCGAATTGTCCAGCTCCAAGGAATGGTTGTGGATTTGATATATCCAACACTACCTCCGTCAATCATCGCCTGGAGCGATCCCATGGAAAAATTAGAGGAGGTGCTTGTTATCAAATCCAATGTATTGGTATCTAGTGCGCCAAGCCCAGCTTTCCAAAAATTGGTTTCCACCAGACAAAAATCAGGAGCCGAAGTACCTCCCAAATTCTGTGCAAGAATGGAAAACTTGTAATACGCCCCAACGGGGTTTAGGGAAGAGGAACTATTTGCAACCGAGGAACTGCTTAAAACAGCCACAGAGCTTGAGCTTGCAGCATATGAGGTACTACTCGACGTTGTCGAAGACGGCGGAGCAATGGAACTCGAGGCTACCACAGAGGAGCTAACCACTTGACTGCTCAACGTTGCCGAAGAAGACGCAGCAATAGAGCTCGAAGATGACGCCCCAACCGAACTCGAACTCTCCCCATCCAAAAACACCGTCCCCAAATTATCACCATACCCATTGATCGGGACCGATTTAGTCGCATACCCTTGCTTGGTAAACCTCACGGAGTCCAAGGCTCCCTGGGCAGTTAGGCGAAGGATCTTTGTAACCGCATTGAACTTGCCACCCGAAATGTTGGATGTATTTGCAACCGCAAGCTTGAGAATTCCCTTTTGGCTTCCCAACTGGTATTGGACCAGATAGATACCCGGGCTAACCGTTGCATTACCCAGTGGATTGTATTGATGCTCACCGGCAGAGAGGTGCTGGCTTGGCACCGAGTTTACCGTCTTGCCACGGACATCTGTTGTGCTAAAGGAACCCAGCACACCCATGGGCAAGCGGAATTCCAAAATGCCATTTTTCAGCCCGACTTGGATTGCCTCTGTGCTCTGCTGAATAATGGCAGCACTCCCAGGGAGGAGTGTGAATGTGCCGTTTGATCCAGAAATGACTGAGCTTCCATCCACTACGAGGTCAACCCTCACGCGGGGAATCTTCTGTCCCAATTGGTCTAGGACAACGCCAGTAACCGCCAAGGCCGAGCAGGCCAGGACCAAAACACCAAGAAAGAGGCTGATTTTTTTCCGAAGCATATTCACTCCTAATTATTTTCAAATCTTACTGCGCATCCATGATGCATCGAACCGATAGCCCAGATCGCTTAATGTCCGTGCTCGCGTATAGTTTTGGATCATTGACATCAAGATTGCGGTCACCGGCGCCATATACATTATTCTCTTTGGCTTCCCAGAATATGGCAAGGCTTCCTTGTCCATAAAACCCCCCACCATCTAGGCGCAAGCCCGTAGGAAGTGCCGTGAATTCAAAGGGGTTGCCTTGGTTGTAATTGGGCACATTCCAATCGGGGAAACCTGTGCCAGCGAATTTCATTTTGGAGCCCGCGGAGTCGGCCGTGCCCAAAAAGGTGGCCAGGGTGTCCCAATCCGCTATGCTCGGCATATGCCACTTAGATGGGCAAATGCCTTGACGCTTCGTATTTACAGAATCCGCGCAAGATGTGGTATTGCAAAAGCTCGGGAGCGCCATGGCCTCGGCCCACTGGTATAAACCACCATCCGTATCGCATTTGGCGTTATCGTCTCCATAGCAATACTTCTCGACAATAGTTTCATTCGACTGATTGGCATCGCTAGATAACCCTAGGACAGGGGTGCCGTAATTCAGGTTCTCTGCCATCCAAGTCTGTGATCCAATTTGGGTCCACTTGTATGATGTGCTGTCGCGTGAATCCGTAAAAACCCCGCAGTTTCCTGCCGTAGCACACCACACGCTAACACTGGAAGAAGATACAAGGGATGAAGATTGGGCTCCATCCGATGATGCCAAAGAACTGGAGCTCGTCCCTTCCGATGAACCCAACACGGAACTGCTACTTTCCCCAGAAGAAGCAGCCACAAAGGCAATGCCATTGGCATCGTAGGGATTACCCCGTTTCTCGCTGCTACAACCAACCAGTAAAACAACGGAAATCACTACAGTAAATATCAATATATATGGACTATTCATTTTCATCCTTCACCCCTCAAAACGCAATATGAACAGTTAATCCCACTGCGAGAAGGGCACCCGCGGCAATGTACCCGATGTTACGCATGGTTTGCGCATCCGTATAGGTTTTCCATGCAGAATCATAGGAGGTCTGGGGAAGACCCTTCGCCATTCCATTGTAAACAGAGAAGCCCGAGACTGCCTGGGAGTTCTGGTAAACTCCATATCCCAAAGCACCGGCAGCCAAAGCGTCAAAGGCAATGGCGACCCACTTGGATTTGGAGCCGGATTTGGATACCTGGGGGAGTGAAGCAACACTCGTAGGATTCAGGGTAAGGGCTTCATTGACCGAAGGCTTTGCTGGTGTGGTTACAGAGGGCGGAAATACCTTTGCCACCAACATATCCGCAGCATCTTTGCAACCACTCTTGAGCACATTCACTAAGGTGCCTTCAACCTCAAAGGAAATCGTATTTTCAACCACGCCGGTACCTACATCGAGGTAATTTATGCTGAACGAATACACCCCACCAAATGTCACCACCTTGCCAGCAACGAGCTTATCTACGCCAAGCAATTGACCGATCTTGACTTGGCACTCCGAAGAGTTGCAGACTCCGCTCTGCTGAAATCCTTGTTCTTTGAGGATAACATCCATCTGGCCCCGGCTCAGAATCACAAACTTGTTTGTGGCATGCAATTCCGACTGAAAACGCTCGGTAATTGCATCCAACTGTTCTGGAGTCGAACTTTTATCCCCCTCAAAACCCAGGATTGCAACTTGGGGCTTGGGTTTGGAGGGTTGACCCAAAGCCACCTCACGCCCCCAATCATCGGCCTTTGCTATGGACCATAGGGCAAGGCCAAGATTGACGGTATCTCCAGAAGCCAATTTGATTTTGGAAATTCTCGATTTAGGCAAGGAAATGGTGTCTGTGGAACCACTGGAATTTGGGGCAAGAAGCCAAACCGTATCGCTCGCGATTCTTATTAAGGTACCTGATTTTTCTTTGCCACTCGCAAGCACAAAGGCGTCTTGCGACCATGTGAATGTTACCAGCAACAACAACAGGCCAAGGGGGGTTTTCATGAACGGTTCCTTCCTGGATTTTTACATACAAACAAAAACAGCCTCGCATGCGCGGGGCTACTGAAAACGCTGAAAAGGGGGATTAGGCTAGGACGGACGGACGGACGGACGGACGGACGCAAAGTCCGTGCCGAAATCATTGATGAAATATGCCCTGCCATGGAAATAAAGATAGCATTCTTTGGGATAATAGGGGTATCGATTGTTGATGCTGTTCCAAAAGCCCCAGGCATGAAACTCAAAGACGCTTTCGCAAATTTCTTAAGCCAAAAATCAAAACACCATATTTTCGTGTAGAATTCTTGTTTCTGAACCATTTGAACAACTTTTGGATAGTTATGTTTTAATAACCTATAT
>CAIRAY010000132.1 GCA_903876665.1 uncultured Fibrobacterota bacterium | reverse complement strand
CGGTGGCCAGTGCGGCCCGATCGTGGTCGGTAAAGGCGGGACAAATCATGCGCCATTTCCTTAACAGCGCGCCAAAAAAACGTCAATCAATAAGTCACCTTCTCAACCGCGTCTAGTATAACAAATCGTTTGCGACGGCAGAATGCGAATTGCAGGGGCACCTGATCAACAGCGAAGGAGCGACGGTGGCCACATTCAATGCCATCCAAGTGAATTTGCCAAGAAGCGGCGCGATGCGCATCCAACAGGAGGTCAAGGTTGCCCATCCGCATCTATGGTCGCTGGAAGATCCCTATCTGCACAAGATTGTTTCCGTCATCAGGAAAGACGGGCGCGAGCTGGATCGTTATACCACCCGCTTTGGCATACGGACGGTTGAGGCCAGGCCTGACGGTCTCTTCATCAACGGGAAGCATGTCAAAGTGAAGGGCTTTTCCAACCATCAGGATCACGCCGGCGTTGGGATTGCCGTGCCAGACGCCATCCACTATCAGCGCATCCAATGGATTAAGGAGATAGGGGGCAATGGGTATCGTTGTCATCATGCGAACTCAACGGCCCTGTTGGATGCCTGCGACGAGTTGGGCGTGCTGGTGATGGCCGAAACCCGTCAATTTGGAACCAGTCCAGCCGCCCTTGAGGAATGGAAAGCTTTAATAGCCAGGGACAGAAACCATCCTTCAGTATTCATGTGGTGCGTAGGCAACGAGGAAAATGTCGTGCATCAGACCGACCGGGGCCGGAGGATCGCCCTGGAGATGGTGGAAGTGCAGCGGGAAATGGACCCTTCCCGCACTGTCACCCATGGCGATAATAGCGGAGATTCGTATGAGGGAATCAGCACGGTCATTCCTGTCCGCGGATTCAACTACAATGGTGACTATGCGAAGTACAAAAAGGAGCACCCTGAACAACCTCAAATTGGCACAGAAATGCCGAATGCTCCGCCTACCGGCTATAAATACTTCGTGGCTGATGATGTCAATCTAAATACGGAAAACTGGCCGACTGCTGAAGCGTGGTGGCAGGTTGCGGATAAGCAGGCCTGGTTCATGGGCGGATTTGCGTGGACCGCTTTTGACTATCGCGGAGAAGCCCAATGGCCTTATGTGGTGTCGCATTTTGGCGCCATGGACCTCTGCGGCTTTCCGAAAGACAGGTACTACTACTACCAAAGCTGGTGGAGTGATCAGGATGTCCTCCACGTATTTCCGCACTGGAATTGGAGAGGCCGGGAAGGCCAGAAAGTAAAGGTAGGCTGTTACAGCAATGCCGATACGGTGGAACTCTTCTTGAACGGAACGAGTCTGGGCAAGAAGGCCATGCCCCACAATGGCCACTTGGAGTGGATTACTGATTTTCAACCGGGCGTGTTGAAGGCGATAGCCTTTCGAAAAGGCCGTAAAATGGAGAAATTCATTGAGACAACCGATGCCCCGTACCAAATCGTCGGAACACCCCTCCGGACTAGGATCGCGGCCGATGGTCAGGATGCGCTCATCGTCAATTTCACGGTAAAGGACCGAAAGGGCAGAGAGGTTCCGGATGCTTCCAACCTGATCCGTTTTAAGCTGACCGGTGATGGCAGTATTTTAGGGGTAGGAAACGGGAACATGGAGTGCCTCGAAGACGAGAGATGTTTGAACGGAGACTACCAAAGAAAGCTGTTCAACGGGAAGTGCCAGATTATCGTGCAGGCGGGCAAGTCAGCGGGAAACATCGAGATCGAAGCCACCGGAGATGGACTCCAAAAGGTGGTGTGTGTGATTGCCCAACAATAGAGACAATGAAACGGCACTCAGCGAGAATACTAATATGAAACAGAAGTTCAATACCGCTCTGGTCAACCTGGCGATTCTTCTCGGCGCTCTACAATGGACCGCACCAGCTCACGGTGCTGGTTTTGTCGGCAAGCCGGTGATTCCCTACCCCGAAGCGTTGCAGGATGCCAGGGTGGCGGTGTCAAGAATGACCGACGGGCAAAGCGAAAGCCTCATCATTGGCAATGGGGATCTCTACGGAATTGTCTGGGAGAGGGAGGGCGGCCTTTTCCTGCGGATGACCAAGAACGATATCTGGGATGCGCGGGTGGATACATCCAAGGATGGTCCTTTGCCCAAGGTGAATATCCGAACCCGAGAGGTGACAGGTTCGAAGGGTGCTCCTCCCAGTTACGATGCGCATTCATTTCCGGAGCCGGTGTGCGCGGCGGCCCTCCGCATCGGGAAGTCGCCTGTGGCCCATGGGGCTTTGGATCTGCAGCACGGGGTTGCCACCCTCACTTCGGGCAACGGCGACAAAACCGATGTCCGTGTTTTGGCCGACAGAAACGTTCTGCTCATCACCACCAAGGAGGCGGTAAGCAT
>CAIRAY010000131.1 GCA_903876665.1 uncultured Fibrobacterota bacterium | reverse complement strand
GCCCGAAGAAATACTGCAACCAGCACCGGTGATCCCTCGGTGGGACCGTTCGGGCTTTGCCCGTTACGGACACATGTCCACTTTGTGGAGTTCGGGGGATGACATGGTGGCCGGGGATGAAAAGGCCTTTTGCCAATTGTTTTGGACAGTAGTGAATTCAATCTAATTATTCCGGTGCGCTCCCGACAACCCATGCCACATCAGTGCTTTTGGTCGGGGCGTTTGGGCTCGAAAGAATCCGTTCCAAATCCGCAAAGGCCCTGTCCGATTCATTTTGTGCGCTGGAAATTTGTTCGCGGTATCGGCCCACTTGTAGTGTTGCCAAGTAAACCTGGCTTGCTTGTGCGGTGATTTGCTCCCAATCCGGGTCGCTGATTTCAATGAGGTGTGGCACGGTTTTGCTGGAATAGTTTTGCTTGACTTCCATGTCGTCCAGATTGCGGACATGCATGCTGAACCAACCTTTGGATGTAAATTTGGTGACGGTTGTTGTCAATATTCCCACGGTTTGGAAAGGCGTGCCCACTTGCCACATGTCTTCCTTTCCATCGAAACGGTCCACCAGGAATAGGCGGAGTTCCCGTGGATTGCCTTGGGAAGTCGAGTTGTTGTAGGCACTCTGATAAGATTCCAGGTTGCTTTGCGCGGTCTTTGAATTTTGTCTGCCCTGTACCAAATCGGAGCTGGCCTGTTGGATTTTATTGACTTCGGCAAGGGCATTGCTAAGATATGCAGTCAGGGTTGGATCCGATACCAAGGTTAGGCGTGCCAGTAATTCGGAGATGGGGGTAAGATTGCTTCGGGTATCGCGGGCCATTTGGGCCAAATAGGCCTGCAATTGATTAAAAAAGGCAGGCTGGCCATTGAGTGCGGCCAATACCCGGTATGATTCCTGCACGAGGGCCACATCGGCTTGAGTGGATTTGTGCAGCAATATTCCTTCGGCAAAGCTTTGGGTGGAGCCAAATTGATATTTCAGCAGATTGGGGTCTTGCAAAATTGCTAGGCTGATGCCATCGAATCGGCTTTTGGGAAGAACGCTTGCCCGGGAATCCAATGCTCGTGTCATTTCGTCAACAGCGGTTCCCCGTCCCTGTGCAGTCGCGGCATGAAAAAGTTGCTGAGCCAGTGAATCCTGAAATTTTGGACCCAATTCATCCACGAACGTGGTTAGCAACTTTTTGTCTTCGCCTTCTATCGCCCACTGGGCAAGGGTTTCGGGAGATGGTCTACAGGAGCTCAGGCCCAGGATGGATAGGATCAGTCCGATCCAAAAATGCCTGCTGCTCATTTGAAACCCCGTTGGTAAATGATGTCCGATGGATTAATTCTGAATATTTTACCCAATTTGTCCTCATTGGCAATCAATATTCTTGACAGGCAGCCTCTATCTTTGGTAGAATTCACGGAATCGATGCAACACACAAAAAACCACACTGGGAATCATGTCTGAATTCTACTATAGGCACGACAATGCCACGAAGGGTCCTGTGACCCTTACTGAACTTGCGGAACTGAAGAAAAATGGAATAATCAGCTCAGAAAATTTGGTTGCCCGGGTGGGGGCTACCACATGGGAACCCCTCAAAAATGTGGTCCCAGAGGCTCCGCTACCGGTCAAGCCACCAGTGCCTAGTCCTCCGCCACGGACACTGAATTTGATCAAGGAAGCCACTCCCCAGCCAGTTCCCATTCAGCCAGTCCCTTTTCAACCCGCTCCGACTAAGGGTTCCCTTCCCATCGGTCTGATCATTGGCATCGGATTGGTCGCTTTGTTGGCGGTGGGTGTGGGTGGTTTTTTTGCCGCCACCTACTTTGGCAACTCAGGAGCAGATAAGGGAATCTTGCCTTCCACAAGTACTCCAACTTCGGAGTTGCGTGCGGCCAGCAATACAGAAGGTATGGCGGCGACAAGTTCCGCTGTGGATCCGGTTTCCCGGGAGCAATCGGAATTTTTGAATCAGCTGGTCAATGCTCAGCCGACATCCTCTGTCGATTTCGCACAACAGTATCCAGAGGAATTCGAACTGGTTTATCAAAATGTAAGTGATGCTTTTACTCGGGAAGAACTCGCCAATATGATCAACCGACAGCCCTCCGAACTGGACGAGTTTCATTTGAAGAAGTTGCGTTTTACCGCTTCACCCGTTTCCGTAAAAGCGCAGAAGCAGGAACACAAAGATTTTGTGCCCATCTTAGTGAACGACAAAACCGTCAACCAGGGATTGGAATTTTTTAATAAGTACCAGACCACCTTGCGAACTGCCATGCAAAGCAGCGGGGTGCGCATCGAAGATATTTTGGGGGTAATTAATTGGGAATCAAAATTTGGAAAGTACCTCGGGGAATACCAAGTCTATAAGGTATTTGTGGGGAACCTCTTTTACCTTTCGGGAATTGAGGCAGAATTATACGCCAATGGGGACTACAATCAAGAAGAGGCAATGACCCGGGAAATCAACCTGAAGCGGATGATCAAGATCAAGAAGCGTGCGGCAGGAAACCTCGGGGCACTTTTGAAGGTAGCCCGGAAATCCAATTTCAATCCGTACGAAATTCAGGGCTCGTGGGGTGGGGCCATTGGAATTCCACAGTTCATGCCAGCCTCTATGGAATTTGCCGCGGATGGGGATGGCGATGGGAAAATTGATTTGAATAATATGGATGATGCCATCGCATCCGTTGCCTCTTTTTTGCAACAACATGATTATGCCACCAAGGGTCGGCACACTGCATTCATGCGCTACAATCCCGAAGAGATGTATGCTCGTGGTGTGGAGCTTTATAGTGACAAAATCATTGCGGCTGGATTGACCTATTAAGGGATATAGGCGATGAACGAAGCTTTGGAATATAAGATTGTCGTCAAGGGGCCGGATGGAAAGTTGCAGGAAAAGACAGTCAACGGACTGACTGAAGAACAAATCCGCGCTCGCCTTGCCGACACGCCCTTGCAGATTGTTTCCTTTTCACAAGTTCTCCCTCAGCCCGTTCTCTCCCTGGATTCATTATTTGCTGATTCGGGTGTATCGCCTGTTGCGCCGGTTTCGGCTCGACCCAAGGTGCCTCCACTTCCACCACCACCGATGTTTTTTCCACCGCCACCATTGCTTCGTTCTCCTGGTTTTTCCTTCACCACCAAGCACTACCGAGTTGTCGCAATCACTGCAGGTGTTTGCCTGTTTTTGACGGGGTATCTTTCCTTTGAAGATGTTTGGGGTATCCTTCGCGGCTTTTGTTTCTTGGTGATGACTGTTGGTGCCATTTTGCTTCTGGTGTCTAAACGACCCATAACGGCTTTGAGTGACTCCATGATAAAAAGAGTCGGGTTGGGGTTTGCTCCCCTCCTCGCGTTATTGACCACGATGATCTCGGGAAACTTCCTTCGTTGGCTCATACCTCATCGGTTTCCTTGGGACTTCTTTGGCTTTGATGGTTTGACTGGGCTATTTTGGTATGGAGTTCTTCCTCTATATATGCTGGCCACAGCAGGCTTAGGAGTATTTGGTTTCCTTGTCCTTCGGCAAGACGCTGAGGTCGGCCGTTTCTTTGGTAAATCATGATCAGAAAGCAAAACAAAAAAACAAAATAATGGAGAAAATAATGCGCTATTTTTATGCGGACTCTTCCAACCAGCCCATCGGTCCTTACACCATTGATGAACTGAAACAGCTACATCTCAACGGCACAGTACGTGCAGAAAATTGGGTTGTGGAAGAGGGTGGCTCCCAGTGGCAACCATACTCCAACCTGATTGCCATTGGTGGATGAATTGGAGCGGCTATGCCACCTACGACGGGAATTCCAACGAACAATTCTGCTGTTTCTGCCGGGACGGCGATCGTTTGGTTCTTGTGTTGTCTGCCGGTCGGATTTATGCAGTGGGGTCAATCTGCAAAAGGATGGATCTGGCTACTTGCGTCCATTTTTACAGGCGGACTTGCGGGTATTGCGGCAATTATTGACTATTGGATGTGTTTTTCTGTTCAGCAAAAGCGCAAGGTTGGCGAATGGGAATTTTTCCCAAGTCGATAAGCAAAGAATCAGTGCGGATTCCTGCATTGCTTGTGGCAATTCTTGTCACGACTGTGCTGGCTTTGGCCTATTTTCATTATTTGCCATGGCCTGAATGTCCGTTCCATAAATTTTTACATGTTGATTGCCCCATGTGTGGAACCACGCATGCGGTAATTTGTGTGTTGCAGTGGAAACTTGTGGCGGCATTCGTCGAAAACCCCATCTGGTGGCTGTGGCTTTTTTGGAGTATCGTGGCGTTTATGGATTTGTGGCATCGGGTATTTTGTAAAGCGAATTCGATTGGCGAGCGACTCATGAATGGCGCAATGCAAATCCGTAGCATAAAAGCAGCCCACTTAGTTTTGGCATTTTCGGTTCTGGCTTATCGGAACATCACTTTTTAATTCAACGGGAGAAGAGCGTGGAAGGTTCAATGCAATACAAAGTTACCGTGCAGGGTCCAGATGGAAAAATTCAGGAGAAGGTCATAAGCGGGCTCACGGAAGAGCAGATCCGGGCCAAAATTGGAAGCTCGAACCTGCGTATTCTAACTCTTGAATCCCTCACACCAGAACCAGTAATGGCTTTGGATTCGCTTTTTTCCGAGGAGTCTGTGGAAATGGTCGCAAGTCCTCGGGAATCTGTTGCGCCTCCGCCCCCACCCCCGCCTCCTCCCCCTTTTTCAATGCCTTCACCGCCTCCTCCGCTCACCCCCCGCGCGGACGACGCCACCCGGAGGAACTCCGTGATTGGTGCAATTGGTGGCGCCTTGGTTGGCTTGCTCCTGGTCCGGTATTTCCTGTTCGCAGGGATTGAGGAGTTCGCCTGGAGAATGTTTTGGAGTGGAATTGGGCACGGGGAAATGATTCGTCCAGATGTCATTTTGCAATCGACCACATTTTGGAAGTCGGTTGCAGGCCTTGTTGTGGGTGGATTTTCAGGCTTCTTCCTGATGCAAACACTAACGAGAAAGAAAAGCTTCCCTTGAAAAATTCAATGCAATACAAAGAATCAATCAACAAACCCCAAAAAGGAGATCAACATGCGCTATTTTTATGCAAGCCCCACCAATCAACCCATCGGTCCCCATACCATCGATGAGTTGAAACAGTTCCACCTCAACGGCACGATCCGGACAGAAACCTGGGTGTTGGAAGAAGGTGGCTCTCAATGGCAGCCCTACGCGAACCTGGTCGGCCCAGGCGCGGGCGTCGCGGCCCCAGTCCCCATGGCTCCAGCCCAATTTACACCAGCCCAGCCAACCGCAGGTGGGCCGTTAAAATGGTGGGTTGCTGTAATGAAAAATTACGCGGGCTTTAGCGGAAGAGCCAGAAGAAAAGAGTTTTGGATGTTCGGATTGTTCAATTTTTTATTCTTGATTGTTGCGATGATCCTGGATAATATTTTGGGGACTACGGTCGCTGGCTTGCCCTATGGCGCGATGTATCTTCTATATACCTTTGCTGTGCTCATTCCTGGTTTGGCAGTTACCGTAAGGCGCCTCCACGATGGAGGAAAAAGTGGCTGGTTCCTTTTTGTTTATTTAATTCCAATCATTGGCGCCATTTGGGTTTTGATTGTGTTGGCCAGCGACAGTTCCCCAGGAACGAATAAATACGGTCCAAATCCCAAAGGAGTATAAGGGAAAAATTTGGATTTAAATAATAAAGCCATGGCGAACCACAGAAATTGTCGGTTCGCCATGGCTATTGTTTTGCGCTCAGTTTAGGCCCGGTTTTCTCCGTAAACCCTGGACAATTCCGCAAAGGAAATTTTGGCATCCAATGGTTTTACGGTGATTCGTCCATCCAGTATTTTGAAGAAGAATTCTGCAATGGTTACTGGCGTAAGCTCCAGTAATTTACCCTTGCTGTCAGGTCCCAAATCGTAGGTGCGTAGAGTTTGTGCACCCAAACTCCCAGCCGCCAAAAGGAAGTGGTTTTGAAGGTGGTCCATATTGACGAGGTCTGCGGTAAGAACTTTTCCTGCGACACTATAGCAAAGGACCACTTGAGTATTTCCGGCTGCGTCGGTGAGCACCGAGCGCTGGACTTCCTTGCCTGGATCCACGGAAATATACCCGGTGCGTTCTCCTTCGGGTACGCCTCGCATCAGCGCACCTAAATCCGCTAGGGCAAAATTGCGGACCCGTGAACCAGGTAGGCTGGCAATGGGTTCCACAGAAAAGACACTGGGCAAAAGAACGGCAAGTTCTTGGGCAATTCGGACCGATGGACTATGGAATGTTCCGAGAACCACATTGGTCAGTTGTAGGGATTTTACCGCAAAGACTCCACCTAGAACCACACAGTTTTCCAGAACGACTTCATCTGCAAAAATGTTGGCAGCCACATACGCGTTTTTTAGGCTAACGCTTTTGGCATTGATATCGGCACCAAAATACACCTTGCCACTTGTCGAATGGCAGACCACAGAGCCAGAGGAGCCGACGGATTTACAGAATTCCACATCCCCTTTGCAGTCCGTGAAAATATGGAGCTCTCTTTGAATGAATACGGCGCCTTGCACTTGCAAAGGTCCAGCAGTCACTTGTAAACTCAATGCGTACATCGCACCTTCAACGACGGTTTCGCCTTTGACATGAATTTCCCGGTCAAGCTCTGAATACCCCCGAGGCAATATGGGGCCACGGACTACATTGTCTTGAAGCATCAGATGTGAATCATCTAGTCTGAGTTCCTTAAGTTCCTTCATGCCTGTTCTCCTTGCGATACGCTAAGTTTCTGTTCGGTCCACAATTGCTGAATCATTGCGGATACCCGTGGGCTAAATTGTCCTGCGACGATTTTTGAATTGATGTGGGTTGTCATTTTTTTGTGTTCTGATTCTGTGGGTTGGGTCCATGTGGTGTGCCCTTGCATTTTTTCTTGCAAGGTTGCGCTATGGTCCTTGAGTATTCCCCGAGCGGAGCCAAGTGCGGGAACCATGATTTTTTGTTCCATCATGTTGTTCCCGTCAGACTCCATGTACAAGAAAGGAGCGTACACGGGTCCACTTTGTGACTCGTCTCCGGATCGAATGCCACTCAGTCGTTTTGACAAAGAGGCACTGGCTTCGATTTGGTTGCCGGCACTTTTGATCATGCCTCTTATCCGTTGCCGAAGAGTCCAAGACAGCAGGTTTGCCTGGGCATCGGAATGCTCGCTTGCCCCGAGACTTGCCGTAATAACGGGGCTTGCCGCGCGTTCGCTGGATAATTGCTTTGCGGTGGAATCTTGTAAACTAAAGCATGCCTTGTCCAAGACACCGATGCGCAACCGTAGCTCTTTATCGAGATCGGAAAAGAGTTTTTGGTAGCGCCCGGAAATACGCTGGTAGTCTTGCTCCATTTGCGCAGAAAGATTTTTGAAGCGCACCATGTATTGCTGAAGCTCAACAAAACGTGGTGGCAACATCGACTTGATTTCTGCCATCTGCTGTTCGATTTCACTGCGGATCAATCCGCCAAAGCCGTTAATAATGCTATCGGCAATTTGATTTGCCGCCGCATATTTGCTTGCAACCTGGGCAGCCTCGGTGGCTACAACGCATGCAGTGACTTCGTCTACATGATGTTTAAGATCCTGAATGTTATCTTGAAAAGGATCATCGTCAACATGGACATGAATATTGACAGTCTCATTCCAGGAGACCGTTTTTGTTCCCCCCGATTCAGACTTTGGGTAGGAAACGGTAACCGTTCCGCTAATACTGCCTGAATGGCTCTCTCTATACCCCATCTGATATTCCTCCAGCTACCTGCCAATTTGAGGCTTTAGCAAGGTTAATGATCAAAGCCCGGATTCGATCAGAAGTCTGAAGAGATGATGCGGATTCGATACATTTTGCCATTACCAATTGACGAGTTTCGTCAGGGACATCTTGCCAGTTTGCGCCCTGAAAACATTGATGAATTTCGGCCTGTCTGGCCCCAAGCAAAGAAATGGCGCGTGGGGTATATAGGGATTTCCGTTGCAGGCCGATGTTCATGTCGTCGCATTCAAGGACAAGCAGGGGAACCAGGATCGGTGTTTCCTGGGCGACAAATTTGGTGTCAAGGATTTTAGCCATGGTATTTTTAAGGGATTGTCCCTTGTTCAAAATTCCACCCATCGCTTCTATAGAATTACGGACATGTTGTCGCGATTTAACCATTGCCAGCAATTGGGACCCTACCACACTTTCCTCTTGATGGATGGATGGCTGTACTGCGAAACCCCTTACGCGGGTTTCCATGTTGCGGAAATGTTCGCGGGGAAGTGCGTACGCCATCCGGTCAAGTTCCCGAACCCGCATGATGAGGGCGTCATTCAAAGCTTTGAATAATTTTCCATACCGGTGCGAGATGCGATGGAAATCGCGTTCCATTTGTGCTCGTACATGTTGCAAGGAAATTTTGAGGTGTAGCAATTCCTGTTGTTTGGAGTCAACAACTGCTTTTGCTTTGGCGGCCTTCTGGGCCACTTGTGACATGATTAAGCGATGAAATCCTGTGGTGACTTCATTGCTGATGTGGTCCGCTGCATTTTGTTCTGCAATGACGGTCGCGGTTTTCATGGCGATCACCGCTACGGAGGTACCCTGGACATGGCGTGAAACTTCGCTTACGCTTCTTGCCATGGGTTGAGTACTAACATTTACATTGATTGTAGATGACATGGTTCCACTCCTTAGAGATTGATTCTATCGAAGTTGGGACGGGGTGGAGGGGGTGGTGGCCGAGAAGGGGGTGGCGGAGGGGGCGGCCGAGAAGGGGGCGGTGGAGGTGGTGGTGCATCATCCTCATCCTCTTCGTCTTCGTCCTCATCCTCATCCTCTTCGTCCTCTTCTTCTTCTGATTCTTCAGTCTCTTCTTCGTCATCTTCCAAATTTTCTACTTCTTCCTCTTCGGAGGATTCTTCAGTCATTTCCTCGTCATCCGGTTCGGAATTTTCGGGCTCATTGGATTCTTGTGAGGGTTGGGCCTTGGGAGCTTCTGGGGCAGGGGATACGTCTCCCAGGATTGAATCCAGGGAAACTTCTTTGACCTGAGATTCTCTAGCAAAACGAACCAGGTCAAAAGAGAGGCCCTGTGCTACCGAATCAGCCATTTGGATTTGGGGAGGTAATTCTGCGGTTGCCGCAAAATAGGGATTGACCCCCAGTAACGACTTGCGACGCACCTCCAAGTCACCCACCGAGCTCATGGCTCCGGCAAAATCTCGGGCGGGAGCATCACGCAGAGAAGCATCAAAGAATTCAATATAGCCGAACTCATGTGCTCGACGGTCAATGTCTTCTTTCAGGCGATCGGCGTAATCGTTGAATTCCGTTTGTGCATTGCGGAACACGCCCATCGCGACTTCATATTCTAGAACCGTTTCTTCGGATGAGCCTTTGGCTTCAACGATTCCAGAAGAACCGCCTCCTTTCATGGCATTCAAGGTTCCTTCAAAAGTCTTGAACTGATTGACTGCCGAAGTAAATTCGGTCAGACTCCCTTGCATCAGGTTGATCAGCGTACTGCCTTCAACTCGGTTGCGACCATAAAAGTCATCCGTGTCACGATGCCACTGGTTTAAATAGTCTAACTTCTGGTCTTTGATTCCATTGTAAATCTTCAATCTTTCGAGGCGGGTTTCGCGCATCAAATTTTGCACCACAGGTCCGATTACTTCTTCATGAATCTGATGGACACCAAAAGGGAAGCTTGTGCGACGACCATCTTCGGAAACCCAATTTTTGGAGACCACATCATAACGAACACGCGAACTCTGCTTAAGTTCAAATGGATGATAGCTATCCACAGACTCTTGGTAATCAAAACGCTCCCCTCGAATGCGTTCGATTTCTTCTGCTTCGAGTTGAGGGGAGTAATGGTTGTATGCCGCTTTTAAAGAATTGAATAGGATTTGATTCCCATGATCCACGAGGTGACTGGTGGAATTCATTTTGGACATGGTTACATACTGAACGGTTTGAGCCAGATTTACCATCAGGTTCTGTAAAAACTCCTCAAACTGGGTCGTTTGGTTTTCCAGGGCTTTGCGCATTTCATTGAGCTTGCGGAACTGCTCCAGGTCGTCCTTGCAAGCGTCGGTTGGAAAGAGTTCGAAAACAGGACCTGTAGGGGTGCTTGTGCTGCCATGTTGTGCCAACGTGGTGGCGTATTGTTGCCCTGGCTCAATGATGGGCAAGGAAACGGTATGACAATCCAGGTCATTCAGCAAATAGGTGGCGGAGCGCATATTTCGATCCAGGCCACCAAGGTAGTCATAGTAAGCCACATTCTGAATGGAACGGGAATGCTCGGAGGTATTTACATCTTCCATAGCGGAATTGGATTCCACGACCGGGAGTGATTGCAAGGCTTGATCGAGTTCTGAAATGTTTTGAATGAATTCGCCTTGGTTTTTTACTGAATACAAACTAAACTGCTGGTTTTTTGCGGTACCCGTGTGATCCAGCAAAAAGCTTCCGCCTTCAAAGGGAATCTGGGTGGCCACTTGAACAAACCCAACTCCAATTTTGTGTACCTTGTAATCGCGGCGAATCTTTTTGAATTCATCCTCAAAGACCGAAATTTCGGTGGTTGCGGTTGTTGCCTGGATTGCCAGTGCTTTTTTGGCCGACAGTTGAACAAAGGCGACAATCGCTAGGCCAATAGCCACAACAAATAAAATAGGGTGAGCCAAAAAGCCCAGAGGGATGCAAATACCGGCTCCAACGAAGAGGCCTATCATCAAGGAGCCTTTGCTTTGGATCTGTGCGGCAATCTGCACCAGGTTTTCGCGCCGGGTCGCGATTTCCTTTTCGATGCGTTCTTCTTCCGTTACAATTTTGGCCGCAACCTGGGCCAAGTAATCAAATAACACTTTGGATTGATCTTCAATAAGATCTGCAGATTCCGCAAATACTTTTCCACTCATGACATGAACTCCTTGTAGTCACCTTGCTGTTTGATATTCTTGCGTTGCCGAACCAGCTCTTTGATCCGATTGATGCCGGTGTGCAACTGGTCGTTTTGTGTGCCACTATTGGCCAAATCGAGTACCTGGAATAGGGCAAATGATTCTTGAAGAATCTTGGCATCATAATCCAAAGCCATGGATTGGGATGATGCACTAAGAAAGCGGAGATCTTCCTGTAGCTTTGCAAAGTCCTTGGCAACTGCAGGCATACTTCCTGCAAGGGCCAGTATCCTTCCGGAATTGACATCAAAGAGATTTCGGATGGTATCGAGACTGCTTAGGCCTTGAGCTTCATTTCTTTGGATGGCTACTGTGTGGGTGTTCGCGCTTTGAGCAATTTGAGAGCTGAGAAGGACTCCAAATGCCAGAGCTAATTGATAAAGAATGGCGAACTTGAAATCCAAATGTAGCCAGTGCGCGAAAATGATTCCCAAAATGGCCAGGGTGGAGTACCAGCTCACAATGGTCCAGCGCATTCCAATGCTTGGAATGGTGCGCCCAAATACTTGCCGACTTTGGCCGAGCAGGAACGTGTTGGAAAAATACCCCAGAAATACGCAGATAATGACCACCAGGTCCAGCCAGATCATGGCCGCCCAAGGGTGGACATCCACGACTAAATAGAAGCCCAGGGCAATTAAGGCGATACCCAGAAACATGATTACATACTTATTCATCGCGCCCTCCTGGTCCTTAATGGGTTTTTAAACCGCAATTTGGACAAAATGCCGCACCTGGATTTATGCCGGTACCACAGCGACCACAGGCGTCAGAGCTTCCTGACGATTGGGCGTTTCCCAAGGTCTGTCCGCAACTGACACACCGTGATGCCTTGTCGTCGTTATCGGTGCCACATCGGGGGCAGGGTTTATAGGGGTCTCCGCAATGCGGGCAGAATTTTGCGGAGTTGGGGAATTTTTTGGAGCAATGAGAGCAAAATACATCCCGGGCGGGTTGTGCGGAGCCAAATTGCCCGGAAGCCTGGGAACTCAAATTGGCGCTGGGGGTTTGAGGCTGCATGGACGCCCCACCCATCATTCCTCCGCCACCCATCAGGCCACCAGTCATCATCAATGCACCTAATATTCCACCACTGCCCGTATTGCTCATGGCGTCTTTGGCGACTTCGAAGGACTGGCTCTGTTGCCAGGTATAGCCAGCAATGCTTTGTGCGCTTTGTTGTGCCATGGCTTCAAGGATGTGTTGCCCATCTGCAGTGCGGTCGTCAATGTCAATCGATGTGATGTAGATGGATTGCAGGGCAAAGCCAAATTCTTCCCAAAAAGGAGCCATACTCAGGGACAATGATTGAGAAAGAGGATCGAGGTAAGCTCCAATGCTCTTTATCCCAATCTGAGAACTCTGCATAGCCTGCAATAGGGTGGATTTGGTTTTGGATACTAAAGCTCCGGAAAAATGATCCGTAAGCATGGCTGCGGTAAACTCTGGGGCTGTGCCCACCAGCTTGACTAAAAACCGTTCTGCATCGACCACTTTGAGGCCGTAGCGGCCTTTGGCCATTAAGGGTACCATGGTCTTGTAGTCTGGATCATGGTAGCGCATGTTGTCTGTGTCCCAGTCCAGATTCAGGGGAGTGACCCTATTGATAAACCACACTTCGGCGGAAAAGGGGTTTTTGCCCCCAAAGGGCAATCCAAAAAGACTGCGCAATACGGGCAAATTTTCGGTGCTCAGCGTATGCTTGCCAGGTCCGAATTTGCCGACCATGCGGCCCTTGCTAAAGAGAACGGCTTCTTGGGACTCTGCCACAATGAGCTGAGTGAATGTGCTCAGGTTGGTTTCGGGAAACCGCCAGGCATAGACGGGGTTTTTTAGGTTGCCTGAGTTTTGACCAGGATCCCAGCGCACTAAATCGATAATTGCCATAAAATCTCCAAAAGGAATTCCATCGTGGGACGATTGTCCATAAAATGGCCTTTATTTGTCAATGAGATTTAAGCAATTTTTCTTCCTGGCATCAAATTACGATAAATTCAAATGGGTGCTGTTATTTTGATTGAGCGCACTCCACTTAAATTGGGTCTCCGAGGGCTAGGGAATGGGGTTGTTGAGAAGCCTATTTATCCCTTTCCAAAAAACCACTCCTCCCGCAAGTACGGTGATGCTGCCCACCAAAATGGGTAAACGAGCGTGCTCGGCGGCGAGGTACCCGGCAAGAATGGCCGGCAATACTTGGGCCAGGGCGTTTGCGCTGGAGTTGATGCCCATGACTTCGCCCCGGATTTGTGGTCGGGTGATTCGGGTCAGAAGGGCCCCGCTGAAGGATTTGGTCAGAGCCATGGCAATGGCCAGGAAGGGCGGAATGGCGTAGATCCACAGGGGTTTGTCGCCCGGGATGAAGTAGTAGGGCACTAGGCAAAAGCCGGTGGCAAAAATGGAAAAGCGAAGCACACGGTAATCTTGTACCTTGCCCGAAAGCCTCCGGACGAGGCCCCCTTGGGAGAGGACGACCATGATTCCCATGAAGCCAAAAAAGTTTCCGATGTGGCCCTGGGAAAAGCCAAAATCCTCGGCCAGCACCACTCCCCAAAAGGTGGTGAAGAAGGTGAAGCCCGAGTTGAAGAGGAAAATTGCCGGAATGGTGCTACGCAGTTCTGGGACGCGAAATACTTGGGCAATGTTCGCCAAGGGGCGCTTCCATTGAATGGGCTCGGGATTGACATGCTGCAGGGTCTCCGGCAGGAGCCACAGGACCAGCAAAACATTGATGAGAGCCAAAAGGGCTGCGAAATAAAAGGGCGTTGTGATGTGGAACCAGGGGACCAGGGATGGGTCCGAAAGAACTCCACCCAGGAAGGGACCAAGAATGAAGCCGAGTCCCAGAGCTACTCCCACAAGGCCGAAATTCCGGGCACGATGTTCGGGAGAGCTTACATCCCCGATGACCGCCTGGGCCACAGAAATGTTTCCACCCGTGGCTCCATCCACCATGCGGGAAAAAAATAGCAATGGAATGTTGTGTGTGATGATGCCGATTGCAAACAACACATAGGAAACCGAGGTTCCTGCGAGGGAAAGGGCCAAAACCCGGCGCCGGCCATAGCGGTCGGCCAGCTGGCCCAAAAGCGGGGAAAAGAAAAACTGCATGATGGGAAAGGTGGCAAGCAGCCACCCTCCCAGGATGAAGCCTTGGGCGACGGTCCATGTGGAAGGAATGATCCGATGCAATGCGTGGGGGGCAATCAACATGGGGAAAGTGGGGATCAGAATACCCATGCCCATCATGTCGATAAAAATGGTGAGGAAGACTACGGCTAGGATCCGATTCTTAGACACTCGCGTCCACCACGAGCATTAGGCTCAACAATGTCACCATAAGGATGGAAGTTAGAAATACCTTGCGCGCCCAAAGGCCGTCGTCCTTGGCCCAAAAGCCCTGGGCCACCTGAATAACCCAAAAAAGACCGCCGATTCCCATGAACAGGGCAAACGTCAATCCAGTGTACCCTAGAATGGTGAGTAGAACAGATGTGACCACAAAGCCTCCCGCGTAAATGAGCATGAGGGCCTTGGCGATGGGGGCACTTTTCAGCAGAGGAAGCAAGGGGATCCTGGCATTGCGAAAATCGCTGGCCCGGTAGAAACCAATCGCATAGGAGTGGGGCATCTGCCAAAAACACAGAATCAGAATGAGCAGAAGAGCGGGCAAATCAAAGCGGTTGGTGGCTGCGCAATAACCGACCACCGGGGGCACCGCACCCGAAAGGCTTCCTACCACCGTGCCATGGATCGAAGTGCGCTTGAGCCAAAGACTGTAAATCACCACATAAATGAAAAACCCGAAAAATGCGACAATGGCAGTCAACAAATTGGTTTCTAAAATGAGCACCACGCTTCCGAGCACTCCCAGAACAGTTCCGAAGGCCAGGGCGGGAAATGCTTGAATCAAATCGCGGGCCATGGGGCGGTTGCGGGTTCGCTCCATCAGGCGGTCAATGTCGCGGTCAATGAAGTTATTGAAGGCCCCTGCGGAGGCAATGATCAGTGAGATTCCCAGCAAAGCCATCAGGAAAACCCGCCAATCGAAATGACTGTGGGCACCCAGAAAATAACCGCCCACCACCGCAATCCCGTTTCCGAAAATGATCCCCGGCTTGGTGAGGGAGATGAAATTCTTCATGGCGCTTGATGGGTCGGATTCATGATGGGATCCATCATGAAATAATTCAGGTCGTGCATGATCCAGAGGGATCCAAAGACGATGATCACCACAATGATCGCAGTGAATACAAAGGAAAAGAAGGAACCACGGTTGAGATGCAGGAAGAAGCGAAGCTGAATCCACAGCTGCAGGATCGCCGCCGAAACGACTGCAGCAATCAGGTAGCTTTTGCTGAGGTTGTGATTCACTACCAGGAAGTAGGGAACCAAAGTCAAAAGAATAGAAAGGAGAAATCCCAGGCTATAACTGGCCACAGAACCATGCTGGGAAGAATCCTGATTTGTAATGTCGTGATTTGTGCTCATGTTATAGGGCTCCAATCAGATAGACAAAGGTGAACACAAAGACCCAGATGATGTCTAGGAAATGCCAGAACAGGCTCAGACTGTTGAGTTTGCGGGAAAGCAACGGAGTGACGCCCCGTTTGCTGATCTGCACCATCAATAATCCCATCCAGATGAGACCAAAGGTTACATGTAGGCCATGAGTGCCTACCAAACCAAAGAACCCAGAGAGGAAGGCGTTGCGGCTGGGGCCGTTGCCCTCGGCGATGAGGTGTGCAAACTCGTTGACCTCAAGCCCGATGAATCCCAGTCCGAGTAAAAATGTGACTCCCATCCAGGCAAGCAGCTGGCTTTTGTTTCCTTTGCGCTGGGCAAGCATTGCCAGTCCAAAGGTGAAGCTGCTGGTAAGCAAGAGGAAGGTTTCCACCAGCACATAGGGAAGGCTGAATAATTCCTTGGGGCCTGGGCCACCAAAGGTGCTGGGGCGAAGGACCGCATACACCGCGAAGATGGTCGCGAAGAGTAGGCAGTCGGTCATGATGTAGATCCAGAAGCCGAACGAGGTCTTTTCGTCTGCCTCGTGGTGGGAATGTTCCAGGGGATTTGCGGTTGTGGATGTCATGGTTATTTGCTCCCCGAGAGTTTGGCTTCGATGCGGGCGACTTCCGCCGCAGGGACATAATATTCCGTATCTTCATCAAAGGAGCGCACAAAGATGAGGCCGAGTACCCCAAGGAACCCTAGGGCTGCGAGCCATGCAATATGCCAGACCATGGAAAATCCCACTAGGCCTGCGCACATGGCAATCATAAAGCCGATGGCAGAATTCCGGGGCATGTGAATGTCGTGGTATACGGGTGCATCCGGTGTACGAAGAGCACGCTGTTGTTTTTGTTCCCAGAAGGCGTCGCGGGTGCTCACCTGGGGAATCACCGCGAAGTTGTAGAAGGGCGCGGGGGAGGGGATGGACCACTCCAAGGTGCGGCCATTCCAGGGGTCACCGGTGGTATCTGCGAGTTCCTTGCGCTTCCATACGCTGTAGGCGATTTGCAGGAGCTGAAAGGCTACGCCACCGCCAATGATCATTACGCCGAACATGGAGACGATCAGGAGGGGTTGCCAGCCGGAGGCTGCATCATAGTGGCTGATGCGACGGGTCATGCCCATGAGGCCAACGATGTAAAGAGGAACGAAGGTCACGAAAAATCCCACGATCCAATGGGCGAAGGCGATTTTTCCGAGGGGCTCGTAAAGCTTGAAACCCATGACTTTGGGAAACCAGTAGACGAAGCCGGCAAAGTATCCGAATACCACGCCACCGATGATGGTGTTGTGAAAATGTGCGATCAGGAACATGCTGTTGTGAAATTGGAAATCCGCTGCAGGGACAGAAAGCATCACGCCCGTCATGCCACCCAGGGTAAAGGTCAACAAGAATCCCAGCAACCAGAAAACCGGAGTGCCGAAAATGATGCGTCCCCGGAACAAGGTAAACAGCCAGTTGAAAATCTTGACGCCGGTAGGAATGGAGATGATCATGGTGGCGATGCCAAATACTGCATTCACATTGCCACCCGCACCCATGGTAAAGAAGTGATGGGCCCAGACCAGCATGGAAAGAATGGTAATGGCGGCGGTTGCCCAGACCATGGAGTTGTAGCCAAAGAGCTTCTTTTGGGCAAAGGTCGCGGCCACTTCCGAGAAGATTCCGAAGGCGGGAAGAACCAGAATGTAAACCTCCGGATGCCCCCAGACCCAAATCAAATTGACATACATCATCGCATTTCCGCCGAGATCCGAGGTGAAGAAATGGAATCCGAAATAGCGATCCATGAAGAGCATGCCGAGGGTGACGGTCAGCACGGGGAATACCATCATCACCAGGATATTGCTGCAGAGGGCGGTCCAGGTGAAAATGGGCATTTTCATCATGGTCATGCCGGGAGCGCGCATCTTCATGATGGTGGCGAAAAAGTTGATACCGGTGATCAAGGATCCAATTCCCGAGATCTGGATGGCCCAGATGTAGTAGTCCACGCCCACGCCGGGGCTATAGTTGGTTTCGGAAAGCGGGGGATAGGCGAGCCAGCCCGTGGCGGCAAATTCACCAACCACGAGAGACATATTCACAAGGCCGGCTCCCACGACAAAGAGCCAAAAGGAGAGGGAATTCAAAAAGGGGAAGGCCACATCGCGGGCTCCAATCTGCAGGGGAACGACGAGGTTGAACAGCCCGAACATCAGTGGCATGGCCATAAAGAAAATCATGATCACGCCATGAGCGGTAAAGATTTGATTGTAGTGGTCCGGAGCCAGAAATCCATGGTTGTCACCAGAAGAAAGGGCAAGCTGCAGGCGCATCATGCCGGCATCGGAGAAGCCCCGTAACAACATGACCAGAGCCACG
This sequence comes from uncultured Fibrobacterota bacterium, assembly GCA_903876665.1. GTDB lineage: Bacteria > Fibrobacterota > Fibrobacteria > Fibrobacterales > Fibrobacteraceae > CAIRAY01. The sequence continues at coordinate 14,951 of CAIRAY010000131.1, read as the reverse complement.
ATGATATACATAATGCCGATTTTTTTGTGGTCGACTGTGGTGATCCATTCTTTCCACAGCCAGGTCCACTTTTTGAAGTAGGTGATGGCGGCCAGGGTGGCAATGACCCCTAGGACGATGGAAGCTGCGCCCCCACCTTGGATGGGATCGTGCGGGAGGGCGGCGAGGGATAATTTTCCAAACATGCGTTATTCCTGTGGGTGCCGATGGCAATGTTCAGGGGTGGAGTCGACCATGGCGGTTGTATCCGGCGTAGATCCGTGAGTTTTCTTGCAGCAGGCGTGATCCGTGGATTTCATACCTGTTTTTTGATGACAGGATGCATCCATATATTGCATCATGATGCCCATGAATAATCCTGCGGGGACATGAGAATAATACTTGACGGGGTTGTCTGAGCTAGGTTTGGCCAGGGCCTCATAGCGCTCCTGGGTCAGGGAGTCGGGGGCGTGCTTGAGGGAGTCGATCCAATGAGTGAAATCCTCGGAGGAGCTTGCGCGGGCGATGAACTTCATTCCATTGAAACCTTCACCGCTGAAGTTCGCGGAGACCCCTTCGTAGCTACCTGGCGTGTGAGAAATGATATGCAGCTTGGTCTGCATGCCTTCCATGGCGTAGATCTGGCCCGCGAGTCTGGGGATCCAGAAGGAGTTCATGGGGGCCTGGGCGGTGATTTTGAAGTTCACCGGAACATTGATGGGGAATTGAACCAGGTTTACACTGGCAACGCCCTGTTCGGGATAAATGAAAAGCCACTTCCAGTCCAGCGCCACCACTTCCACCTCGATCGCCTTGACTTCGGATTGCAGGGGCCGGTAAGGATCGAGCTCATGGCTGGATTTCCAGGTGATGACCGCAAGGACGATAATGATGAGAATGGGAATGGTCCACCAAATGACTTCAAGCAGGGTATTGTGTTCCCAGTCCGGGGTGTATTTGGCCTTGGTGTTGGAGGCACGGTACTTGTAGGCAAAAACAAAAGTGAGGATTATTACTGGAATCACCACGATCAGCATCAGCAAAAGACTGGTGACGATGAGGTCGGCCTGTTGACCGGCAATTAAGCCCTTGGTGTCAAAAACCGCGATATTGCATCCGGTCAAGATTGGGAGGAACGCGAGTAATTTGTTCCGCATGAGGCCGACATCCTTGAGAACAGGAAAGAGATAAAGTATCAAGATAGATTCAATGTATTGGAGGCAAGATGCACCGAAGGGCTGTGCAGAGCCAAATCCCTGCCCAAAGGGGATTTTTTGGGGATGAATGGACAAGGCAAAAAAATCCCCCCGAAGGGCGGGGGGGGGTGGATTCTTAGTATCCTGAATTCTCGTCTACACTGATGCGTTTGCGGAAGATCCAGTAAGTGTAGCCCTGGTAGACCAGAACAATGGGAACAAAGATTGCCGCAACGATGCTCATCACCTTCAGAGTGTAGGGGGTTGAGCTGGCGTTTGCGGTGGTCAGGTTCCAGTCGACGTGCAGGGTCGAAACCATGGTGTTGGGAAACAGGGATCCGAAGAAGGTGACTGTGGTCATGGCGATGGCCGTTGCCGCCATGGCGAAGGCGATTCCGGGGCGCTTTTTGAAGAGCAGGACCGAAAGCAGCAGGGAAAGAACCGCAACTCCTGCGGTCACCTTGAATACGAGCATGGATTCAGCCAGCAGTTTGTTCGCGGTGAATCCGAATATGCCCATCGCGAGGAATACACAGAAAACACCCCAGCCGAGTTTGGATGCAATGACTTGAGTCCGGGCCAGCAATTCTCCCTGCAATTTCAGTTGCAGGAACAGTGCACCGATCCAGGTGAATACGCTTAGCGAAGCCAGTCCGCCCAGCAAGGGGAAGGGTTGAACCAGATCGAGGAAGTTTCCCTGGAAAGTGCCCGCGCCATCAAAGGGCAAGCCATGAATCAAATCGGTGATGCCCACGCCGAACAAAAGGGCGACGAGGAGGCTCCCCACAAAGATCGCCTTGTCCCAGCGACTACGCCATAGGGGGGATTCCATTTTGTTGCGATATTCCACCGCAAGGCCCCGCAGAATCAGTCCTACGAGAATCAGGAGAAGGGGCAGGTACAGGGAGCTGAACATGGTTGCATACCACTTGGGGAATGCGGCAAAAACGGCACCTCCCGCAGTGAGCAACCAAACTTCGTTGCCGTCCCAGTGTGGGCCAATGGAGCGAACGACCGCACGTCGTTCCGGTTCGGTTTTCCCGATAAAGGGAAGGAGGATTCCCACCCCGAAGTCAAAGCCTTCGAGGATAAAAAATCCCGTAAAGAGAACGGTAACCAAGATGAACCAAAGTGTACTGAGTTCCATGATAATCTCCTAGTGGGACAAGTCCGCTGGGGTGATGCCGGCTTTGGAATGATGACGGAATAATTTAATTGTGGTGAGGATCAGCGTGGCATAGACCAAGGTGAATACTATAAGGGAAATGAGGACGGAACTGGCGGGAACGCCGGGTGAAACCCCCTCGTCCAGTCGCATCAGCCCTTGGACCACCCAAGGTGCACGTCCCACCTCGGTAAGGATCCACCCAGTGGCATTTCCGATATATGGAAGCGCAATGGCCCAGGGCAAAATGATCAGTAGCTTGCGTGGAATTGGGCGCTTTAAAACGACAGAAAGAAGAACGGCCAGACCTCCCAGCCCAATCAGGGCCAAGCCTACGCCCACCATGGCACGGAAGGACCAATAGCACAGGAAAACGGAGGGAATGTAATTGGCTGGCCCATATTTGGCCTGGTATTCCGTCTGGATATCCCTCATTCCACGAACTACCCCCGTAGGGGAGTTGTAGACCAGCATGCTGACCAGGGAGGGAATCTTGATGGAGAAGGATTCTTCCTGGGTCTTTTCGTTAATCACGGTGAAAAGGGACAGGCCAGCGGGGTCGGAGGTCTCGTACATTCCTTCCATGGCGGCGAGCTTCATGGGTTGAATCTGTGCGAGCTGTTGACCCTGGGGGTGGCCAGTTCCGCTGACGCCCAAGGCCCCGATCAGGCCAACCACTGCGCCCATGCGGAAGGATTTGAGGAAGATGGAGGCGTTGGCGCTATCTTGCCGACGAAGCAAATGCCAGGCACTGATTCCCAGCATGAAGAATCCGGCTGCAGTAAGTCCACCGAAGAATACATGGGGAAATTGGAGGAATATGTGGGGGTTGGTAATCACCGCAAAAAAATCGTTCATCTCGGCCCGTCCGTTGTTGAGCACATAGCCGACGGGATTTTGCATAAAGGAATTGGCAATTAGAATCCAAATGGCCGAAATGTTGGACCCGATAGCGACCAGCCAGATGCTGGTCAGATGCAACTTGGGAGAAATTTTCCCTTCGCCAAAAATCCAGATTCCAAGGAAAGTGGATTCCAAGAAGAACGCCAGGAGGGCTTCGATGGCCAAGGGCGCTCCGAAAATATCTCCGACAAAAGCGGAAAAGGCGGACCAGTTCATGCCGAATTGAAATTCTTGGACAATACCTGTGACAAGTCCAATGCCAAAGTTCACGAGGAACAGACGGCCCCAGAATTTGGTGAGAGCACGGTACTGTGGGTTTCCTGTGCGATACCATTGGGTTTGCAAAATGGCGACAAGAATGGAAAGCCCCAAGGTCAGTGGGACAAAAAAGAAGTGATAGACGGTGGTTATGGCAAATTGAAGTCTTGCCAACAGGACTGCTTCTTCCATGGATTCTCCTTGAAGATTGGGGCTTTGGGATATAATAACATAGATCACTCCGGAATGGAAGGGAAAGGATTTGTGGATTCGGGCACTTTTTCTATGATTGAGGGAGAGGAAAGAATATGACCCTTGTAGAACGAATTGAAAATGCCCGCAAGAACAAAGAAACCGTACTTGATTTTACCAATCAAGGGATTCGAATTCTTCCACCACAGCTTTTTGAGCTGGTATGGCTGGAGGAGCTGATTCTGGACGGAAACCTTCTGGTCGAAATTCCCGAAGAAATTGCTAACCTGAAGCAACTTCGTCGCCTTTCCGTCAGCGAAAACGACTTGATGGTGATTCCCGACAGTCTGGGTGACCTGCTGAATCTGGAAAAGCTTTACCTGGGCTACAACAATCTTTCCGAACTCCCGGAGTCCATTGGCAAACTTTCCCGAATCGTCAAGCTGAATATTGCCGGTAACGACATGCTGGATGTGCCCGCTTCGCTCGGAAAGCTCACCAGTATGGTCAAGCTTTCTTTGCACGACAACCTCCTCCAGAGCATCCCCGATTCTTTTGGCGACATGAGTTCCCTGGAAGAATTGCTTTTGGATAACAACGAATTGAAGAGCATTCCAGCCTCCCTCGCCAAGTTGCCCAAGCTCCTGGAGCTGATGCTTTCTGGAAATCACTTGACTTCGATTCCCCCCGAATTTGGCAAATTCAAGGCGCTCACCGAGCTTGTGCTCGATGAAAATAACATTGCGGCCATTCCCGAATCCCTCGCGGATATCCGGACCCTCAAGGTTCTTTCCCTGGCCGAAAATCCATTGGTTGAGATCCCCAAGCGCATCCTGGAAAAAAGCAAACAGGGCATGCAGCTGACCTGGGCCGAGTAACCCAGCCTTCCAAAAAAAAGAAAAATCGGTCGAAAGGCCGATTTTTTGCGTTTTTAAGTCCTTCCAAAAAAAACAAAGGTGAACAACCGCGGTTATTCACCCTTGTGATCGGAGAGTCATTTTGATCACAGTCCTTGAAGTGGATCGGGAAGATTGCCTTTAGGGACTGGTAGGAATTCCGGGAAGGAGACGCCTACATTACCCAATATCGGAATCGGGCAAAAAAAACTTGAAGGAATTCTACAAGAATTTTCGAATGGATCAAATTTTCCCTTTTCCTTATGATTTTTCATAAATTATGATCTATGGCACGGATTTTGCAAATGGCGATTCTCCTCATGGCGTTAGCCTGGCTTGGCTCTTGTAGCGAGGTTGAGGAGGAGCCCTTTCTGGAAAAGATCCCCGAACGGCCTTTGATGCTCTTCAGCGATACCACCCTGTTGGATTTTTATGAAGGCAAAAATCTTTCCTGGAAATTGAAAACAGCCTGGTTGGAAAAGTGGGGTGGGGATGGACGGGTTTTTGCCCGCCCGGTTTTCGTAGACATTTATGACAGCCTTGGGTACAAAGTGGCGTTTTTACGTAGCGATTCCGGGGAGTTGGATTCCCGGATGAGTTATGTGAAGGCTTATGGACATGTGTATGCCCTGACCCCCAAGGGCGCCTCGGTGCGCGCCGACTCCCTGATCTGGAACAAGCGCATCAACAAGGTCCAGACCAAATCCTATGTCCGGGTGGTGAGCGAGGATGGAGACGTTCTTCAGGGCCAAGGGTTTATTTCCGATGCGCGGCTGGAAAATTGGCAGATTGAATCGAATGTCACGGGGATATTTCAGGATGCCGCGGATCGCATGAAGAACGAAGATGAGCAAAGCCGGGCATCCATGGCCGCCCAGGATTCTCTGGCGAAATTATCCTCATCCTCTGTTTCTGTTCCCTTATCCTCATCCTCATTCAAGTCTTCCCCTGCAAAGGTCTCGCCACTAGGTCGTCCAAATTTGCTTGCTCCTCGTAAGCGTATTGGCGGTCCACCATGATAAAATGGGTGGTGGCTCTTTGGTTTAGTTTGTGTGCAATGGCCTTTGCCCAGAGCAAGCCTCTTTTGATGGAACATGCGGATTCCCTTTCGGTGGAACGCGGGCGCGGTTTTCTGCTTTTGCGCGGGGATGTGCGCTTTAGGCATGATAGCGTTCAGGTGCGGACCGAGCGGGCCATGTGGAATAAAAATGCTGATGTGGTGCATTGCGAAGGCGGGTTCCTCTTTTTGCATCCCAAGGGATCCATGAAGGCCAACGCAGGAGAATACCGTCGTAAGTCTGAGATCGCAGAAGGCATTGGATCCATCGTGGCTCGCGACAGCAATGGCGAAGCCGCCTACTTTGGTGAGCGGGCCATATACAATCGCAAGACGGAATTCCTGGACTTGATTTCGGCCCCGGTGGTACATCGTTACACCAAGGACACGGTCAAACACAAAACGGACACGCTGATTATTCGTGCCCGCCATATTATCTATGACCGCAAACGGGACCTGGCCTCAGCCTTTGGCAATGTGAGGATTACCCAGGGCGACTTGGTGGTTACTTGCGACACGGGTTGGTTCGACAAAAAGAACAACAAGCTTTCTCTGGTAGGCAAGCCCAAATGTCAGCTCAAGGATAACCAGCTCTCCGGAGATTCTATGCACATCGTGCTTGCGGGCGATAAACTTAAAACCGTGCGCGTGGTGAAGAATGCCTTGGGAGTGCAGGATGAGACTCCCAAGAATGGTGACCCATTAAAACACACACAAGTTACCGGAGACACACTCTTCGCTGAATTTGATGGAGACAAGATGAAAAGCATCTACGTAACCGTTGGCGCAGAAGGGAAATTCTGGGAAGAAGACTTGAAAAATTATGTGAATAAAATGACGGGCCAGACCCTGGCACTGGCATTTCAAGATGGGCAAATGCAAAATGCCCGGGTACTGGGAAGCGCCAAAAGTACTTACTGGTATACCGACAAAAAGCGGGTGATTTCGGGCCGCAATGAGGCGTTGGGCGATACGATTTTCGTAACCTTTGACTCTTCTAAGGTCAAACGCCTGCGTATCAACGGCAACATGGCGACCGGCGTATTCTATGATTTGTCCAAGAAAGGCCTGGCCGACAAAAAAACGGTCAAGGAAGGGAAAAAATAAATGGACCTGAAAACGCATGTTCATACAATTAGGACAGACAATCTCCTGAAGGTTTATGGAGGCCGTCAGGTGGTTTCCGGGGCATCGATCCGCGTCACCCAGGGTGAGGTGGTTGGCTTGCTTGGTCCAAATGGTGCGGGCAAGACCACCACCTTTTACATGATCGTGGGCATGGTGCGTCCGGATGCCGGACACATCTTCCTGGACGATGTGGAAATTTCCCGCAAGCCCATGTACCAGCGTGCGCGGCTCGGAGTGGGCTATCTTCCGCAAGAAGCTTCGGTGTTCCGCAAGCTGTCTGTTGAAGATAACATCATGGCAATTTTGGAGTTGCAGGGAATGAAGCGTCTGGCGCGCAAAGAAAGGCTCGAGCAATTGCTTGAAGAATTCAAGATAAGCCACATCCGCAAAACCAAGGCGTATTCCTGTTCGGGCGGAGAGCGGCGTCGTTTGGAAATTGCGCGTGCCCTGGCGAGCGACCCGGATTTTATTTTGCTCGATGAACCTTTTGCGGGCATTGATCCCATCGCCGTGGCGGACATCCAATCCATCATTTCTCAATTGCGGGACAAAGGCATGGGTGTGCTGATTACGGATCATAATGTCAGAGAAACCTTGTCAATCACGGATCGGGCATATATAATGTACAGGAGTCAAGTGCTCACGGAAGGAACCTCCGAGTTCCTTGCCCAGGACGAGCAGGCCCGAAAGATTTATTTAGGCGAATCGTTCCGCTTGGATTAGCGGATTGCGGAGGAATGTGTGAATTTAGGAATGCAGCAAAATACCTCGATGCGGCTTGAGCAAAAGCTTGCGCCTCAGATGATCCAATCGATCAACATGCTTCAGGCCAATACGCTCGAATTGGAGCAGATGATTCAGCAGGAGATCCTGATGAACCCCTTGCTCGAAATTGCCGACGATCGTGAGGAGCGGGAAGACACCGGGGAGGAATTTGACGAAATGCCCGCGGACGAAGGTGGCGACGAATTTTCCGCAGAAGACCGTGAAATCGATCTGGCTCCCGAGTTCGTTTCCCAGGAGTCCAGCGTGGATGAGGTGGCCTGGGAAAAGCAGGTGCAGGAGAATATTGATTTTGGCGTGCACGATGGGGAAGACCTGTCCAAGCCAGCCCCCGGAGATTCTTGGGAGCGTGCCCAGACCTATTCCAAGACTCTGGAAAGCCACTTGCTGGACCAGCTTCATGAGCGCGCGCTGTCCCCCCGAGTGGATGCGCTAGTCCGCTACCTGATCGAACTGATTGATGATGATGGTTATCTACGACCACTTCCTCCGGGCATCGATGCCGCAGCCTTGCTCAAAGACCCCATCGGGGTGGAAATTGAGAATATGCTACGGGGCGATCTTGCGCTCGAAAACACCCACCTTTCCGTCCGCGAAGCCTTGCATGTGTTGCAATCCCTGGATCCACCGGGCGTTGGTGCACGGAATCTCAGGGAATGCCTATTGCTGCAGGCGTGGCGTCGGGATGATATTTCCAAGGAAGCCGTTGAAATTATTGACAAGTATTTTGACCTGTTTACGGAGCTCGAGTACGCAGACATTTCCAAAAAAATGGGCATAACCCCCGAGCAGGTCAAGCACATTATCTTGAACGAGATTGCCCACTTGCACCTAAAGCCCGGTGTCCTTGCCGGAGGGGATACGGCGCCCACCAAAATTCCCGAGTTGATGGTGGTGGAAAATGACCACGGTGATTTGGAAATCCGCCTCAATGACGGGTCCCTGCCACGGCTACGCATTTCCAAAAGCTATTCGGACCTCCTATTGGATTCCCACACCAGCTCCAAGGACAAGAAGTATATCCGCGAAAAGATGAAAAGCGCTGACTTCCTCATCAAGAGCATCGGCCAGCGCAAAACGACGATGCTCAAGGTGATGGACGCAATTTTGCGCCGGCAGAAGCAGTTTTTCATGCGGGGTCCAGGGAACCTGAAACCCATGATTTTGCAGGACATTGCCGAAGAAATTGCCATGCATATCAGCACAGTGAACCGGGTGACCAACGGGAAATATGTTCAGACGGACTGGGGCGTCCTCGAGCTCAAGGATTTCTTTACTGCGGGGGTGGAACAGGAAGACGGTTCCGAAATCAGTTCCTCCGTTGCCAAGGAGGCGATCAAACGCCTGCTCTCCACCGAGCCCAAGGACAAGCCATATTCCGACGACCAAATCGTCAAGCTGCTGGAAGTGCGGGATGGACTGAAGCTCGCCCGCCGTACCGTTTCCAAATACCGGGAGGTGTTGGGAATTTTGCCTAGCCGGATTCGGAAAAAGCTATAGCCCGGACAAAAATTCCTATTCCAAATGAGAGTTAAAGCTTTTTGAGGAAGAGTGGATTTTTTGCTGGAAATGATTGTATAATAAAAGAATGGGATGCATGACATCCTGTCAAATTGGAGGTCCTATGAATATTAAGGTGACTGCAAGACATTTTAACGCATCAGAAGCACTACAACAAAAAGTGCAGGAGGAAGCGGAGCGCTTGCAGAGATTTTACCCCAACATCACCGATATCACCGTTATTTTGGACGCGGAGAAGAAAAATTTACGGCGTGCCGAATTTATCGTGAACATTCTTCACAATACCATTACTGCGGAAGGTGAAGAGGAAAACATGGGCAAAGCCCTGGAAATCGCCATTGAGCGTGCCGAACGCCAGCTCAAGAAGGAAAACGAAAAACTCAAGGACCACAAGGCTCAGCCCGTGGCTTCGTTGGTAGTTTGATTGGCTTCACACGGACTAAAAGACATCATCATTCAGCGTCGGAAGAACTTTCCGGCGCGTGATTTTTTTGAGCAGTACGCGGCACAGCTTGAGCTGGAGCTGAAGACCCCTCCCGAATCCCTGCGTACTCTGATTTCTGAGCCGGACATTCACAGGCCCGGCCTTGCTTTTGCCGGATTCACGGATGTTTTTGCCAGGCAAAGCATCCAGATGGTCGGCACCACCGAATGGAGCTATCTGGAGTCGATTGGCCCTGAACGTCGTCGCGAAGTTTTTGATCGGCTACGCTCCTTCGAATGCCCCCTTTGGGTTCTTTGCCACGGGCTTTTGCCCCATCCCGAGCTTCTGGAAATGTGCCAGAACCAAAATGTGCCTCTTGTGGTTACCCGGAAAAATACCGCAGAGTTTGTACGCGGAGTTAATCGGGAACTTGAGGGCTGGTTTTCGCCTTTCGTGATTGTGCATGCAAGTCTTGTCGATGTGTATGGCGTGGGAATGCTTTACATCGGGGCTTCAAATATTGGAAAAAGCGAGTGCGTTCTTGACCTGGTGGAACGGGGTCATCGCCTGGTTGCCGATGATTCGGTCAAGCTCGTGCGCCTTGGAAACAGCATTATCGGACATTGTGACTCTATTATAAACCACCACATGGAAATTCGTGGAGTTGGCATCATTGATGTGCGTTCCATGTTTGGAATCCATGCGGTGCGCAAGGTCAAAAAAGTCGAAATTATTGTCGAACTTCAGTACTTTCAGGAAAATGAAACCTATGACCGGACGGGTCTCGCCTCCCAATTCGAAGACATCATGGGCGTCAAAATCCCGAGCGTGGTGATTCCGGTTCTGCCGGGAAAAAACATCACGGTGATTTCCGAAGTGATTGCTATGAACACCCTGATGAAACAGGCAGGAGTAGATACGGCGGCCGAATTCAACAAGTCCCTGATGAAGGCGATCGAGGACAAAATGGCCCGGGGCAAGGAAGAGGACAACATCTTCTGGTACCGCCAGATTTCCGGATTCTATGAGTAGTTCCACCAATAATGAATTCAGTGTAGGCAACGGGCGCTTCGCGGTAGGCCTTCTTGGTTTTCTGTTGTTTGCCGTGGCGTGTTGGTTTGCCTTTCATCCCAAAAGTCCCCTACGTCCCTACCGCAACTATTCGGTGCTGTTTCCCGAGGTCGGAACGCTGCGTGAAGGGAACTCGGTTCAAATTCTGGGAATGAAGAAGGGGTACGTTACCTCGACCACCTTGCGTGAGGATGGGGTCCTGGTCCTTCTGCGTATCGAGAAGAAAATCAGCGTTCCTCGGGATTCCCGATTCCGGGTAGTGAATACAGGGCTTCTAGGCCAGCGGGAAGTGGAAATCCGAGTGGGCCAATCCAAGGATTTTTATCGGGAAGAGGATTCCATTCGAGGTGGCTATGACCAGGGTTCAACCCGGCTGGTCTTTATGGCCGGCGCGCTTCTTTCTTCGGTGGATACCCTCCTGACGACTTCCATTGGCGTCTGGGATTCCACTGTGGGGAATCCGGAAGTTCAAGCCCGCATTGGGAATGTGGTTTCTGGCGCTTCAAATTCCCTAGACCGCCTCGACCGGAACCTGGTGGATTGGCGGGATTCCCTAAGGGTTTTGCAAAAGGAAGTCCGCGGGGTGCTTTCCCGGATCGACACGTTGAAAAGGGAGCTCGGTCCTGGGATTTCGGCGACAGCCCAAGGCGTCAAGGAAATTGACGCGAGCCTCATTTCCCTTTCCGGCCAGGCCGCATCCCTTTCCAAACAAGGGGACTGGCTGACTGGACGCCTAAAAGAAAAGCAAAATAGTGCCGGACTCATGCTCAATGACAGTACTTTTCAAAATTCCGCCAAGGACATGGTCCATCAAATGCGGGAGTTCATCAAGGAGCTCCGCAAAAAGGGGTTGGACATGAATGTGGACATATTCTAGTCTGGGGTCCTCAAAAAGACGAATAGGCTAGATAATTATTTAGATTATAGAAGCTCGCATGAAAACAGACAAAAAGCTCTATTACATTGTTGGCGCTGTCGTTCTCCTCTCGATGGTGATTTTGGTGTTTGGGATTCTTTTCCTGAATGACAGTGATCCGCGCGAAAATTTCCACCGATATTTTTTGAAGTTCAGCCAAGTCAGCACCCTGACCCTGGACGACCCCGTCAAAGTCAACGGCGTCAAATTGGGCAAGGTGGAATCCATGGAGCTCGTGGGTTCCCAGGTTTGCGTACAAATTCGCCTGCGCGACGACGTGCAGATCCCCAAAGGCTCCGAGATTCGCGTCCAGAACATTGGCCTTATGGGAGAGCGTCAGATTGGAATTTTGCTCGGGAATTCTCCGGAGTCCTGGCTGCCTGGTGACACCATCAGTGGCATGTTTGATGCAGGTATCGCCGAGGCCATGGGGCTCGCTGGCGAAGTGTTCGACTCTACCCGGGTCCTGGTCAATGTGGTCAAGGGCGTGGTGGACTCTACTTTCGCTACGCCGGAATTCCGCGAACGGTTCAATAGCTTGCTCGAGCGCACCGAAAACTTGGAGTTGCGTGTCGGGCGTCTGATCGATGAAACCGATCCCGCTCTGAAGCAAACCTTGGGACGCCTGGACGATGCTGGTCGCAAGGTGAACGAAGTACTCGACGAAAACCGCGCACCCGTCAAGGGCCTCGTGGCTGATGCCCAGCTTCTCGCCACGGACACCAAGGGCATGCTTGGGCGACTCGATTCCCTGATGGGCCGTGTGGATGGAATCGTGGGCAAGCTCCAACGCCAGGACAACACCATGGGAATTCTTTTGAATGACCGCAAGTTGCATGACGATCTTTCCAATACTGTGATCACGGCCGATTCCCTTTTCAAGACGATTCTGAAAGATGGTCTTGATGTAAACATTGACATCTTCTGACCTATGAAAATTCGCACACTCAAGGTAATCAATAAAATGGGCGTCCACGCCCGCCCTGCCGGCGCCATTGTCGACATTACCAGTCGCGCCCAGAGCGATGTGTTCCTCATTTACGGTGGAACACGGGCCAACGCCAAAAGCATTCTCAATGTGATGATGCTTGCCATCACTCCGGGCTCCGAAGTCCAATTTGAAATTAATGGCTCGGACGAGGACGATACCTTCCAGAAGCTGGAAAAGCTATTTAATGACCGATTCAATGAAGAGCACTACGACCCCTAAGCGTCGCCTAATGATGACGGGGGTGCCTGCGTCTCCTGGCTATGCCATGGGACGGGTGCAGAAATTGGTCAACCAGGAATTTTCCGTATCTTCCGATCCAATTTTGCCTGAACGGGTGCCCAAGGAGCTCTCGCTTTTCCAGAAAGCCGTGCGGCAATCCTTGCGCGAACTCGAAATCGCCAAACAGAATATTCAGAAGATGGTTTCCAAGGATGACGCTCGCATTCTCGATGCGCAGATGATGATCCTTCAGGACCCCACTCTGATTGACCCTGTTCTTGAGGCCATCCGCAAGGAGCACCAGAATTCGCGCTGGGCTTTCCATGTGCGCATGAAGGAAATTATCTCCCAGTTCGAGCAAAGCCCCATCCAGCTGTTGCGGGAGCGCTCTGTCGACTTGAGCGACTTGTACAATCGCATGATGGCTTTATTAGGTGATTCCGGGCCAGTGATGTCCATGGAAGGAATGACCATCGAAGAGAGTGCCATTCTCATCGGGCATACCCTGAATCCGTCCCATGTGATCAAGCTGAAACAGGGTCAGGCCATGGCTTTTGCCACGGACACGGGTGGCAGCACGTCCCATGTTTCCATCTTGGCGCGCGCGCTCAAAATCCCTGCTGTGTCTGGCTTGAGCGACATTTCGGTCAAGGCCGAAGCCGGTGATTTCATGATCGTTGATGGCTCGAACGGGCTCGTGATCATCAATCCGCTCGATTCGGACATCAAAAAATACAAAGCCAAGATTGAGGCCTTCAAGCGGCAGGCGCAGGAGCTCCTGACCACGCGCAGGCTAGAGCCCCAGACCTTGGACGGCAAGTACGTAAAGCTGATGGCCAACATCGAATTTCCCATGGAAGCTGACGAGGTGGAGACCATGGGAGCGACGGGCGTGGGCCTGTACCGCTCGGAATTCCTCTTTATTCAAAAGGGCAATCCGAGCTGCGAAGAACAAACGGAAGCCTATCGCTACATTATCCACCGGCTTAATCCCCTTACTGTAACCATCCGTACCCTCGATGCCGGTGGCGATAAAATCATTCCGGAATTGTCGGCCACCGATGAGTCCAATCCCTTCATGGGGTGGCGCTCCATCCGCGTCTGCCTCGACAAAACCGAAATTTTCAAAACCCAGCTGCGTGCGATTTTGCGCGCCGGCGAGGGGTGCTCCAATCTGCGGATCATGTTCCCCATGATTTCCTCCGTGCACGAGATTCAGGAATCCAAGCGGATTCTTGCGGCCGTAAAGCAGGAACTCCTGGATCAAGGCGTCGATGTTCCTCCCTACGAGATTGGCATCATGGTGGAGGTTCCTGCCGCCGTGATCATGGTGGATGAGCTCGCTCGCGAGGTTGATTTTTTCAGCATCGGGACCAATGACCTCATTCAGTTTACTCTGGCGGTCGACCGTTCCAACGAGCGTATCGCCAGCATGTTCCAGCCCCACCATCCCGCAGTGCTTCGCATGATCCATCATGTGGTGCAAGCGGCGCATCGTGAAGGAATTACCGTGAGCGTTTGTGGTGAAATGGTGACCGAGCCCCTTTCCACTCTGCTCTTGCTTGGGCTTGGCGTTGATGAGCTTTCCATGACCCCGTGGAACATCATGGAGTGCAAAAAGTTCATCCGGTCCGTGAGCTACGAAGAAGCCCGGACCATGGTGCACCAGGTCATGAGCATGTCCCACACCGACGAGATCAACCATCTCCTCAAAAAGAAGTACATGCAGAAGATTTCCGACCTGGGGATTTCGTCTTTTATCGTCACGGCCGATTTCAACAAGAGCGACCGCACCCTGGTCAAGCTCAACGACCATATCGTCAATCTTGATGTGCTAGAATAAGCGCGCAAGCCCGGCAGTCTTGTCATGCCGGCTAGTCTTGTCATGCCCGGCACGGCCGATGTGCTGCCAGTTACGGTTACTGGCAGCTATGCAAAGCTTGGCGACTTGCAACTTTGTTGCTTAGTCGAGCGCTATCCACTGTGTGGAGCATCACAGAACTCCGGTAGATGTGCGGTGATGGCCGTTCCGGCCATGACATGCTTTTTGCAATGGGCCTCGGTTATTCTTGTCATGCCCAGCATGGGCATCACAGAACTCCGGTAGATGTGCGGTGATGGTCCACACAGTGGATAGTGCTCCACTTGATATGCCGGTTTCGCCTCGGCGATTACCGGCACATATCCACTGTGTGGAAAGGGCAAAGCCCTAAGTGGCCAAGCTTTGCATAGCTGCCAGTAACCGTAACTGG
>CAIRAY010000130.1 GCA_903876665.1 uncultured Fibrobacterota bacterium | reverse complement strand
CCAGTTACGGTTACTGGCAGCTATGCAAAGCTTGGCCACTTTTGGCTTCGCCAATTTCCACACAGTGGATATGTGCCTGTAACCGCTGAAGCGGAACAGGCATATCAAGTCGAGCACTATCCACTGTGTGGAGCATCACCGCACCATTCAACAATATTCTGCGATATGAGCCTGCCCCCGGAATAGGGGGTGCTGGGCATGACCCTTTAAAAATATCCTGTTTGCGTATTAATGCGCTTGACCTGCCTGAATTCTGGCTTTCTCTTCCGAGGAGGCCATTTTTTTTTACTTTTAGCCAAAATCTTTTCCTTTCAACCCAACCGAGGTGTATCATGGCCAAGTTGTTTATCGAAGATCTGGATCTCAAGGGCAAGCGCGTTCTTATTCGTGTTGACTTCAATGTTCCCCAGGACAAAGTCACCGGCGCGATTACCAACACCAAGCGCATCGAAGCGGCTCTGCCCACGATCAAATACGCATTGGATCAAGGCGCTGCCGTCATTCTGATGAGTCATCTCGGTCGTCCCGATGGCAAAAAAATTGACAAGTTCTCTCTGGCTCCAGTGGCCGAGGCTCTTTCCAAGCTTATTTCCAAGCCCGTAAAGTTCTTGAACGACTGCGTCGGCCCCGAAGTCGAAGCCACCTGTGCCAAAGCCGTTCCCGGTGAGGTTATCCTTCTCGAAAATCTGCGTTTTCACATCGAAGAAGAAGGCAAGGTCAAGCTGGAAGATGGCTCCAAGCTCAAAGCCAAAGATGAAGATGTGAAAGCCTTCCGGGCCTCTCTCACCAAACTTGCAGATGTCTACATCAATGACGCGTTTGGCACTGCCCATCGCGATCATTCCTCCATGACCGGCGTTCAATTGCCCCAGCGCGCCTGTGGCTACCTCATGGCCAAAGAGCTCAACGCATTCAGCGCCGTGCTCGAAAGCCCCAAACGTCCGTTGCTCGCCATCCTCGGTGGCGCTAAAGTTGCAGATAAGATCCAGCTTATCAATAATCTTCTGGACAAGGCCGATACGATTATCATCGGTGGCGGAATGGCCTTCACCTTCAAGAAGATCATCTCCGGCATGACCATCGGAAATTCCCTTTTTGACGAAGAGGGCGCAAAACTCGTCCCCGAACTCATGAAGAAAGCTGCCGACAAGGGCCGCAAGATCCTTCTCCCTGTTGACTTTATCACTGCAGACAAATTCGCTCCCGATGCTGCCACGGGTACCGCTTCCGATGCCACCGGCATTGCTGATGGCTGGATGGGCTTGGACTGTGGTCCGAAGTCCAATGATATTTTCACCCAGGCGATTCTGGAATCCAAAACCATCATCTGGAACGGTCCTGCGGGCGTATTTGAGTTTGAAGCTTTTGAAAAAGGCACCAAGGCCATGGCCGAAGCCATCGTTGAAGCCACCAAGAATGGTGCAATCACCGTGATTGGCGGTGGCGATACGGCTACCGCAGCCAAAAAGTACGGCGCAGACAAGAAGGTCACCCACACCTCCACCGGTGGTGGCGCATCTCTTGAATACCTGGAAGGCAAAGTCCTCCCCGGCGTTGCAGCCCTGAGCGATAAGTAAGAGAATGCAAGTGGAAAGTTCTAAAGTGGAAAGTTTGAAAGTTGCTGGCGGTACTTCATTAGTGCGAGGTCGCGTTGAAACTTTCCACTTTCCACTGGAACATCGTGCAGAGATGCGGGCTGTTCACTTTCCACTTTCTGTTTTTTTTAATTAACCCCACTCCCTATTAGGAATTCACACATGCGTAAATACATCATCGCCGGCAACTGGAAAATGAACAAGACCGTTGCCCAGTCCGTAGAACTCGCCAAGGCCGTCGTCGAAGCCGCCAAAGGAATCAAGAACACCGAAGTGGTGATCGCTCCGACCTTCCTCGCTACCGCCAAGGTTGCCGATGTGGTCAAGGGCACCAATGTGAAATTGGCCGTCCAGGATGTCCATTTTGAAGACCAGGGCGCCTTCACCGGCAAGGTTTCCGTGGATATGGTCAAGGATCTCGGCGTCGAATACATCATTTTAGGCCATTCCGAGCAACGCCAATATTTCGGCGAGACCGATGTCTCTGTGAATAAGAAAGTCAAGAAGACGCTGGCAGCAGGCCTAAAGCCCATCATTTGCATCGGTGAAACCCTCGCTGAGCGCCAGGGCGGTACCCTCGAAACCGTTCTCCGCACCCAGGTCACCGGCGCGTATGCGGGTCTTTCCGAAGCTGATGCACTGAACACAGTCATTGCCTACGAACCCGTCTGGGCCATTGGCACCGGCGTTACCGCGAGCGACGAACAGGCCCAAGACACCCAGGCATTTGTCCGCTCCACAGTAAAAGAAATCTACGGAGAGAAGGTTTCCGAGTCCATTACCATCCAATACGGTGGCTCCATGAAGCCCGATAATGCCGCGGGTCTTCTCAAGCAAAAAGACATCGATGGCGGATTAATTGGCGGGGCAGCCTTGAAAGCTGACTTGTTTATTGCTATTGTTACCGCCGCCGAACAATCTGTTTGAGGAATGTAGATGTCCGTTCTGTTCTGGATTTTAATCGCTGTACACGTGTTCCTGTGCGTCACGCTGGTTTTTCTTGTCCTTCTTCAGAATGACAAGATGGGCGGCTTGGCCGGGCTCACAGGTGGTGCAAGTCAAACTTTTTCCGGAACAGGCGCGGCAACTTTCGTGCAAAAGCTTACCCGTTGGGTTGCCTTGGCGCTCATGGGTTGCGTTCTGCTCTTGAGCGTGCTTGCGACTCAGCATGAGTCCACTGTTCAAGGTACAGAGCTCAAAAGGGAATCAACAGGTCTTGGTGCGGTTTTGCCTAAGGGAATCTCTGATCTTCAGGGTGCTCCCGAAACGCAAAAACCAACGCCCTGATTTGCCCCACGCGGATGTGGTGGAATGGTAGACACACTAGCTTGAGGTGCTAGCGCCAGCAATGGCATCGCGGTTCAAGTCCGCGCATCCGCATTAAACCGAGTAGTCACACTACTCGGTTTTGCTTTTTGTGTGGGTCCGGGCAAAAGCGCACCCTTCTTCAGCTCCTTTCTTTTTAAATTCCCACCATGAATTGGATTCCTATTTTACGCCTCCTCCCCCGCAATGCAATCAGTCAAGCCTTTGGAGTGGTTGCCAGGGCGCGGGTTCCGATTTTTTCCGCGGCATTCCGGGATTGGTTTGTGCGCCAGTTCCAAATTGACATGAGCGATGCCGCCAAACCCCAGGCTGAATACCGGAATGTCCATGAGCTATTCATTCGTGAGCTTCGTGCGGGTGCCCGGCCGATGGCGAGCGAGGAACTGACAAGCCCGGTGGATGGCAAGCTTTCCCAGTGGGGGACATTGGACCAGCCAAATTTGGGCATGATCCAGGCGAAGCAGAGAGAGTACACCCTGGATCGGCTTATTCGCAATTCCGAGCTGGCCGAACGCTTCCGTGGAGGCATTTTCGCGGTGATTTATCTGGCTCCTTTCAATTACCACCGAATTCATTCTCCCATTGCTGGCGCGCTCGAATCCGCTCTGTACTGTCCAGGAACCCTTTGGCCGGTAAATCGAAACAGCGTGGAGCAAATCGATGAGTTGTTTTGCGTAAATGAGCGAGTGACAAGCCATATTCTTGCTGACTTGGGCGGCGAAGTCCTCGTGGTAAAGGTCGGAGCCACCAATGTCGGACGGATATCCCTGGCCTACACCGATGCGATATTGACAAATTCAAGCAAGGTTCCTTCGCGAAGCGATCCTCTCTGCACTTGGCGGCCATCACACCCCATTCACCTGCAAAAGGGCTCTCCGCTTGGCGCCTTCGAGTTGGGTTCCACGGTTGTGCTGGTATGTTCGAAAGAAATCCGCGCGAGGCATCCCGACTTGTTCCGGAATTTGATTGGGCAAAACGTCCGACTTGGACAGTCGCTGATTTAGGGCATCCCCAATGGGCTTTTTAAAGAAGAACCCGGAGCGGATCCGGGCCACAAGGGAATTTTGCGAGATCCTCGCCTCCAAGCCCGACCCGCTTTCTATGCTAATCAGCGACATTCAAGATCAAGAAGAAAGGGTTCTTTGGGCTATTGCGGGAGTCGCTTTGCACCAGTCCATTCCTTTGGCGGGAGTAGCCCAAGTTGTCTGTGCCCTGCGGGGGGAGTTTCCTGGGCTTGAGTGTTTCAACCTGCCGGCCCCACGGGAAGCCAGGGTAAACAAAGCGGTGCTGGCCTTGGGTTGGACCCGCGATTGGCCGATGATGGCCCATGTACTGGGGATTCTGACAAGCATCGGCCATTGGAAAAGGAAACTGGGTCAGGAAGTCCATTTGGCCTTAC
Organism: uncultured Fibrobacterota bacterium; assembly: GCA_903876665.1. Lineage (GTDB taxonomy): Bacteria > Fibrobacterota > Fibrobacteria > Fibrobacterales > Fibrobacteraceae > CAIRAY01. The sequence continues at coordinate 87,494 of CAIRAY010000130.1, read as the reverse complement.
CATCGATGGACATGGCTCAGGCTTGGAAGTCCCTTTCTACCCTATATTTTATGGGAAAATCCAGTGTGGTGAGGCCCAAGGTTGTCTCTCTGCTTGCCCGTTTGCGCGATGAAAATCCGCGAGGGTTGGCTCTGCCCATTCGCCCAGTCCCCCTTGCCTCCGGGAACCCCTGGCCCTGGCCAATCGCCCCAGGAGCAAGGCGCTGGCTAAAAATATTTGGACCAGATCCCAAAGTATGGATGGAAACCCACTCGGAAGTGGAAAAGTTTCAATATTTTCAAAAGATGTTTTCGGGCATTTTTCCTGGACAAGTTGCCAAGGTTTCCTATGGACTATCCTTTTTTTTGGAACCATCCGGTTGTGATCGCCTCTGCCGCATGGCTTTGGGTGGTTGCGGAGAATGCCCCCTGGGGACAATGAGCCCCATTATTGGGCAATGTCCAGGTCGTCAAGTATGAGGAAAGGAATATTTTCCGGTTTGATTTTGCTTTTTCTGGTGGCCTGTGGAAATCCAGATGGGACCTTGGTGGGCGTTCAGCTGCGCTTAGTCACCTATGCCGGAATACGGCCTTCTACGGTCGCATTGGGTTCGGTCCCACAAGGTTCTGCGGAGCCATCGGCAAAGGCCCGCGCAACGCTTTCCTATGCCTTGTCCCCCGACGATTCATTATGGATAAACATTGAGGAGTATGCGGATCCAGTTGTCGCCTACGCCAGTTGGCTGAATCGGGGTCTCGGACCCGAACGGATGCCAAGAATCATTGGGCAAGTCGTGGAGCAATCCATTTGGAGTGGTCGCTGGATCTTTCTTTTTCGTAGCTCCCCCCATCGTCTCCCCGAGCAGGGTGCGATGGATTCCCTGGTGGGTTCCTTTCCCGAAACGGGGGGAACCCTCCCGGCAGCCTTTTTGACCTTGCCTCTTCGGGCGCGCTCCCCTTCCGGTGCTTCAGTTCAAAAGGGGGTATTCTTGGGTGTCAACCTGCCAAATTCCATGCTCTGTCAGCGTTATCAGGACCAGGTCGGGCCTTGGAGTGCCGCAAGAAGTCTCAAGGCTTTGGATGAGTCTGATTTTGCGGGCTTCTATCAGGAGCTAGCCCTTCAAGGCACCAAGCCGGCCACATCCGGGGATGAGTGGACGGAGTTCATTCAAGGGAGAACAAGGGTCATCGTTGGAAGAGTTGATGGAATCCTTCTGGCGGTCTGGGGGCGCAGGGACCAAACCACGCTAGTTAGCCTCTGGAAAGAGGCACGGCGAACCATCAAGACCGAGTGATATTTTCCATTTGGTGTAAATTTCTTTTTACAACCGTGCTTATATCCCCAATTTGTGTTTATTTTCCCAAAAACGCATTTTTTTTGGGAGGATCCATGAATCTGATCCAGAGTCTGGAACAAGAAGTCGAAAGCTTGAAGCGCGAATACGAAAAATTCGAGCGTGGAAACAAGTCCGCAGGAACAAGGGCGCGCAAAGTGTTGCAAAACATAAAGCGTCTCTGCCAGGATGTGCGGGTGCACATCCAAGAAGAAAAAAAAGAAGAAGCCCCGGAACAAACTTGAGCCAAGCAAACTCAGCTTATTCCCGCTCATCCGCAATGGGCTCGAATAAGTTTTGAAAATGTTTGACTAATGAGTTTTTTGAAGATATATTCCCGTTATATTTTTCTGTGGGTAACCATGTGGAGATTTGGAATCCTATGATCTCGAAAAAGCTGATCTTCATACTAGCCGGGGCTTTGTTGCTCACGGAACATGTGGCCGCCAAGACAATCAATGTCCCTGGCGAGTTCAAAAAAATTGGGGACGCATTGGGCAATGCCGATGCTGGTGACACCATTTTTGTGAAACGAGGAGTTTACGACGAAAACATCACCCTTGTGATGGGCGTTGTCGTAAAGGGCGAAGATCCAATCACGACCATCATCGATGGTGGAAGGCGGGGTCCTACCGTCATGGGTACATCCGGAGCCGAAATCTCCCATGTCACCATCCGTAACGGAATTGAGGGAGTTCTCTGCGAGAACGCCGCCCCCTCCATTCACCACACATGGATTCTTGACAATCACGCAACGGGCTTGGGCGCCTTCATCTCGCTCCCTGATGTCCGCAACAATGTGATCTATGGCAATCGCTGGTCCGGAATTTTGACCTGGGGCGCAAAGTCCTTAGACACCAAGATTGAGCAGAATGTCGTGATGCGCAATGGTTATTCGGGCCTCACCCTGATGGGACCATCCAACATCGTCGCACGCAACAATATCTTCATGGAAAACCATTACTACGGAATCTTTGCGGACCCTGCCGCAGGTCAGACCAAGGTGGAATTCAACAACATCTTCAAGAACTACTACCCGTTCAATCGCTTTATCAAGGTGAATCGCACCAATATTTCTCTGGATCCAAAATTCATCAACCCATCCCTCTCCAAGCCAAACTTCTTTGTATCCTCCCGCTCGCCAATGATCAAGCGCGGTAAAGGAAAATTGGACATTGGCCTTCTCGAAAAAGAAGAAAAGGCATCTGTGGATGGTGACTCCGATGGCGATGGCCTTGCTGATTCCGAAGATGCTTGCCCCGATGTTGCAGAGGATTTTGACAGCTTTGAAGACGAAGATGGCTGTGCCGATCTTGACAATGATGCTGACGGCGTTGCAGATGCCGAAGACAAGTGCCCTGCCGACCGCGAAGATAAAGACGGCTTCCAAGATGGTGACGGCTGCCCCGATTTTGATAATGACAATGACGGCCTCAAGGATGATCTTGACAAGTGCCCAGACAAGTCCGAGACCATGAATGGATTCAAAGATGATGACGGTTGCCCCGATGTGGTTCCTGTCGATCCTCCCAAGACATTCTTGCTTGAAGGAGTCGAATTTGAAAGTGGAAGCGCAAAGGTCAAAGAAGAATCTCTTGTCATGCTGAACAATGTGGCTGACCAGCTCGTGGCCTTCCCTGATTCCAAGTTCAAGATCATTGGTCATACCGATGACCAAGGTGCCAAGGTTAAGAATCAGGAACTCTCCAAGCAGCGTGCAGATGCTGTGAAAGATTACTTGGTTTCAAAGGGTGTGGCTTCTGATCGCTTGTCCACTGAAGGCAAGGGACAGATTGTGCCAATCGCGTCAAACAAGACCCCTGAGGGTCGCGCGAAGAACAGAAGAATTGAATTTATTCGTCAGAATTAACAGGGAGACTATCGGTGAATTTCGGTACCCTCATCAAATCGATTACTTTCGGGCTTTGCTTATCCACTTTCGTGGTTGCGGAACCTACCTATAGTCCTCACAAGTACCAGCAAAATGACTGGTTCGGTGAATTTGGCCAAAACGCCTCGATGTATGTGAATCCGGCGGGTATCGCCGAGCACGATCAGCTCGAAGTCTCCTTTGGAATCTTCCGCACCATTAGTGGTGAGGCTGGCCAGGAATACTTGTCCCTTGCTGTTCCATACGACTACGACCACTCCTTTGGCTTCTCGATCTTTGAGAACGGAGCGGTGATCGAAGGTGGCGAGCAGTATATTGAAAATGCGGTCATGCTCGGTTACGCTTGGCGCGCAATGCATGCCTTGGCAATCGGTATGGATCTTGCCATTCTGCAGATTGATCAATTTGGCATCAACAAACAGTTCACTACGGGCTTGGATGTCGGCGCAAGCTGGAATCCCATCAATAATTCCAAGCTGGGTCATCTTCAAGTGGGTCTTGCCATTCAAAATGCCTTGGCACCCGCCATCAGCATGGATCAGTCCTCAAGCTATACCTTTGTTCATCAGTTTTCTCCAAATGCTTATTTGATTCCTTCCAACATCAATGCGTCTGTGTACTACCGTGGTCTCAATCGCATGCTCGAAGTCAAGGCTGAGGTGAGTGTCATCGACTTTATCCATAAGACGGAAGAAGGTGGCACAGGAATGAACATCGAAAACAGCTTCACAGCAACTTATTACCTCTCTCCGTTGCTCGGTGTTCGGCTTCGTTTTACCAAGGAAGGCTATCCTGTTCTTGGCGCGTCCGTGAATGTGAAGGATGTAAACTTCTTCAAATACCTCCAGCTTGATCTTGAAATGTCCCATGACGATATCATCGAAAAGAAGAACCGTGGATTCATCTGGTCCACCAAGATTACATCGCGTTTCGGTCCAACCCGTGAAGAATCCATTGGTGAAGCCCGTTACCGCCGCTTGAAAATCGAACCAGAAAATGATTACCGTCGCGCCATGCGTCTGTACTTGAACCGTCAATTCCTTGAGGCTGCCTATGCCTTTGGAAAAGTGATCACCAAGTATCCAGCTTTCCATCTTGTGGACCAAGCCGCTTTCTACAAAGGCAAATCCTTTGAAAATATGCGCATGCACAAGGCTGCTATCGCCGTGTACGAAGAGGCCATTAAGAAGTACCCACAGTCGGACCAACGCGCCAAGTACCACTTTCAGCTAATGAACGTGGACTACAAGGACAATAAGTTCGGCGAAGCCATGATCAAGTTCCAGAATATCGCCCAGAAATTTGCCGACACCGATGTGAAGGCTGATGCGGACTATGTTGCGGGTCAGATCAAGTTTGAACAGGGCCTCTATGCGGAAGCTGTTGATCTCCTTAGCCCAATCTTGCCTGGCAATGCCAACTACTTCTACGCTCGTTACACCATGGGCATTGCCTATTCCCGTTCCAGCAAATGGCCAGAGGCTGAGGCTTCATTCAAGGATATCATTTCGCAGAACACCTCGAACCAGTCCGAAAAGGACATTCAAGATGCAGCGAAAGTAAAGCTTGGTCATATCTTCTTCTCCGGTGAAACTCCAAACCTGCCTGAGGCTGCTGCGCTCTATGGCCAAATTAAGCCAGAGTCCTATGTGTACGACGAAGCCATGCTTGCCTTGGGTTGGTCCTTCTTGAAGGTCAACAAGCCTCTGGAAGCCGTAAAGTATGCACAATGGATTATCAAAAATATGCCAGAGTCCTTTATGCTTGCCGAAGCGTACCTGGTTGAAGGGTATTGCTACTACATGCAAAAAGATTATCCAAATTCGACCACTTCGCTGAAGAATGCGGAACGGCTGACCGAGAGTCCTGTTATTTCCCAGGCAAGTCGCGATTCTGCTCGCAAAGCTTTTGAAGGAATGCAAGCTGAATTTGAAGACGTTCAGTCCAAGGCTTTGGATCTTGCCCGTCAATTGCCAACACCTCGCGTGGAAAGCAAGCGTGCTGCATTGCGCCCCACATTTGATAAGGCGAACCAAAACATCGAAGACTTCGCGTCCTTTAATCAGCGCGTAATCCAGAGCGACCGTTTTGAAACCAACCGCAAGCGAGTACTCGAAGATGCCAAGTTTACTTTGGCTACTGTCGGTACGCTGGGCGGAAGTGGTAGCACCAGTACTCCAAAGCTTGACGAGCTGGAATAGTCCCTTTCGTTCATTGCATGTATTCAGTTGACCTTGCTTCACGGGAACCCATTGAGAGAATGATGAATCATTTGCTAAAAACACTCACAGTAATCCTGATGCTCGCTGGAGCGAGCTTCTCCGCCGACAATGTCTGTAAGGATAAAGAAGCGGAAGCCAAACAATTGTTCGACAAGTGCAAGGCATTGTCGAAAGGCACACCTGAATACGAGCAGTGCAAAGGGTCCTACAATCTTCTGAAGCAACAGGTTAAAACTGCTTGCGAAGGTGGATTGTCCGAGGAAGAACTCAAGAAAAACATTGCCCAATGGCAAGAGCTGGTTGACCGTTGCAAAGGTCGTCAGGACGAACGTTGCGCGAATGCACTGAGTGCTTTGGGTACCTTTACGTTCAAATCGGAGGATTTGAAGAATTTGGCTGCGATGACAGCCTATGAAGAGCAAATGGCTTGGTGTGCCGATCGCGACAACCAGCCCGCCAAGTGCAAGAATCCAGGGGAGCCGCCGCGCCCCAATCATGACAAGTCTTTGGAACATTTTATGGACTTCATCAAGAAGTACAATAAGAATCCAAAGATGCCCAATGTCCTTTATCAGGCCGCAGCTGTTCTCGAATCATCCATGGAAGAAGAAAAGGCCTATAAACTTCGAATGAAGCTTGTAGAAGATTGGCCCAATGATGGATTGGTCGGCAAAGCATGGCTTCGTATTGGCGAATACTTCTTCACCAATCGCAAGTTCAAAGAAGCGATCAATGCTTACACTAAGGTTGCCGGGTTTGACGCCTTGGCAGGTAAAGAAGCCGCCCTTGCGATGTACCATCTTGCAGAATCCTTCTACAACACGGCAGAATACGATGCTGCAGCCCAAAAGTACTACGAGTACATTGTCGGCGCTGACCAAAAGAAATATCCAGCGGATCTTCGCCAAGAAGCCATGGACTTTATGGCCGCCTCCTTCTCCGACATGGATGATGGTGTGATGAAGGCTTCTTCCTTCCTCAAGGACAAAAAAGTTGCTTTTAAGGATTCGGTTTACTTCCGCATCGGTATGAAGAACAAGGACCATGACCGAAACGAACAGGCCGTGGAATCTTTCAAATATCTTTTAGATATCAATCCAGACTACGTGGATGCGCCACTTGCCGACATCGCCATGGTGGAGATCATGATTACCCAGCAGAAATATGATGACGCACAAGCCCAGCGCCTGCTTGTGGTCAAGCGGTACGACAAGTCCTCCTCTTGGTTCCGTAAGAATCAGCAGTATCCAAAATCTGTTGCATCTGCCGAAGGGGCAATCCGTTCTGCGATGCTTGATATTCCCACGTTCCATTATGTGAAGGCGACAACACTCACCAAGACCGGCGACATCGAAGGTGGCAAGCGCGAATACACTAACGCAGTCAATGCCTACAATGCCTTCTTGAAGCGCTATGCCGCAGAGCCAAGCTGGGATGAATTCAAGGTGCATGCCCTACTTGCCCAGGTGTATCAGGAAGTTAAGAACTATGACGCGGCATCCAAAGAATTCAATTGGATCGACGATGCAGACACTTCTCGCTATGGCCGTCGTCCAATCGGTGGAACCGATCAGATTTTGAAGAAGGAAGAAGCGGGCTACAATGCTGTGCTTGCCGCAGATATGGGTCGTGAAATGGCGATCAAGAACAAAGCTGCGGGCGACACCAAAAAGGCTTATTCCCTTCCAGAAACCAAGACCTACTTTGCCCAGGTTGACCGCTACATGAAGAAGTGGGGCAAGACAAAAGATGCTCCAACGATCGCATACAACGCTGCTGTGGTTCATTACAATGCCGAGCAATATTCAGTAGCCATTGCAGGCTTAAAACAACTTCGTGTCGATTTCCCCAAGCACGAGTTTACCCTCATGATCAGCCGTATGCTTGCCCAATCCCAATTGGAAGCAAATCAACTTGACGATGCCCAGAAGGAATTCGAATGGTTGCTGGACCAGTACACCAAGGTCAAAGAGAACAAGAACGATTCCTTGGCTAAGGAAATCAACAAATCCATCGCTGCTGTTCTTTATCAGAAGGCTGATTTGGCGAACAAGGCTGGCAAGTACGAAGTGGCTGCTAAGTTGTTCTTGGCATTGGTCGAGCGCTATCCTTTGCTGGACTTCTCGGACAAGGCTGTGTTTGAAGCCGCTGCTGCCTATGAAAATGCCAAAATGTATACGGCTGCTGCCGAAACCTTTATGTTGATGCCCCGCAAATACGCCAAGTCTTCTTTGACCACCAAGGCCATTTTGCGAGCAGCAACATCCTATAAGAAAGACAAGAAGCCTCGCGATGCTGCCCGTACATTCCTCTTCATTACCGACAATTTCCCAACGGATTCCTTGGCCTACTCGGCAATAGCATGGGCTGCTGGCGTTTATGACTCCGCCGCGATTAGTAGCAAAACTGCTGCAGACTCGGCTAGTTTCAAGAAGCTTGCTGCTCAGACCTACGAAATTGCATACAAGCGTTATCCTAAACAGGAAAAGACTCCATCCTTGCTCTATTCCGCTTGCATTAGCTACGAAGAAGCCAAGGTTGCCGAAGAAGCCATCCGCTGTAGCCGCGATCTGGTTCGTGAATATCCAAAGTCCTCCTATGCGCTTGACGCTGCATATTCCATTCCCATGGCTTATGTTGCGGTCAAGAAGTGGGATGTGGCGGCTGAAGAATTCCTGAATTTTGCCAAAATGTACCAGGGCGACAAGGAAAAGCTAATTGCCGCCTACATGGGCGCTGCTCATGCCTTCCAGGAGTTAAAAAATCAGGATAAGGCTGCGGAACAATTTAAGAACGTCATGAGTGCCTACGACAAATATGGTCTACAAATTAAGAATGCTGACGCAGCTGTACCCGCTGAAGCCGCCTTCTTCCTGGCTGATGTCGAGTATGCCAAGCTCGCTCCCATGGTCATGAAGGGCAAAGAAAAAGACAAGGAAAAGAGCCTCAAGGACATGATGAAGCAACTTGGAGTCACCATGAGCCTTTATGCCAAGTCCGCAGAATACTCCTCGGAAAAGTGGACCTTCAAGTCCACCAATCAGATGGGTCAACTCTTTGTGACCATTGCTGCCAAGATTCGTGAGCAGGAAATTACCGCCAAGAAGGACGAAGAAAAGTTCGCAGAACGCATCACCATCGTTCAGCAGTTGCCGTCCTATTACGAACAGGCCCGTCCGATTTTTGAGAAGAACATTATCCTGGCCCGCGAACAAGGCTTCTACAATGACGCTGTGGTGGCTGCGGAAGAAGGTTATATTGAGATGTTCTATCAAGATTGCGCGGTATTCTTTGAAGTTGCTGATGCTTTCCACACGGCTCCCGTTCCGGACCGTAAAGAAATCATTGCAGAATACATGAATCCAGAAGGTGATGCCATGGCTCAGCCAGATGCGGAAGCCGCCGCGGATGAAGATTTGGTCGCTTATAAGGAAGAGTTGGAATCCAAGGCGAAGGCTGCTGCAGAAGGTGGAGTACCCAAGTGTGTCACGGGTATCAAGGCATCTGCTCACTACCAAATTGACAATCGCTGGACTCAGAAGTTGTTCCAATTGGTCCGTTCTGCGGATACGACCAACGAGGCACTTGCAATCAAGATCCAGAAGTTTGATCCTACTACTTTGTTCCGCGATCCAACCTTCTTCAAGTCTAAGGGACGTTTGGAGCAAATTGCTGCTTCAAAGGTCATGACTCCGGAAGAGCAGTTGACTACCTATCGTGATATCCTGAAAGAGGGTAAGGCTGCCAACGAAAAGTTGAAGGCTGAACTGCAGGAGCTTCAATCCAGGCTTCGTAGTTCGAGTGCCCCTGCGCCCTCACCAACTCCAGGGAATTAAAACGTTTTTCAAAATGAAAAGGCTGCGGAAACGCAGCCTTTTTGCGTTAGGTGTAAAGAATATTTTACAGCGAACCATTGATACTGTAGCCGGAAAAGAAGGTATATCTACAACGGGAAAACAAACATCCCTAAACACAAAATAGGAGTAAATTATGCAACAGATTATTTCCTCGTTCGATCCCGCAAATGACGGTTGGCAGTACATGTGGGTGATCGTTCTGGTCGGTGCAGCTGCACTGGGCTTCGCGGTCAACAAGTTCATTTACATCGTTTTGAAGTCCTCCAAGGGCCGTGGCGTTATGATGGGCAATATTGCCAACTTGCTCAAAGCTGGCAAGTACGATGAAGCCATGAGTGTTGCTGGTGCCCATGAGACTCCTCTTGCCAGAATTATCTATGCAATCCTTTCCCGTCGCGACAAGGGCAAAGATGGCATGACCGAGGCGATGGACGAAGTCTTTTTGACCGAAGCTCCACGCATTTCTCGCTACATGACCATGATCCAAATTTGCGCATCTGTCGCAACGCTCTTGGGTCTGCTCGGAACCATTTACGGTCTGATCTACACCTTTGATGCTGTGGCGAACAAGCCTGCTGCAGAACGTCCAAAGGCTCTGGCCGATGGTATCGCTGTGGCCATGGCCACCACCTTCTTGGGTCTGATCGTGGCTATTCCTTTGCTCCTCATCCAGGGTGGATTGGCTATGCAGGCTGAACGTCTCGTGGAAGAAATGGAAGAAAAGGGTCTGAAGATCATCAATATTCTCGCTTGATCCTTGTGATCCTCACTTAACAAAGGACACAGGATATGGCACAGAAGAAGTTCAAATATACAGAACCGGATCTCCTTCCGGTTATGAACCTATTCTCGGTTTTGATTCCGTTCCTTCTGTCGATTTCTACATTCCAAAAGCTGGGCATTGTGGAGGTTACTCTCCCCGAACGCTCAGATATGGTAATGAATGAGGACCCGCCAGAACCGGATGACCAGGCCTTGAATTTGACGGTTGCCGTTACCAACGACTACCTGCAGATTGTGGCTCGCGGTGGCATGATGCCCATGATTTTCTACAAGGAAATGTGGACATTCCGTTGCAAGTCTGACAATGATACGACCACGATTGATCCGAAGACTCTCGGAGAAGTCAAGGAAGATGGAACATTTACCAATCCTGCGAAATGCAAAGATGGTAAGGAAACCAACAAGTACGAGATTGAACAAGTTCATCTGTGGACTCTGCTGAAGCAGACCGAAGAAGATGTCGGAGTTCCCGTGACCTCCCTTTATGCCAAGGACGACTCGGCTTATGTGGACGGCAACAATGAGTTCATTACGTCACGTAATGGAATTCAAGTTGGATCGGTCATTCAAACTCTACAAGAGTCTTCTGCCCGGAAGATTACTGCGGAGAAATTGGCTGGCATGAAGCTCGCCCCTCGTTCTGCTTATGACGAACTGGCAAAGAGCCTGATCGGAATTCACACGCGCTTCATTGATGCGCCCGACGCTGACAACATTATCGTCCTCGCCGACGACAATGCGATCTTCGACAAGGTGATTAGCGTCATGGACCGTGCGCGCGATTCTGGCTTCTGGAAGATCTCTCTCGCAAAGTTGGGAGGCTAATATGGCTAGAAAAAATCGAAAATATGGCGCCAATGGAGAAGGCCTTAGCTTAACCTCCATGATGGACATGTTCACGATCGTGCTCGTGTTTCTGATCAAGCAGGTGGATTCGGAAGGAAACCTTCTGACCCAGGCTGAAAACTTGAAGCTGCCGATTTCCACATCTCTCAAGACCTCGAAAGAGATTGCCTTGACGGTGGTGGTGGATTCTAAGCAGATTCTGGTGGATAACGAAGCGGTTGCTGAAACTCCAGCAGTTGCCAAGCAAGACTCCCTGATGATCGCGTCCATGATTCCCGCGCTGGAAAAGAAGCGTGAGGAAGAAAAGAAGTCCGCTTTGGCCAAGGGTGATGAACCTGACCAGGCCGGAAACGTGATCGTTCAGCTGGACAAGAATACCTCCTATGATGTCATGTACAAGGTCATGGCGTCCTGTGGTTGGGCTGGTTACACCAACATCGCATTTGCGGTGATCATGAAGAACGCGGAGTAACACCATGGCAGAACAAAAAACTCCTAAGAAAAATGCCAAGGACCAGGATCGCTTTGTCGATGCATTGATGCCTGAATCTGATAAGAGCGTTGCTCGCTATGCAGGTGTGGCCATCCTACTCGGTATCGCTGTTTCTGCTTACTTCTCCACGATTGAATTTGTTGTGGACGAGATCATGTTCGAAGATGTTTCTTCGGAAGATCTCACGGCAACCATGAAGATCGAAGACAAGAAGGAAGAAAAGAAGAAAGAAGAGAAGAAAGCCGAAAAGCCTCGCAAGAAGGCCGGCGGTGGTGGTCAACCACGCGGAAAGGGAAACCCCAAGGCTCCCCAGACTCGTGGCGTGCTCAAGCTTTTGACAGCGCGCACCAACAAGGCCAACTTCTCTGCCTACACCATGATGAAGGATCAGAAGTTTGCCAAGGACATCGACAAGGTCCTCAAGAACGTTGCGGGCTTGCAGAAGTCCGGACAGACGGTTCTTGGCGGTCGTCGCGGCAAGGCTGACGGTGCCTTCAATGAAGGTTACGCAGAAGGTGGTTCCGGTGGTATCGGCGACATGCTCGGCGGTCTCATGGGTGGTGGCGGTGGTTCCATTGGCACCAAGGCCAAGGGCTCGATCCGTACCCCAAGCGAACGCGACATCGACATGGGCTCGGGTGGCGGAACTCGTTCCGTTTCCGAAATCATGGCCGTGGTCAAGGCCCGTACACCTGGCCTCCGTCATATCTACAATAAGTTCCTGAAGCTCCGTCCTGGCTTCTCCGGTAAGGTCACTCTGAACTTTACCATTGCTCCAGGTGGCGACATCATCTCCATCAAGACCGTGTCGGCGACGACCGGCTACGATGAATTTGATTCTGAAATTCAGGATGCTGTATCTCGCTGGCGTTACAAGGTTATCAAATCTGGCAACACCACGGTTACCATCCCCTTCAGCTTCTCCGAATAATCCAGTTATCCATCGAAAGGATCGTCCGAATGTCGGGCGGTCCTTTTTTTCTTATGAAGAATTGCTACAAATCACTATTGCTGGAAACCCTGCGGTAAATTACTTTTAGTCCGTATATTCCAAAAAAAACACCCCAAGGGAGTTCGTCTATGAGTTTCAAGTCAACTATGGCCTTCGGTCTTGCACTTGGCGTTGCGGGTACAGGCGTGGCTTTCGCCTCCTATGCCAGAATCGAGTCAATGGGAAAGAACTCAACTTATGTGATGGATGATGTCAGTATTTTTGACAATCCTGCCAACATCAATATTTATCCAAATTTTTTGATCGGTGAGTTTGGTCCATACCAGAACAATAATCTTGGCACTGGCAACAACCAAGATCCCCTACAGCCTTGGTTCGGAGGCATTTTCTCTCTGGCTCTGGGTCAGGAAGACAGCCGTGATCCGCGTCTCTCCATTGCGGGTGCGTTCAACCGCCGTGACGAGAAGCTCTTTAGCTATTTACCGGACTCGGTCCGCGTTCCGGACTCCAACAATCCCAACATCATGACCACCGTTCCCGTTCCAAATCCGGTGACCAATTTTGATGGATTTTTGGGTGGCACACTTCCCAACGGTAATGCCGGTGGCTTGCATATCTACATTGCCCAACAGCAGGGCGGAGTTGAAAATGCCACTGGATTCACCATCAACAAGGATGCTTTCGCTTCGATCTTCAAGGTCGACGCTGGTATCAATATTCAGCTGAATACAGACATCGACGCAGAAATTTCTGCCGGTATCGCCAGAATTCAGTACGGCCCAGAACAACGTGATTTGATTGATGGCGATCTGATGTCCGTCATGGGCAGTGCGCGCCTGTTCTCCACTTGGTCTCTGATCAATGGTGAGCTCGTTCCTGCCGCTTCCTGGAGCTATGTCAAAGCCCCGGGAATTGACGACAAGCAGTTGATCGGCGGAATCGGTGTGAATGTGGCTCTCGATCGCGGATTCTTCTGGCTTGGCACGGACTTCATGTATGGCCTGACCCGCATGGACAACTTCCAAATCAATGCCTCCACTGGAGACAAAGTATTTGTGGACGATGGTTCGACCGGTTCTGCTTCATGGGATGTCAAGGAATCCTGGGGTGGTCGCATTTCCTTCGGTATCGAGCGCAATATTTGGTTTGATTGGCTCGTGATCCGCGTGGGTGGCATGAAGGTCATCAACTATGTCGATTGCACCCATAACGATGGCAATGCCATTCCTGCGACTCTGCAAAACAAGTACGAAACCCTCTGCCCCGAAGATGGCAACTACTTCTACAGCAACCCATCGGGCGATGGCTCGATCAACGACAACATCGGCTTTGGCTTCGGCATCAATGTGGAAGAAAAGCTCAAGGTGGATTTCACCATGGCTGAAGACGTGATCTTCCGCAATCCGTTCCAAGGCGAAGGCCGCCTCATGTCCCGTATCTCTGCGACCTACTCGTTCTAAGAGAGCGAAACTGTTCATGATGAAGGCCCGCCTCAACAGGTGGGTCTTTTTCTATGTTATGGATTATGAAGACTTTACTTCACAAATTTTCTTTCGGGCTTATCGCCCTGTTGCTGTTGTCCTGTTCCGAGCCTGCGTACCGCATCCACGAAAAGCTCGATGTCATATTGCAGAACGATTTGCGCTACATTGTGGCAGAAATCCAAAAAGGATCCGGAAAAACCTATTTGCTGGATGAACCCTATTTCACGGTTAAGGATTTACGGTTTTTTGAGGGCGATACGGCTCGGATTTATTCTGCCTATGTCGAAGTCGACTTCTTCTATTTTAAGGGCATCAATATGTTCCAAAAGCGGAAATACCGCTATGACGCACGGTACCGGAACTGGGATCGGTATTTCAAGAAACTGGAGTATGGGGAAAATCCACCAGGGAAATTGCCAAATTCTTCTAATTTTCCCGAAAAACCACCTCGTTAACTATATTTTCTTAAAAATTCCTCAAAGGGGATTACCTTGTTTGGCTTTTTTAATTGCGATATTGGAATCGATCTCGGCACTGCAAACACTCTAGTCCATGTGGCGGGACAGGGAATCGTCATCAATGAGCCAACCGTTGTCGCGGTTGACCGTAAAAATGATGACCGCGTTGCGTATATCGGCTCGGACGCCAAAAAGATGCTGGGCCGTACCCCAGGCGAGATGATGGCGATCCGTCCCATGAAGGATGGCGTGATTGCGGACTTCAAGCTGGTCGAAGCGCTCCTGCAGAACTTCATCAAGCGCGTTCAGAAGTACCCTCTCTTCCTCGTCAAGCCCCGCGTTGTGGTCGGCGTGCCTTCTGGCATCACCGAAGTGGAAAAACGGGCTGTGATCGATGCTGTGCGCCAAGCGGGTGCCCGGGCAGTTCACCTGGTTGCAGAGCCCATGGCTGCTGCGATCGGAATGGGAATTCCCGTTGAAGATCCTTCGGGCAACATGGTCATCGATATTGGTGGTGGAACTTCCGAAATCGCCGTGATTGCCTTATATGGCATTGTGTGCGACGCCTCTGTGCGCGTCGGCGGTGACGAGATGGACGAAGCGATTATCAATTATTTGCGTCGTACATACAACCTTTTGGTCGGTGAATCCACTGCCGAACAGATCAAGTTCCAAATCGGATCCGCGTTCCCTCTTGAAAAAGAACTCGAAATGGATGTCAAGGGCCGCGATCTTACTGCGGGTATTCCCCGCACCATGGCCATCTCCTCCGTGGAGATCCGCGAAGCGCTCAATGAGCCAGTGACCGCAATTGTCGAAGCCGTCAAGCAAGCCTTGGAAATCACTCCTCCGGAGCTTTCTGCGGATATTCTGGACAAGGGCATCATCATGACCGGTGGTAGCTCCCAATTGCGTGGCTTGGATGAGCGTCTGCGTCACGAAACAAATCTCCCCGTAAATGTCATCGATGATCCACTAATTTGCGTCTGCAAGGGCACGGCCCGCATTCTTGAAGATCTGGATAAGTACCGCAAGGTGCTCATGGCATCCTGGGAATAATAGAAGAGGCGAGATTCGTGGGTTCTTTTTTTCGCCTCCTTTCGAGCCTCTTCTCCTTTGGAAGGGGCCTTTTTGCTTTTTTGCTGTTTTTCGGCCTATCCTACGGCATTCTTCATAGTTCTTTGAAAGAAAAAATGTGGGTGGCCGAGGTTGCGGTGAGCACATTCCTTTACCCTGCCCAGCTTGTGGTGAATCAGGTTACGACTTGGAACCGCCTCGAAACGGAAAACAAGGTCCTGAAATCAGCAAATGCCCGCCTTCGCATTGATAATGATTTATTGCGTCAGCAATTCCTTCGCTCGGATCGGATGCATGAGATGGATGGAATTGGGCTTGAGTTTGGCGATTCCGCCATTTTAGCAGAAGTCGTCGCCAAAAACCCTGGTCGGATGCTGGTCAGCTTGCTGATTAGTGCAGGGGAAAGCCAATCGTTGTCCCGTAGTATGCCGGTATACACCGCGAATGGCTTGGTGGGCAAGGTTTCCAAGGTATTTAAGAATCATTCCGTGGTACAACTGTTGACCGATCCCCAGAATAAAGTTTCGGTGCTGGAAAACCGGACTCGCGTTTCGGGCATTCTGGAATCATCGGATTCGCGGGTGCTTTATGTTGATTTTCCTGCCCATGCAAGCATTAAAGTTGGCGATACTCTGGTGACCTCCGGGCTCGGTGGCGTGTTTCCCAAGGGGATGCGCGTTGGCGTTATTGGGCGCCTTTTGCCTAGCGACATTGATGTGATGAAAAAGGTAGAAGTCCGTCCGTTTCAGATTCCTTCCGAAGTTGAGGAAGTGTTTGTTCTGAAAAAGGAAATCGATTCAGTGGTCCGGGAGTTCTCAGAATGATTAAGGCTTTTTGGTTCCTGCTGTTTTATGTGGTGGCATTTGTCGCCCAGACCGTTCTTGCTCCCATGATCGAGGTATTCGGGATTTCTCCTGACTTTATTCTCTTTTTTATCGTATTTGTCGCTCTCCGCTACGGCGCCCTAGTGGGTGTCTTCTGGGGCTTTTTTGCCGGGTTTACCGAAGATATTTATTCGGATATTCATTGGCTGGGTGCGGCCGCCTTGACCAAAACAGTGGTAGGCTTTATCGTTGGGCAATTCGAAGAAAAATTTATGAATTTGGGACTGGTCACCAAGGTGGCTCTTTTAGGTGTGGCCTTTTTTCTGAACGATGCGGTATATGGGATCACCACCGGCATGAGCCGTGAGCTGGTCACTAAAATATTCTTGACCAAGTCCCTGCCCGAAGGCTTATATACCTTGGTGTTGGGTGCTTTTGCCTTCCATTTCCTGTATCCTCGTCTACCTCGACATGTCTCATAAATTTTCAGATCCCCAGGAGCAACAGGACCGTGGTTTAAAGGGCCTGGTTCTGCTGACTGCAACGGGGTTAGCCTTTCTGATTTTATTGGTTCGGCTCGGGTGGCTTCAAGTGATGAAGTACGACGAAAACTTGCGCCTTTCCGAAAGCAACCGCATTCGCCGTATTGTGATCAAGGCCGAGCGCGGGTATATCTACGACCGCAATGGAATCCCCTTGGTGCGCAATCGTCCATCGTATCAAATTGCCCTGATGCCCTATCAATTAAAGACTCCGGATAGCGTATTTAACCGGCTGCTACGAATCCGTGATACATCGGGTGCCCGGGTGATAGACTCCGCGAGTCTCGCCTGGACCTTTCAACGGGCAAGATGGCAAAAATTCCGGCCCTTGCGAATCATCGAAGATGCTTCCGATGCCCAGGTTGCTTTTATTGAAGAACGGCTCGAAGATTTTCCGGGAATCATCACCCTGGTCGAGTCTCGGCGCGACTACCCCTTTGGAACCATGGCGTCCCATGTATTTGGATACACCGGAGAAATTTCCGAAAAGCAAGTTGAAGAGTCCTACTATGTGGATGCAGGTTATTCATTTGGAGATCGTATTGGGCAGAAGGGCGTAGAAAAACAGTACGAGCTGGACTTCCGTGGCAAGAATGGCGTCAAATATGTTGAGGTGAACGCCTACGGAAAAGAAATTGGAATCATTCCGGAAATGGAGCATGAGCCCGCGAGTCCCGGCAACCACTTGGTGACTACGCTGGATATGGATCTGCAGGCCGTTGCCGAGGCCGCCTTCCCGGATTCCATCAAGGGTGGCTTGGTGGTGCTAAATCCCCAGAACGGAGAAATTTTGGCCATGGTTTCTTCCCCAAGGCTTGATCCCAATATTTTCTCTTTGGAGAAGCGCGAACTTGCCAAGGAATGGGCTTCGGTGGCACTCGATTCTACACAACCGCTGAACAATCGTGCAATCATGGGGACCTATCCTCCGGGTTCTGTTTTCAAATTCATCACGGCCGCCTCGGCGCTTGAATATGGTTTCATCACCGAGGACTCCAAGTATCCTGCCCCGTGCACCGGCGGATTCCGCTTTGGAAGCCGCTACCAAAAATGTTGGTCCCCCAAAGGCCACGGGAAAATGAATGTGGTGGATGCCTTGCGTGAATCCTGCGATGTTTTCTTTTACCAGTGTGGCCTGGATCAAAATATGGAGCCCATCAACGAGGTTGGGCGTCGCTTCGGTTTGGGTATGGCGCTTGGCGTCGATATTCCAGGTGAGAAAGCGGGTCTATTGATGGATTCTGTCACCTATAACAAGCGTTTCAAACGACTGAATTGGAAGTGGTCGCGCGGACAGATTCTGAATCTGGCCATTGGTCAGGGCGAGCTGGTTACTCCTTTGCAGATTGCTGCATATTTTGGTGCCATGGCCACAAACACGGGGCTCTACCGGCCCCATGTCATGAAGGAAATCCGCGACCAGGAAGGCAAGTTGATTCGCCGTTACGAACCAACAGTGATCAGTAAAAAAGGACTAAAAAGCGAGAACTGGCACATTCTCCTCAATGCCATGGAGGAAGTGATTTCCGCACCCCATGGGACAGGGGCTGCGGCTCGCGTTCCTGGGATCCGAGTTGGCGGCAAGACGGGCTCCGCTGAAAATCCCCAGGGGGACAAGACCCATGGCTGGTTCGTGGGCGTTGCACCACTGGAGCATCCCACCATTTGCGTCGCCTTGGTCATGGAAAATGCCGGACATGGTGGTTCGGTGGCAGGGCCTGTTGCTGGAAAGGTTTTGCGTCATTACTTCAAAACCGATAGCCTGGAAATGGCTAAGGCCAAGCAATTGCAGGACACGTTAACCCAACCGGCGGGTGATTGAGATGAGACTGGTAAAAGACACCCATCGGCTCGACTGGAGCCTAATCGGCATCGTTCTTCTGCTGACTTTCATTGGGCTTGCCATGGTGTATTCTGCCACGGCGCATGATCCCGGGCCTTGGTACAAGTCGTTCTGGTTCCGTCAGGGGCTTCATTTTGCCATTGGAATTGTTCTGATTGTGGGGATTTTGATTTCCAAGCCAAGATTCTGGTATAACATTGCCTATCCATTTTTTGGACTTACGGTTCTTTCGTTAATGTTTGTCCTATTTGTCGGTGGAGAAGAAAGCCATGGCGCAGGGCGTTGGATTGGGTTTGGATTCTTCCATGTCCAACCTTCGGAATTTGCCAAGATTGGTTATTTGCTGGTCCTCTCCCGTTATCTTTCCGGAGCCAAGGTGAGCTTGGAACGGCCTCTTTCTTTTGTGATACCGGGCATCCTGTTTGCAGTTCCCTTTTTATTGGTTCTCAAGCAACCCAACCTCAGCACGGCATTGGTGTTTTCCGCGACCACTTTGGTTTGCTTCTATTGGGGTGGCTTGCGCTTGCCCGACCTGTTTTTGCTGTTGACTCCCGTTTTTAGCGTCATTGCGGCTATGAACCAGATCGCCTGGGGCGCCCTGATGGGGTCTGTGCTCCTGGTTCTTTGGAAGAGAAAGCTTCCCATGTACATTTCTGTGGCGATCCTTGCGCTGAATATTGGCGCCGGATTTGCAAGTTACATGGTCTGGAACACGGTCCTCGAGGAGCATCAACGCTCGCGCATTCTCACGTTTGTGGACCCCATGCGCGACCCCAAGGGTGCGGGGTACCAGGTGATTCAATCCGAAGTGACGATCGGTTCCGGCGGCCTGATTGGAAAAGGATTTGGCTCGGGATCGCAAACCAACCTGGCCTTTCTCCCCGAAGAGCATACGGACTTTATTTTTGCGGTCCTAGGAGAACAGTTTGGCTTTGTGGGGTGTGCCATTGTCTTGCTCCTGTTCTTCTTATTGGTGATGCGGGCGGTAAGCATTTGCCAAGTCCATGGGCATCCGTTTATTACCACCATGGTGGTTGGCTCGAGTACGATCCTGATTTTCCACGTGGTGGTCAATGTGGCCATGGCCCTCGGAATGGCTCCGGTCACGGGGCTTCCCCTGCCTTTTCTGTCCTATGGTGGCTCCTTCGTGATGACCACGATGATTCTCGTGGGGTTCTTGCTCCTGTTGCGGTTGAAGGGCGAAGAAATTTAATTTTTACCAACCCGATCCGTTTTTGGCTTTGTTGCGTCTAATGTTGCATGGGCCTGTTCCAATCACTTTTTGAACCTGCGGTGGAGTATCTGTTCCCGGCGTATTGTATCCATTGCAAGGCGCAAAGCCGGGTAGATGGGTATTTGTGCGGGGAATGCTTCTTGTTGGCCTTCCCTCTGGGTCAAGGATTGACAAGGCCCGAGGCCAATATCGTTTGTTTGCACCGTTTGAATCCCGTGGTGCGCTCCTTGATTCATGGCCTCAAATATTCTGGGATGAAGGGAGTGGCGGAATACTTGTGCCAGAACCGGGAAATCCCCCTCGGAACCTTTCCCCAGAGTCGGTTTTGGATTCCGGTGCCGGTCCATGGGGCTCGCTTGCGGGAGCGCGGGTACAATCAGGCGGAGCTGATTTCCAAGG
Organism: uncultured Fibrobacterota bacterium; assembly: GCA_903876665.1. Taxonomy (GTDB): domain Bacteria; phylum Fibrobacterota; class Fibrobacteria; order Fibrobacterales; family Fibrobacteraceae; genus CAIRAY01. Next base: position 67,277 of record CAIRAY010000130.1, on the reverse strand, counting down.
CTCTGCAAGTCAGCCAGGGTGGAAGAATCTACTCCGGGATTCTGCGCCGGAAAAAATATGCAACTTCCCAGACACGCCTGGATGCGGGTGAGCGGAGCGTGAATACCGTAGCGGCTTTTACAGCCCGCGGGCCTGTTCCACCTTCCGTGATCCTGGTGGATGACGTGTTCACCACAGGAGCCACAACGGCCTCCTGCGAATCCGCCCTCAAGCGAGCGGGAGTAGAAACGGTCCTGATCTGCACGCTCGCCTACGAACCCCGGAGCAATGGCCGAGACGACTGGCTTTTGGACCGCAGCGCAGGGATGGCGTAGGGGACTAGAATTTTCTTTGCAGAGAAATGGACTCTGTATGTCCCTTTAGCTGGATGGTATAGGCTCCATGACTCAAGGGCGGAATTTCAAAGCGGGAAAGTCCTGTGATCGGGTATTCTGCTACGAAAGATCCATTACTCCGCCGAACCGTAGCCAAGGTCCAAGGGTGATTGGACGCAAAAAGCAAGGTCCGGCCGGATCCAAAAATGGGGTTGCCCGAAAGGATTTTCTTGTCGTTCCTGGTGGGAGAAGGAGATAGCACGTCGAAATAATTCAAGTTGAATAGCCCGGTCGTTCCTCCGCCAAATACCAGCCGCAGGTCCCCTTGGCCCTGGGTCAGGGGGACGCTGGTTTCAAGTGTGTTCCAGCTCTGCCAGCCACCCGTGGATCCGACAGTCAAGGTTCCCACCTGCAATCCTTTGAAAAGAATTTGGATGGTGCCGCCAGTGGATGAAGTTGCGATGCGGAATTGCAAGGTGTAAGTGGTTGTTTGAGGAACATTGATTGCATACTGGACCCAGTCTCCATTGTCGATGTAGCCGACATTGGAGCCACCGCCTGCGTCCGTGGTTGTTTCAATTTGGATTCCCGTTTGGGTATTGAAGGATTCGGCCTCAATACGGCTCGGAATGTTTTGGATGCGAGAATTGGAACTGACCGGCGTGATGATGGAGGAGCTACTGGAAGGCCTGACCACCGAGCTACTGGACGGGGTGACGGTCGAACTGCTGGAAGGGGTAATTACGGATGAATATCCGTTTTGTCCGGGATTCATGGAAATGAGCTTGTTGCGCACATAATTCCCTGATTCACTCAGGTCGCTTGTGCTCCAATTGGAAATACCGGTGGTGCCCGCATTGAGGGCCGCGGAGGATTCAGAAAGGTTGGCAATGGACCAGTTGCACCAGCTCAGTTTATTGGTGGCAGCCCAATTGAGCCAGGTATCGGACTTGGCGGTGAAGGGACCTCCATTTCCATCCGCATTCGATGCGCCCCATTCGGAAATGAATATGGCAAAGCCCCGGTTCAGGGCGGTGGTGACCTTGGCGCCTTCAGCCCCAAGGGTATGGGTGCCCGCATAAAAGTGAAAGGTGTAGGCAATGTTCGAATAACCGGTGATTGGACTTGCGGTGGCGACATCGACATCCTGGTCCCAGGATGGGGATCCCACCAGAATCAAATTGTCGGGGTCCTTGGAACGAATGGCCGAGATGACTGCGGTGGAATAGTTTTTGACCGTAGGCCAGGATTGATTGGTTGGCTCATTGAAGATTTCGTAAATCACATTTGGGTAGGATCCGTAGGTCTGAGCCATTTCGGTGAAAAACGCCACCGCCTCGGCCTGGTGCTGGTCGGCAACATGGGAATGCCAATCGATGATGACATAAACTCCGCTAGCGATGGCGCCATCCACCACGGCTTTGATGCGCGCTTTGTTGTTGCCATTGTTGTTGGCTAGGTCGTCCAAGTAATCAGGGGATGTGGTTGAGCTGACTCCAACCGCGAGGGCCGCGCGAACCACATTGGCGTGCCAATCGGTTGCAAGCCAGGATACCGTTTGTGCGGTATAAAATGCGGGCTTCCACTGGCTCCAGTATAGACTCATTCCAGAAAGTACAGCGGGCTCATTGCGGGCATTTAATATCTTGTTTCCGGTCACTTTGAGTTGACCATGGAATTGCACGGCCGTGGCGGCTTGGGAAAGCCCAAAGGCAAAAAATATTAGTGCGGCCAAACGATGCATAGTGCCTCGGGGAATGGGTGTTTCAGATAAAATACCCCCGCAGGCAATAAAGGGTCCAGGGCAATTCGCAGAAAGTGGTTACGGTGGGGAACAGGGAAAAACGTTAAAAAAGCCCTTGAGGATCCACATCGATTTTGAGCTGAATACCGGGGAGCTTTTCTCCGGTGAGGGACTCGAGGGCGGATTCCGCAACTAGGCGAAGGGCTGCGGGATTAGGGCCCTTAACGAGGAAGTGTTTGCGGTGTTGACCACGGACCATGGAAATAAATGCGTCCGCAGGTCCCAATGCCAACGTTTGCGGAAATTTTCCGAGGGCCTGGCCGATAAGGCTGCACGCCCGGTCGACCAAAGGCAAATCCTTTCCGGAGATTTGGATGGAAAGCAGTTTGGCGAAAGGGGGATAACCCAGTTCCCGGCGGTTGTCGAGTTCCCAGGAGGCAAAACCTTCGTAGTCGTGCTGGAGTGCAAAGCGCAGGACCGGATCCTCGGTATTGTAGCTCTGGAGAAGCACTAATCCCCCTTCCTTTGCCCGCCCAGCGCGCCCGGCGACCTGGGTCAGCAACTGGAACATGCGTTCGCTGGACCGGAAGTCCGGAAGGGACGCGCCCGTGTCCGCCGAGATGACGCCCACCAGCTGCACATTGGGAAAGTCATGTCCTTTGGCCACCATCTGCGTTCCGAGCAGAATGTTGAAATTGCCTGCACGGAAATCGGTCAGAATGCGCTCTGCGCTTCCGATGTTTTGTACGGAATCCCGGTCCATGCGTACAACATTTGCTCCCGGAATCCACTCCACAATTTCACGTTCCACCTTTTCGATGGCCCCGCCCGCAAAGGAGAATCGTTCACCACCACATTTTGCACAAGGGGCCTTGGCCCGGTAGGTTCGGCCACAATAATGACAAAGTAGCGCATCATGGCGGAGGTGTAAAATGACGGGAACTTTGCAGTCACGGCACTCCATGGCATCGCCACAGGTCAGGCAGATTCTGGAGGTGGCAAAACCACGACGGTTATGAAGGATTATGGCCTGATGCCCTTGGGTAATCGTCTCTGAAATCGCTTCGCGCAATGCGGGTGAGAGCAGGAGTTCTTTGGCCTGGTGAACTTGCTGTTTGAGGTCGATTATGCGCACATGGGGTAGGGGAAGGGGACGTGCCCGCTCCTTGAGCTGAACCAGTTGCAAGTTCCCCCGGCGGGCATATTCCCAAGTTTCGAGGGCAGGCGTGGCGGAGCCAAGAACCACCAGGGCCCCCTGCCGGTGGGCAATATGGAAGGCCAGTTCCCGGCAGTGGTAGCGTGGCGCAGGATCCTGTTGTTTGTAGGAGGAATCATGTTCCTCGTCGATAATGATCAGGGTGGGCTTGAGTCCCGGGGCCAAGATGGCGCTGCGGGTCCCCATGACCACTTGCGCGGATCCGCCCAGAAGCTGGGCCCAGGAGTGGCGGCGCTCGGGGGCGGACAGGTTGGAATGGAGGACAATGACCTCCACGCCCAAGTAGCGTTGGAAGCGGTCCCGGGTCTGGGGGGTCAGGGCAATTTCGGGGACAAGGATAAGAGCCCTCCCGCCTTGGGCGATACACCTTTGCACAAGCTCCAGATAGACCCGGGTTTTTCCGGAGCCGGTGACTCCATGAAGCAGAGCCCCGCGAAAGCCCGTCCCGTCGAGCATGGGAGCAAGGCGCTCCATGGCTTGGGTCTGCTCCAAAGTCAGGGATTCGGCGGTTTCCGGAGTTGCGGGGATGCGGCTACGAGGAGTCTTCAGGGTTTTAGTTTTGGGGGGAGAAAGCCACTTGCCCAGGTCGGCAGGCCAGAACACATCCAGGCTACGCCCCAAGGACGTGCAATAGAAACGGGCGCACCATTCTACCAACTCCACATAGGATTCGTCAAAAATCATCCCGGATGGGTGCTTTTCCAAAGGCTTGACCGGGAAGGACGGGAGCTGGTCGTGGGTGCGTACGGCTAGGCCGAGGGAGGGTTCCTTCCGGTTGCGCAAGTGGACGATGACCAGACTCCCTCTCAAGATTTCCATTCCCTGGGGAATTCCAAAGGTCAAGGGTTCTGGAGTGCCCCCAGGCAAAGCGACCTCGGCAAAGGATTGGAATTGAGGAAGGAAATTCATCGGGATCAAGGATAGAATTCTGCCAACCAATCCAATGTTTTATTAGATTGATAAACTGGATTCCCGGTATAAACCATTACCGGGAGTCTTTTTGTCAAACCCTGGAGATTTATATGTCCCTTCTAGACCTCATTCGCCCACAGTGGAAACATTCGAACCCCGACGTCCGCACTGCTGCAGTTCAAGCGCTCAGCGCGGATCAACAAGATGTCCTTGTCACGATTATCCAAACGGATCGCAACCCCAAAATTCGTCAAATAGCCGCCCGCAAGCTCAGCCTTCTCTCCGTCCTTCGCGACCTGCAACAGGACTCCGATCCCGAAATTCGCCAAATAGCCATTCAAAAAGTACAGGAAGAACTCGCCCGCATTTTGCGGATTTTCGATGGCGCCCTCACTGCCGAAATTGGGGACATGATTCGTGAACTCCGTCCCAGCAATCTTTCTGATGAAGTGATTCGCAACGCCCGTTCCGCCGATGTTCGCCTTGGCCTTGTCTCCAAGTGCAACAAGGCTGCAATGCTCGCCCAGGTTGCTCTGCGCGATGCGGACGAAAAAGTGTCTCTGGCCGCGCTTGAAAATTTGGATAGCGAAGCTCTTCTTCAAGATGTGGCCGACCATTCCCGTCATCCTTCTGTTCGGGTAAAAGCTTCGGACCGTCTGCGCAGCAATGCCGCCAAGTCCGCACCGGCCCCCTCGGCAGTGGTTCAGGAAGATCCGACCCTCCGTCCTAAGCGCGCCGCAGTCATGGCCCATGCCGTCCGCTTATTGGATACCCGAAATCATATTGAGAACGAAGGTGAATTCAATCTGGTGGTTGCTGAAGCCAAATCCCTCGGAATGGATACATTGCAGGGGGATTTTGACCAGTTGGTAAGCGACTTCTTTGCCAAATGCCAAGCCCAGCGCGCCGAAATTGCCCTTCAAGCCCAGGCCGCCTCCGAGCGTCTTGTCAAGCAACAGCAGGCTTTGGATCTGGTGGGCCGTCTTGAAATTCTGGTCAACGAAGGCAACGCGGATTCTCTCGCCTCGGAGCTTCCCGGAATCCGGAACCAGTGGAATTCTGTCGCGAGTGAGGCCCCGGTCGATGCATCCAAGCGTTACCAGGCTGCTTTGCTGCGCTACCAGCGCATGGCCGAACAGGTACAACACATTCAGGACGAAAAGGCGTCCGAAGATCGCCAAAAGTCCATCCGTGGCGAAATCCTGGACCAGCTGAAGCTCCTTCTGACGCAAGAGGACCTCGAATCCGTCGAACGGCAACTTCGGGGCTTGGTGCGGGATTGGGAGCGCCTTCCCTTGCTGGAGGGCGAAGACCCTTCCATGCAAGCCTACAATTCCCTCCGTTCCCAGCTGGGACAACGCCTAAACGACCGCTCCGATGCCATGCAGGCCTCTTTCGAAGAAAAGATGAATCAACTGCGTGGGCTCATCACCCGGGTTACCGAGCTCGATGAAAATCAGGATTTCAAGGAAATTTCAAGAATTCTTCGCTCCACCTATCTGGAGTGGAAGGATATCGTAGGCGAAGACAAATATCAGTTCCACGATATCTGGAAGGAATACCGCGCAGCCACGGCCCGCTTCGAGGAAATGAAGGAGTGGGAATCCTGGCGCAATGAACAGGAACGTGAGCACATCATCAAGGAAGTCGATGCGTTGCTTGTTTTGGAGGATGCACCTGAAGCCATGGGCAAGCTGCGTCACCTGCAACAGGCCTGGAAGGATGCCGGGTTCGTCCCTCATCCACGCTTGCAGGAACTTTGGGATCGCTACAAGGCGTCCACCGAACAAATCATGTCCAAGTTCCAGGGCTATATTGACGAACAGAATCAACAAAAGCAGAAGAACCTGGAAGCAAAAATTGCGTTCTGCGAAGAAGTGGACCGCATCAATGCGGATACCTCCGATCAATGGAAGGACAAGGGCCGCAGGGTTCAGCAGCTCCAAGATGAGTGGAAACAGGCGGGTCCTGTTCCGCGTGAGCAGAACCAGCCGATCTGGGACCGCTTCCGCGCCGCTTGCGATATTTTCTATTCCCACCACAAGGAATACTTGGCCCGCGAAGATGGCGAGCGCCATATCAACTACGAGAAAAAAGTGGTCCTGTGTGAAAAGGCCGAGGCGCTCAGCGCTTCGAATGACTGGAACGGAGCCACCAACCGTTTGAGGAATCTTCAGGATGAATGGAAATCCGTAGGGTCAGTTCCCAAGGCTCAGTCCGATGAAATTTGGGCGCGCTTCCGCACTGCGTGCGACGCCTTCTTCAACCGGAAGCGGGAGCATTTTGATGCGCTCGATCAAGAAAAGAACGCTAATTTTGAGCGCAAGGTTGCTCTTTGTGCGCGCCTAGAAGCTCTCAATCTGGATCCAACAAGTCCCAATGTAAACGAGACCGTCGATTCCATCGAAGCTGAATGGCGCTCCATCGGAATGGTGCCTAAGGAAGAAGTGGACGCTCTCTGGGACCGCTACTGCAAAATCACTGACCAGTACCTGGAAAAGCGCGCCTCTGCCGATCCAAGCATTCGTGCCGAGCTGGACAAGCGTCTTGCCGAAAAGCAGACCATGATCGACAAGGTCCGTGAATTATGCAACGAGGCGGGCTCCAATCAGGCCTCCGAAATCGTCCGCGACATTCAGGATGAATGGAAGCAAATGGGGCGTTCCGGGGCGCAGGAACAGGAGCTTTACCACCAGTTCCGCAAGGTCTGTGACGACTTTTTCGAATTGCGCCGTGACCAGCTCGATATCCAGGAACAAGCCCGCAAAAATAATTTGCAACGCAAGTACCTGCTGATCGAACAGGCGGAGCGCTTGATCAGTTCCGAAAACCTCGGAGAAGAAGCCCTCGAAGAAGTCAAGCACCTGCGTCGCCTGTGGAAGGAAGTCGGTGCGGTACCTCGTGAGCATTCGGACAAGGTCTGGAATCGCTTCAACGCGGCCTGTGACGGAGTGTTCAATGCCGTGCGCGGAGAACAGCCCCAGGGTGACCGGCGTCCCAACCGGTAAGGTAACTCAGTAAAACAAAAGCGCACGGCTGGTTAGCTGTGCGCTTTTGTTTTGAATTTGTATGTAAAAATGCTACTATCCAAAATAAAATAATCGAAACTCGTTAGACCATTGGTATTATTGGTCTGTAGGGTTTTGGACGGCACGGATGTAAACGTTACAGCGAATCATCGGTGGAGAGCAAGTCGATGGCCTTCATGTTGCTTTGTTCTGCGTCTTCGAATTGCAGGATGACACTGATGCGGCGGTTGCGAGGATCGGTGGGTTTGTCGGGCATCAGGAGTTGTTTGTCTGCGTAGCCAATAATTTTGGAGAAGCGGGCGCGGTCTACACCGTAGAATTCAAGGGCCCGGCGCGCGGCCATGGAGCGTTGAGTGGAGAGCTCCCAATTGGTGAGTTGGCCATTCCCGGCAAAAGGCACGGCATCGGTGTGGCCCTCGATGACCACTGGATTGGGGAGTCGGTTGATTTCTTCGGCGAGGACCTTCAGGACTTGCGCGGACCAACCTTGAAATTGGGCTGCCCCCGAAAGGAACATCGGTTGACCGTCTTTGTCCATAATGTTGATGCGCACGCCTTCCGGAGTAATGTCGACTTGCATCTGGTCCGCATATTGGGACAGTTTCAAATCGATCATTTTGCGGATTTCTTTTTGCGTGGCTTCCTTGTTTGCATCGGACTTGGATTTTTCGGGACCCTTGTCGGACTTGTTCTTATTGCCCATGGGAGAGCTCTTGTCCTTGGATTCCGTGTCCGCATTGGTTTTGCGGGGAGCAGAGGTCACATTCATGACTCCTGAGCCTGCACTAAAAACGCTGTGGTTTTTGAAATAATATTCGATTGCGGCACGGGTGGATGCAGAAGCCGTTGCGAGTAGCCACATCAGGAGGAAGAAGGCCATCATGGCGGTCACAAAATCTGCATAGGCAACCTTCCAAGAACCGCCGTGGTGTCCAGCGGCCATCTTCTTGATTTTCTTGATGATGATGGGGCGTTCGCTATTGTCTGCCATCGCTATTTACCACTCAGCTTTTCCATTTCCTGAACGGTGGGGCGAATATCTCCAGGAACCATGGCACGGCCAAACTCGCGCACGATCTGGGGCGAACAGCCTTGAGCCACAGCCATAATCAGCGCCTTGAGCACAACCAGATAGATTTTAAAATCTTTGGCTTTGCCTTCGAGGGCTCTGGCCATGGGGCCCACAAATCCGTAACAAAGAAGCACACCCAGAAAGGTTCCCACCAGCGCTGCAGCCACATGGTGTCCAATAATTTCCGGGGGCTCAGCCAGGTAGTTCATGGTGATAATCACACCCTGCACTGCGGCCACGATACCGAGGCCTGGAATACCATCGGACATATTCTGCAAGGCGTGAGCTGGTTCGGTGGCCTCTTCGACTGCGCCTTCAATCTGGGCATCCAAAAGGTTGTCGAGCTGAGTGGCGTCGATACCTCCACTGATAATATTGCGGAGGTTGTCGGTAATCATGTGTTCCACTTCGTGATTGCCGAGGATCTTGGGGTACTTCTTAAAAATTTTACTTTCATGTGGATGTTCTACGTCATTTTCAATGGCGAGAAGGCCTTCGCGCCGGACCATGACGGAGAGGTCATTGAAAAGAAGGAGCAGGTCGATGTAGTCCTTGCGGACGTAGCCCTTGCCGGCAAAGGCCGCCAGCATGCCTTTGACTAAACCGGAAATGACCTTGGGAGGGTTTCCGATCACCAGAGACCCTACCGCAGCACCGATGATCACGATGTACTCTGCAGGCTGGATGAGCATGCTGAAGTTTCCCTTGGCGATGGCATAACCACCAAGAACCGAGCCAAGCACAATGATATAACCAAGAAGCACATTCATAGAGAACTCCGAAATTTGCTCTATTTTAGGTCGAACACGATAGGACGATTATATCAAATTAATCAAATATGTCCAGATTTTATTCTTTCCCGACATCCGAAAGCACTTTTTTGTGAATGCGTCGAATTTGGGCGAAGACTTCGGATTCGTCGAAGGCCAAGATCTTTCGGTCCCGCATTAGGATTTTTCCTTGGACAATGGTGTCGCGGACATCGGGGCCTTTGGCTGCGTAAACTAGCTGGGAATCCAGGTGGTACAATGGTTGTAGATGAGGTTTATCTAATTCAAGGATGATGATGTCAGCGGCTTTTCCGGGTTCCAGGGAGCCGATCAGGGATTCCATTCCGAGAGCCTGTGCGCCTCCCAGAGTAGCCATGCGAAGGACCTGGGGAGCCGGGAGGGCGGTGGGATCGAGCCGATGCACTTTTTGGAGCTTGGCTGCGAAGTCCATTTCGGTGAACATGTCCATATCGTTATTGCTGGCGCTGCCATCGGTGCCAATTCCCACACAGATTCCGCGGGCAAGGAGCTCCGGAATGGGAGCGGTTCCGGACCCGAGCTTCATGTTGGACTCGGGGTTGTAGGAAACTCGGACCCCGTGCCGGGCAAGGATGTCCATGTCATTGTCCGAAAGCCAGACGCAGTGGGCGGCTAGGACATCGGGGCCTAGAAATCCGATCCGTTCCAGGAGTTCCACCGGACTCATTCCATGTTCGCGACGGATATCGGCATCTTCGGTTTGGGTCTCGGCAAGGTGAATCACCAGCGGAAGCTTTTGTTCCCGGGCAAATTTGGCCGCGAGTCCCAAAAGGGCGGGGGGACAAGTGTATGGCGCATGGGGCATGACTCCAATAGAAATCCGGGGATGCCCTTTCCAGTCTTTGATCATTTGACGGATATATTCGAAGCCCTTGTCGATGGGACCGTAATTGGTGGAAGGGAAGCCAAAAATGCCTTCTCCCAAAAGAGCCCGGAGTCCTGCATGGTCCGTGGCCTTGGCCACTTCCTGCTCAAAAAGATACATGTCGCAGAAGGTTGTGGTACCGGAGCGGATCATCTCGGCGCAGGAGAGCATGGAGCTCCAGTACACCTGGTCCGGGTTGGTTTTGGATTCCGCCGGAAAGATGCTTTGGTTCAGCCACTCCATCAGCGGTTGGTCGTCCGCAAGGCCACGATAACAACTCATGGCAATGTGGGTATGGGTGTTCACTAGGCCTGGCATGACCAGGCAATTTTGCGCATCGATCTCGGTCGGAGCTTCGTACTGTTGCGCCAAATTTTCCGCAGGCCCAAAATCCAGAACGATGCCATTTTTGACTGCAATTGTCCATTGTGGATGGGCTTCCCGGCAGGGGTGCGCCAACAAGAGGCCGTTTTTTATCAGAAGGTCAACGCGAGTTTTCATGGTTCAGTCCTGGGGCAGTTGGCGCAGAACGCCTTCAAGGACACGGAATATTTTGATTCCGGACACGGATGCGTTTGCCAGAATGGTATCCAGGGGGGCAGGCTCCATGCAGTCCGGACGATTTACATTGGTGATGGCAGACATCACAAGGACCCGTAAGCCACAATGCACGGCGGTAATGACTTCGGGGATGGTAGACATTCCCACCGCGTCTGCGCCAAGAATCCGTAGCATGCGGGTTTCGGCAGGGGTCTCCATGGAGGGGCCGGTGACGCCGATGTAGACCCCTTTGTGCATACGAATTTGGGACTCCAGGGCGGATTGCTCAGCTAAGGCAAGCAGCTCCCGGTCGTATACCTGGGTCATGTCGGGGAAGCGAATTCCAAGTTCATCGAGATTGGGACCAATGAGCGGGTTGCGCCCCATCAAATTAATATGATCGGTGATGGCCATAATGTCACCTGGAGCGAAGGAAGGGTCAAGGCCCCCGGCTGCATTGGTGATCACCAGAATTCCCACACCCAGGATGCGCATCAGGCGTACGGGAAATACGATCTGCTCGAGTGGAATGCCTTCATATACATGGACTCGCCCTCGCATGACCAGGACGGACTTGCCCGCGAAGGAGCCCATTACCAGTTGTCCCGCATGGCCCTTTATGGAGCTTTGCGGAAAATGGGGAATGTCGGAAAATGGAATGGTCAGGTGGACTTTCATTTGTTCGACAAGTCCCCCAAGCCCTGTTCCCAGGATGAGTCCAAAGGCGGGAACAGGATAATCGCCCAGCGAGGCCTTGATAAAATCGGCCGCCTCGTGGAGTTGTTTCATGACCTGAGAGGGAGTTTCCATTTGTACAATGTAATTGCTTTTTTAATGGTTTCTACGCAAAATGAAGGCGATCATTTTTTGGCTCGTAGGATGGGAAACCACATTGCCCACTAGGGCTCCACACAGAGGATATATGCCGATAACCGCTAAAGCGTAACCGGCACATCAAGATCGTCACACACAAGGGAGACTTCTAGTCTCCTTGAGTACTGCTCACCGTCGCATGCGTTGCATGCTCCACTGCGGACCCGGGCTTGTGGGGTTCGCGATCCTCTGTGTTCAAGGTGCTTCCCCATCCCCGCGTCCTTTGGTCGCTCTGATTAATCCATTCCTTGAAGCAGGCCCTTTTCCAAGGCTTTTTCCAGTGTTAATCCGGCGAAGTCCTGGGCGTGGAAAAATCGGCCACTCTTCCCGTCGTTGAGGAGGGCGGGGACAAGGGCGCCGGGGATAACGGTGGAGGGGTCGTTCGGGGCATTGGGGCCACCCAGGTCGGTGCGTAGCCAGCCCGGATCGAGGAGGTCCATTTGCACTCCGGTTCCTTTGAGGCTGGGAGCAAAATCACGGACAAACTTATCGACTGCGGCCTTGGAAATCGCATAGGCCGTGAGCTCCGGCTGGTCCTTGATTCCAGAGGACACATTGACCACGCGACCCCATTTGCGCTTTAGCATTGGGGGAACGAGCCGATGACAAATTCGGACTAGACTGATCACGTTGATCTCGAAACTTCTGCGGAAGTCTTCTGCCGAGCCAGTCCAAGGGTTTTGGCAATATGGAGCCATGATGGCGGCATTATTGTATACGATGTCGATCTGTGGTGCGCCCTTCAAGGTGGCATCCAAAAACAGGTCAACCTGAGATTGATCCGAGAGCTCACCGGCGACCTGGAAGGCCTGAACCCCTAAGGACTTGACTTCTGCGAGAAGAGAGTCCGTGTGGCCCAAATCGCGGCTGTGTAGCACCAGATTGCACCCGAGCTTTGCGAGGGAGAGACTGATGTGTCGCCCGACTCCGCGACTTGAACCGGTAACCAAAGCCCATTTTCCCTGTAACTGCGCCATGTTGAACTCCTAAAAAAGTGATGCTGGAAACATAATTGATTTGAACCGGACCGGAACAAAAAAAGCAACCCGAAGGGGTTGCTGATGTATACAGGATCGATCCGAGGATCAGGTCGCCTTGGCGCGCCGGCCTCGAATGTACTCAATTACGATGGGTGTTGCGGAAATGGTGACGATGGTCAGGATTACGATTTCGAAGTGCTTTTTGATAAACTCAAAGTTACCGAAGAAATACCCGGCCATCACGCAGACGACAACCCAGGCTGTCCCGCCAATTACGCTGTATGGGAAGAAGGTCCTCCAACGCATTTCGGCCATGCCGGCAACAAAGGGAACAAAGGTCCGGAAGAAGGGCATGAAGCGACAGAGTGTTACGGCCTTGGGGCCATACTTCTCATAAAAATCATGTGCCTTCTTCAAGTTCTTTTGGTTGAAAAAACGGCCATCTTTTCCGCTGAATGCTTTGTGGCCAAACCAGATCCCCATCATTCGGTTGAAGTTGTCGCCCGCGACTGCAGCAACGGGGAACAAGGTGAGCACAATGGTGAGATCCATCGCGCCTGTGGCGCAGAGCGCCCCGATGGCGAAGAGCATAGAATCCCCGGGAAGAAAAGGTGCGACGACCAGTCCCACTTCGCAGAAAATAATCAGAGCGATGATTCCGTATACCAGAGATCCATAATTTGCTACCAGAATGGTCAGATTCTGGTTGATATGAAGGATATATTGGAGCGCGGTTTGGATGATTTCCATAATGATTACTCGAGATAGGTGTAGCCGTAAAGGCCCGAACGGTAAATGTTGAGGAACTCACGGCCTTCCTGGGCGCTGATGCGACCTTCCTTGACGGAGGTCGTGACCCAGGCTTCCATGTCCTTGACCAGTTTTTTGTCGTCGAACTGGACATATTCAAGGACATCGGCAACGGATTCGCCATCGATGACCTTTTCGATTTCCCATTTGCCTTCGGGCTTGCATACAATATGCACGGCATTGGTATCGCCAAAAAGGTTGTGCATGTCACCCAGGATTTCCTGGTACGCCCCTACAAGGTAAACGGCTACAAAATAGGGCTCGCCGGCTTTCGGTTCGTGTAAAGGAAGGCTACGGGAGATTTCGGTTTGGCGAACGAAGAAGTCGATTTTTCCGTCGGAGTCGCAGGTAATGTCTTGCAGAGTGACGTTTTTAATGGGCTCTTCTTCTAAGCGCTGGATGGGCATGATGGGGAAAATTTGGTCGATGGCCCAGGAATCGGGTAGGGATTGGAAAAGGGAAAAGTTGCAGAAGTACTTGTCGGCAAGCATTTTGCCCAAGCTGTGGAGTTCGTATGGCGGGTGCTTCATTTGAGAAGCTTGGCGATCCACCTTTTGCGCAATGCCCCAGAACAGCCGTTCCGCACTGGCGCGAGTAGGAAGATCCACATCGCCAAAATTGAACTTGTCCAGCACGTCTTCGTGAAGCTGAAGGGCGTCATGCCAATTTTCCAGCATGTTGGAATTGGTCAAGTTTTTGTATATCGCGTGCAAGTCCTTGAGCTCGCTGGGGTCATCTTTTCCTACGGTGTCTTTGTTCTCGTTCCAGAATGCCTGGCCGGCTGTTTCTAGGACGTTGAACACCAGGACCGAGTGGTGGGCAGTCAGTGCACGGCCTGATTCCGCAATCACATTGGGGTGGGGAAGGTTGTGCTTGGTCGCCGCTTCTACGATGCTATAAAGAACGTCGTTGGCGTATTCCTGGATCGAGTAATTGACGCTAGAGGAGCCTGTGCTGCGAGTTCCATCGTAGTCGACTCCGAGTCCGCCACCTACATCGACGAATTCCAGACCAAAGCCCATTTTATTCAATTGGCAATAGAACTGTGCCGCCTCACGCAGACCGGCCTTGATCTTGCGGATGTTGGTGATTTGGGAGCCAAGGTGAAAATGAATCAACTTGACGCAGTCCTCCAGTCCCTCGGCGCGGACCAGATTGATGGCGTCGATCAAATCAGATGAATTAAGTCCAAATTTGCTTTGGTAGCCACCGGATTCTTCCCATTTGCCCGAACCGAAGCTTGCCAGTTTAATACGCATGCCAATATTGGGGCGCACATTGAATTGCCGTGCAAGCCTTGCGATCAAAGCGAGTTCAGGTAGTTTTTCTACCACTAAGAAAATCTTCTTGCCCATTTTTTGGGCGAGCAGAGCGAGCTCAATGTAGTCTTCGTCCTTGTAGCCATTGCAGATGATCAGCGATTCGGGATTGTCCTGAACGGCGAGCACTGCATGCAATTCGGGTTTGGAGCCCGCCTCCAGGCCGATGTTGAATTTTTTGCCGTGACGCACCACTTCTTCAAGGACCGGGCGCTGCTGGTTTACCTTGATGGGGTAGACATTGTAGTATTTCCCCTGGTAGTCGTATTCTTTGGCGGCAGCTTCAAAACATTGGGAAATCTGTTCGATGCGATGATCCAGAATATCGGGAAAGCGCAAAAGAACCGGCGTGGCCAAATCGCGTAACTGCAAGTCGATCATGACATCGACGAGATCGATGGACGGACCTTTTTCCTTGTGCGGACGGACGATCCCGTGACCCTTTTCGTTGATATCAAAATACCCGATACCCCATCCATTGATGTTGTATAGTTCTCGGCTGTCTTCGATCCGCCATTTCCTCATCGCTTGACCTGTTTCGGTGAAGGTGGAACCCGTTTGGGAAAATAGGGGCTAAAGATAGAATATCTGTGGAATTTTGATTGAACCGGTTGCGTCTGCAATGTATAATCATCAAACGGGGGAACGATGATCATTGATGTTGCACAGGGTAAACCCAAAATGTTAGGGGAGCGGTTGCTTGAAAGTGGGGTCCTCACTCCGACGCAACTCAAGCTGGCTCTAGCAGAGCAAAGGCAGTCGGGTGGAATGCTGGGCGACATTTTGGAACGCCTGGGCTTTGTGGGGCAAGAGACCCTTTCCCATGTTTTCGCTTTGGACTCCCTTTCGGAATTTGTGGATTTGGAGCACAGAACCGTGGAACCGGAAATCCTGAGGTTGGTTCCAGCGGAATTCGCCCGGAAAAATAAGTTGCTTCCCCTGGTGCGTGATCATGGTTCTCTTCTGGTGGCCATGGCCGATACCTTTGATGTGCTTTCCGTGGACCATTTGGAAAAGATGACCGGACTCCGGGTGAAGGTTGTGGCCGCTTCGGCCCAAGCCATCCTGGACGCGGTGGATACCATGTACGCACAAACGGTCACTTTGGATCAGTTGGTCGAATCGACATTATTTGCAAGTGCCACGAATATTGCAGAAAATGCATCCAACATTGCACCGATGATCCGGTTGGTGGATCACCTGATCATTCAGGGATTCCGAGACCGCGCAACGGATATTCATATTGAACCCGATGAGGCCATGGTTCGCGTGCGCTATCGAATAGATGGGCTCTTGCAACAAGCGGCATTGCTTCCCAAGGCTTTGCAATCGGCCATTGAAGCCCGCATCAAAGTCATGGCTGGCCTGGATGTGACCGAGCGTCGTTTGCCTCAGGATGGGCGAATTGCGTTCAAATTCGGGCACAAGGATATTGACCTGCGGGTTTCAAGCCTTCCAACCCAATTTGGGGAATCCCTGGTGTTGCGCGTTCTGGATCGCAGGTCGTCGATCTCCCATTTGGAATCGCTCGGATTTTTCCAGGCGGACTTGGATCGTTTGGTGGGCCTGGTGCACAGGTCCCACGGAATCATTCTGGTAACCGGGCCAACCGGGAGCGGAAAAACCACAACCATCTATGCCTCCATGGCCCAGATGGATGCCCATCAGAGAAGTATTTTCACGCTCGAGGACCCCGTTGAATACCGCCTGCCTCAGGTTCGGCAGACCCAGGTGAATGCAGAAATCGGCATGGGATTTTCCAATGGCTTGCGGGCTTTGTTGCGTCAGGATCCCGATGTCATTCTGGTGGGGGAAATTCGTGATGAGGAAACAGCCCAGCTGGCTACCCGAGCCGCTTTGACGGGACATTTGGTGCTATCCACTTTGCATACCAACAGTGCTCTTGGTGCGGTTCCACGCTTGATCAATATGGGTGTGGAGCCATATCTCCTGGCTTCCGCACTGGTGGGGGTTCTGGCGCAACGCCTAGTCCGGAAGATTTGCCCGGAGTGTGCCGTTGAGGATGTGGAAGGCCGAACCCTCGCCCAGAAGAGTGGTTGGGATATTCCCTGCGATGCCCAAATGATGCGTGGCAATGGGTGCAAACGTTGTCGAGGTACTGGGTTTGAGGGGCGATTGGGGATCTTTGAAGTCCTATCTGTGAACGAAGAACTCGGATCCCTTTTCCGTCCCGGAATTTCCGAAGGTGAAATTTCACGAACGGCGAAAATGAACGGGTTCCGAACCATGATGGATGACGGAATGTCCAAAGCCTTCCGTGGTCTGACGACATTTGAAGAAGTCATCCGGGTGGCGGGATAATGTCTGTTTTTACCTATATCGCAATCACCTCCATGGGCCATCGCATCAAGGCTGTGGCTTCTGCATCCTCCCTGTTGGATTTGGAGCAGAGCCTAGTCTCCCAAGGCATGGCGGTATTGGATGTCCGTGAAGGAGGGCGCCTGGGGGAGGCTTCGCACTCCGTTGTTTCTTCGGGGCCCGGGGGGCCTAGGCCTTCAAAGGTCAGTCGTCGTGACTTGGTGGAGTTTTGCATTTTCATTGGAACCCAGCTTGAGGCTGGTGTGTCTTTGCATTCTTCCCTGATCGGATTTGCAGAGGAGATCCACCATCCGTGGTTTAAATTCGTGGTCCAGGAAATTGTGCACCGGGTGGAAGGTGGCGCATCGCTTTCGGATGGGATGAGATTATTTCCTCAGGTTTTCAATACGGAGTTTCATCAGTTGATCCGTGCCGGAGAGCGGACAGGAACCTTGGCGCGGGCCTTCCATGATCTACGCGTGCACCTGGAGTGGGTGGACGACTTGATGGGAAATGTGCGGCAGGCTACGACCTACCCGCTGGTGGTGGGTTCGGCCTTGTTTCTTTTTGTCCTCTATTTATTTGCATTTGTGATTCCGAAGATTTCCAGAGTCCTTTCCGATATGCATCTGGATCTTCCCGTGATTACTCGAGTGGTGTTTGGCATTGGGTCATTCGTGGCCCATTCCTGGTTCATTTGGATCGGCTTGTTCCTGATTCTTCCGATTGTCGTTCGGATCTGGGTTAGGCGGTCGGAAAAATTTTCCTATTGGCTGGATAAACAAAAAATTGCCGTTCCTTTTGTAGGACATTTGTTGTCCCTAATTTTGCAGTCCCGGTTTACACACAACTTCTCGGTGATGCACCGGGCGGGGATCTCCATTCTGGAAAACCTGGAATTGAGTGCCGAATTAATGGGAAACCGGGTCTTTCGCAAAGCCATACTGGATGCCCGGAAAAGTGTGCGGGAAGGGAATCGTCTCACCGAATCCTTGCGCGCAAGCGGTGTATTCTCTGGGCTGGTGGTTCAAATGCTATATGTGGGGGAATCTGCGGGGATTCTGGAAAAGTCTTTGCAGTATGCTGCGGATTACTATGACAAAGAGGTGCCTCGGGCCCTTAAAGTCGTGTTTTCCATTTTTGAGCCACTGATGATCCTATCTCTGGTCCTCATTGTGGGTTGTGTCGCCCTTGCCATTTTTCTGCCCATCATTTCCATCTCAGGAGGAATCCGATGAGGAAATTCAGAAACTCAGGGTTTACCTTGATTGAAATCATTGGGGTATTGATGATCATCTCGATCCTCGCTACGGCAATCGTCCCCAGCCTTTCCAGCCAGATTACGCGCGCCTTGGCGGATCGGGAGGATGCCTCCCTGGAAAGTATTGGCAACGCTCTGCGCCAGTTAGCGGTATCGGAACAGGTCATTGCTGACACCGCTGGATGGGAATCGGACATTTCTCCATATTTGGAATTGCCGATAAGTGAAATCAGGAATAATCGAGCCGGATTGGGTCGACGCCTAATATTCCACCCAGGCCTTTTTACCGGGGCGGAGGGGGGCTACTGGCAACAGGCTGCATATTTCTCGGGAGCCGTCCTTCCCAACGGCAAGCCTTCCAAGTCCCAAGGGAAGGATAAGGGGGCTAGTGCCTCTGAGGAGAGTGCCACCGGAGTTCTCCCTTGGACCAGTACGGTTTTGAATGGTCAGTTTCTTTTGGTTTCGGATTTCAAATTGGGCGTCCCCCAGACCGCATTTTCTGTGGCCGACTTTGAAGCCGTATGGAACCAGGCCGGCTCCATTCCCAATGGATTCAAACAAGGAGAATCCCTTCGAATATATCGTGGGGGACTTAGCTCCTGTTTTCAAAAGGTTTTACTATCGGTTCAAAACAGCGCGGCCACGGACTATTCCGCCTGTTCGCCAGCTTCGCATGGCGCTGGCATTACCAATGCCTGTCCGTCCTGGGCCGTAGATGGGGGTATTCAGAAATATTTGCCCGATGGAAACTATTCACTATGGATCATGACCGGCACGCAAATTGATTTGGGAATGAATAATTCCCTTTCTGCATCCTTTATTATTTCCGGATCCCGTGGCTTTGTCTTTCATGGTTCCGATGGCTGGAGTTTCTGATGCGGAGGTTGGGTGTATTCTCCAAGGAGCGGCTGTGTCTGCAAATACTGCATGGCCAGGTTTCCGCCTTTGTGGTGATGGGAGGAAGGGTGCTTCGCGCGGCCCACGCGGATGCGCTTTGCGGGCAACCGGATTTACTTCCTCAAATCTTTGGAGCTTTGATCCAGCAGTTGAATTTCCGGGGGGAATATGTTTCGACCGTCATTTCGGATGAGGCCATTGGATATCAAATGGTTCCTACGCCTCCAATGAAGCCAACAGACCTGCGGATGTATTTGCAGCGCAAATCCCTTCAGGAATCCCGGGGAAAGGAAGCCCTGCGGTTTGGCTGGACCACCCTAAAAGCCAGGGAGGGGGCTGCCGTGTTGTTGCAGGTGATCCCCGATTCCTGGGTGAGGGTGTTTGTCGAATCTTGTCATCACCATGGGTTGCAACCTTTGCATTTTATGACAGCCAGTGCCGTGGCGTGCCTGCATGTTGGTCAAGTTGAACCGGGAATGCCGCTCTACGCATTGGATACAGGGACTTCAACGGTCTTGGTTGTGCGCAAATTTTCAGATGCGCCGGTGCTTTTGCGGGAACTTTCCGGGGCATGGCAAAAGAGTTTGGACGGCCCCCTGCATGTGGCGCAGGAAATCCAACGCACGTTGCTTTTTGCCAAACAGCAATTGGGGATGCCTGTTGACCGGATTCATATTCGTGGAAATGGCTCCGAGTTGTTGGCGTCCGTGACGAGGGATGTTGTAGGGTTAGACGTTGGTTTTAATGAGGATCCTGTAGTATGGGCACTACCCTTGCAGAATCGGGATCGTGCGAATACCGCCAATCTTTTGGATGCCCGGGAACTCCTGGTGAATTCGGAACGGCGCCGAGCGGTTTTGGTGGCTTTGGTCATGATGGTGATGCTGGGGGGAATGCTTTTTTCCCTGGTCCAGGTTCGAAGCGCATTGAACCGCATGGAACAGGATCTTAAAAAAATTGGAGTTCAGCAAGAAATTATTCGCTTTCAAGATCATCGCGACAAACTATCCTCAATTCGTGCGGAAATTGGGCGCAACCAAAAAATGGGTCAGCAAATCTATTTGGAATCCCATCGCCCGTTTGCCGGTTGGCTGAGCGGTGCCATCGCCGACATGATTCCCGATGAAATGGTTCTTTCCCGGCTTTGGATCCGGTCGGATACCCAGGGACAATGGATTGTGGATATCCATGGAAGCGTCCCCCGTAATCCAGTAGTCTCTAGTCAGGTGCTGAAGGAATTACAGACAAGATTGGTATCTATTCCTGCCCGTTTTCAGGTTGAGGCCTCCTGGGAGTTGACCTGGATTTCCAATTTGCAGCACGGATCCACCTGGGAAGGCGATGAAATGCGAAAACCTTTTCAAATCCATGGGGTAGCACAATGAGACTAATCTTAGATCACCTTGTGTGCAATTCGCGTTCGCGGTGGGTATTTAGGATGGTTGTCGTCCTGTTATTGGGGACCTTCTCCTGGCTGTATAGTTCCGTGGCGGACCTGAGTCAGGATTTTGACGCGCGTATGCAGGAGCAAGCGCAAATGTGGAAGCTCCAGGACGAAATATTGCGGTTGGAAGTCCTTACGACGGATTCGATCCTGCAAGCCTCCCGGGATTCCGTGGGTCGAAGAATGTTGCAGGGTTGGCCGGAATTTGCCCAGTGGTCTGAACGGTCCCTACGGTTGGCTTCCAGAGCGGAAATCGACATGGATTGGAGCGTGGGTGATCTGGTTCCCCTGGCAAATTTGGATATAAAGGCCTCGCGTTTTCCGGTAACCATGAAAATTGTCCCCTGGTCACGTTCCTTTGAAGAAGTGATGTCCTACATGCAAAAAATTGCCACCGACTCTTCCGTAGCCTGGAGCCTGTCCGAAGTGATTGTGGAAGGCTCCAGCGAAGGTGTCAGCAATGCCCAACTGGTTTTTAATGGGTGGATCCGTCAATGAGGGGGCTATTGCGAAATCCCAAGGTTGTTGTGGTGATTACGGTGGTTGCCGTAGCCAATTTGTTGTGGTCTTTTTGGCCTGCGCAAAGGCAAATTTTCCAGGAATCGCCCTTGGCTGTTACCCCCGTTTCACCGGATTCTGCGGTGCGGGAATTGGATACTGCTTCGCGAGGAATCATCGATTCCATCATGTGGAAGCGCAAAGCCAACCGCAATCCCTTTTTTGCCGAAGCTCGCCAAGGGGAGATTCCCAACTGGATATTGGGCAAGGAGGATTTACCCCGGGAAAAGGTGATTCTGAAAAAGGTCGCCAAAGGCAAAAAGCATTCTCCGCGACCCATTTTGCAGGCTGTCGCGCTGGGTCCGGGTGGACAACTTGCCCTGATCGATGGTCGCTGGCTGAAACCGGGTGCATTGCTTGGAGCCTCGCGGATTGAAGGGATTACTCCCGATACGGTGTGGTTGCGGACCGGGAAAATTCGCGCAGGTTTAACCTTTCAAAATGGACATTAAAGTATGAATGGTATCCGAATAATATTGCTAATGTTTTTTGTGCCTTCCTTTTGCTTTGGGCAGAAAACCCTTGCGGTGCCAATGGATTCCGTCCCTAGGGACACCTTGCTGGGAGACCCGGGCGGGAAGGGATCTCCCCTTTTTACCTTCCGGGCGGAGCGGGTGGATGTAGAAACCGCACTGGGTCTTTTTGCCGAAACGGTGCGCATGCGTTTTCGCCTGGACACGCTGCTTGAGGGAAAGCTTTCCGTCAATTTCAAGGATGCAACCATGCCCCAGGCCATGGCCCAGCTTTTGGCTACCTGTGGTGGGTGTCAATGGTACCAGGAAAATGATTTGTTGGTGATCCGTGGCAGTCAAAGATCTGTCCAGGATTCAACTCCGTCTGCTGGCGTTTTGGAAAAGATCAAGGAGTCCTCCGATACGGAACGTTTGTTTCGCATCGACTATCCGCGCTTGCGGCGCACCAATATTGGGACAAGCACGGTGGGGCTAAGCGGGGCGTCCGGGGACGATGCGGGAAAAGTCCAGATGAGCAGTCAGGACGACATTGTTTTCTGGGATGAAATTGAGGTGCAAATTCGGCAAATCCTGGGAGATAGCGCCATGCTTGTTTCCAATCGACTTTCGGGGGTTTTGTACATGAAGGGGGTTCCCTCCTTTTTGGATGCCGCAGAAAAGTTTTTGGATGCGGTGGTTCCTGCTGCCACCCGTCAAGTAGAAATCACCGCAAGAATTTATGAAGTGACCTTGAGCGATGACCGCTCCTTAGGGGTCGATTGGAGCCAGGTTGGAAAGTCATTTGATTTGGATGGCATGGGCTTCCGGGCTACCATGGGATCCCAAACCATTCAAAGCCAGGGGCTCAAGGCGAGCACCTTCAATCTTGACTTTTCGCGGGATGGTGGAAGTCTGGTAACCATGCTCACAGCGATGAAGGAACAGGGAGATGTGCGGGCCGTGAGCCAACCCCGGGTGGTGACCATGAACAATCAACCTGCGATGGTCAAGGTGGGAACGGACTTTCCGTATTTTACCGTAACCCAAACGGTTCCGCAAAACAACGAGCTGGCGCAAATCCTGGAAAGCGTACGTCTGGTCACCGTGGGGATTATTCTTTCCGTGACTCCTCAAATCTCCGGAGATGGGTGGGTGACTCTGGGTGTTCAGCCCGTCATCACCGATTTGGTGGAGACCAAAGTTTCGAGCCACGGGTCTTCCGCGCCGGTCATTGATGTCAAGCAATCCTTTACCCTGGTCCGGCTCCGGGACCGCGAGACCGTACGGATTTCGGGCCTTCTGCAGGACAAGGACAAGGATGTGCAAAGGAAAATTCCTCTGCTGGGAGACATTCCCTGGCTGGGAGCCTTGTTCCGCTGGTCCTACACCGAAAAGCTTCACAAGGAACTGGTGATTTTCATTACTCCGCGGATTCTATAAGAAAATTTTCCCGAAACCAGTCTCGCTTTGCCTGTAGGCGTGGACTGCTCCAGTCCAGCTGGTATTGGTAAAGCAACTTTCCATCCTTTAATATGGATATGCGATAAGGATTATTGTTCAATTCGCAATGAATGAAGTAGAGAAAAGACTCGGCAAAGTCTTCAAAAACGGTCTGGGATCCATAAAGGGAAATAAGTCCCGTGCTCTCCAGCTCTTGGTAAATGCTCGCGGATTTATCCAATGGCAATGCGGGTTTTTTGCTATAAAAATGAATATCCCTGCGACTGGGGTAGGCGTTTTCCCAGCGGGTGATGGTCTTTTGGTTCTCTTGCCTCCATCCCAGCTGCATAAAGGGATAGTGGGTGAGGGACAATTCCTGGGTGGGATTCTGATCCCAGTCGGGGTGGTAGTTTTCTCCGATTGACAGTACATGTCCAAATTCATGAATTAAAATCATTTGAATAGCCAAGGCTCGGGAATCGTGGGTAGAGTCGGCCACTTGACATTGGAGCAAAATCCCGGGGGAAGGCGTGAAGGGGGTGTTTTCCCGCCAGGAACACCAGCGGTTGGCCCCTTGAGCCAGAACGGCTGAATCCAGGATGATGAATCCTCCCACGAGTCCTTGCTGTGAATTGAATACGGATTCCGTGAGTCCAGAACTCCCCAAATTATTGACAACAAAAATCCCGAGCAATTTTTTCTGTAACCGTTTTTGGATGGGGACCGGTAGCATGCGGAGCGTTGCTTCAATGGCGCCTGCCATTTCGGAATCCATTTGTGCAGGACGGGTGTCGGAGGGGAAGCCCTCCAAGGAATTGAGCTGGCCGACATATTCAAGGAGGCTCGAAGGTGACTCGGAAATTCGAAGTGCAAGGGGGATGGTGCGCCAGTCGTTGGTTTGAAAATGCGCGTTCCAGAAGGATTCACCCCGGATCGGTTTCTGGGTCAAGTCTCCAAGGATTGGCCGGGCGCCCGAGCATCCGGCGAGGGCTGTGAGCAGAGCCCAACCACAGAAGATGCGCAACATGGAAGCCATATAAGACAATGTACCATTTCAGGTGGTATATTTGCCTCATAATATTACGGAGAATCAACAATGTCCGACCAAGGTTATGCCAATCGTCTTGAAACCCGAATTCAGGCTTCCGGAAATCCCATTTGTTTTGGGATGGATCCTGTCCTAGATCTGATGCCTGTGGAGGGCACTCCCGAAGAAAAAATCCGTCGCTTCTATCTGGAAATCCTTGGGGAATTCGTGAAGCGGGGAATTACTCCGGCTGCAATCAAGCCAAACAGCGCCTATTATGAATGCGTAAGTATTCAGGCCATGCATGTCTTACAGGAGCTGATCCGCGAATATTCCCGGGAAGGAATCGTGGTGGTTCTCGATGCCAAGCGTGGGGATATTGGCAAGTCTTCGGCTGCCTATGCCAAAGCGGCGTTCTCCATATACGGCGCGGATGCGGTTACCGTGAGCCCCTGGATGGGCGCGGATTCGGTGGAACCATTCCTAAAAGTCGGTCCAAATTACGGTGTTTACGCCTTGTTGCGGACATCCAACAAGGGAGCCCGGGATTTTCAGGATTTGCCCGTTCGTGACGCCGGGCCGGTATTTGAGTCTGTGGCGACCAAATGCATCGAATGGGACAATGGGTCTTTGGGAGCCGTGGTTGGGGCTACGAGTCCAGCCGAACTGGAAGCGATTACGCGCTTTTTTGTGCAGCGCAAGCACGAGATTCCCTTTCTGATTCCGGGCGTTTCCATTCCCGGAGTCCCAGGACAACAGGGTGGCTTGGCCTCCGAAGTCATCTCCGCCATTCGGTCCGGAGGAGGAATCCGCAAGTTCCATCTTCTCAATAGCTCCAGCGGCCTCAGTTTTGCATGGCAAGCCGGAGGAAACCCCAAAGCCTACGCCTCTGCATGCGTGGATGCATTCGAGCGACTGTCGGATGACATTCGAAAGGCTGTGGGTTAAGAACATAGTTTTTGAAGGAGCCTACGGCCCGTTGCCATCATATGGTTTACGGGCCGTTTCTTAAACACCCATTGGTTTCTTCGCAGGAGCGACCAGAGGGTGCGGAGATGAGGAACCACCTTGAACACAGAGGATCGCGAACCCCACAAGCCCGAGTCCGCAGTGGAGCATGCAGCGCATGCGACGGTGAGCAGTACTCATCGAGACAAGTCGTCTCCCCTGCGTGTGACGATCTTGATGTGCCGGTTACGCTTTAGCGGTTATCGGCATATATCCTCTGTGTGGAGCCCTAGTGGGCAATGTGGTTTTTCATCCTTCAAGATGACAGGAGAACCCGCTCATTTCTCGAAGGAACAACCTAAGATTTGATTGTTTCAAGCCAGGCCCAGCTTTCGGTGAGACTGGATTGAAGCGAATCGGGCTTGACATTGTGCATATTGCAGAGCCCGAGGGCCACTTCGAACTCATCGAGCTCGATGGACGCCGCGATTTTCAGAAGGTCACCTAAAATTCCTTTGTAGCCCCGTAGTGCCTCGGAGAGGTCAACCCCGAGGTCGAATTCTTGCAAGATTGTTTCGAGATTGACTTTGCAGAGGGCGTCCATTCGGCTGAGCATGCCTACGAGAAAGGCCTTTTCGTGCAGGCTGCCATGGATGTCGATTTTGCGGGCCAAGTTTTCCATGAGCCTCGCACGCTGGGCAGCATTGTCGAACAGCGCACTGGCGGAGGACGTATTGGGGCCACCACCTGCAAACATCATCAGCATGAGCCATTGCTGCAACTTACGCTGACCGATCAGGGTCAGGGTCTGGCGGATAGAGTCAATGTGGCCTCGAACGCCCACCGATGCTGAATTGATGTATTTCAGGAGGTTCAGGGTGATTTCGGGCTGGCGCTTGAAGGCATTCTCCAACTCTTTGATTTCTGGGTCCTTGCGGAGAACCTGAAGCAATTGAAGGACCCCGCTGGTACGTGGGTCAATTTTGCGGCCTTCCATGACTTCGGGACGGGCAAAAAAGTAGCCTTGAAACATCTTGTAGCCGAGACCCTTGCAATGCAGGAATTCCGCTTCGGTTTCCACCTTCTCGGCGAGCAAGGTGATATGGGGATAGCTGCGGAAATATTCCGCCGTGGCTTTGATTTGGGCAGGGGTATTTAAGGGCAGGTCAATTTTGACAATGGAGGCAAAGGGTAGGAAGGGAGTGATTTTTGCAAGGTGCTCCGGGGTCATCAGGAAGTCGTCCAGGGCGATGGTAAACCCTGCTTTTTTGAGTTCGCCAACCACCTGGGCCACCTCAGCGTCTCCCGTAACATCTTCCAGAACTTCGAGCACGAATACTTTGGGGTCGAGAGGCTCAAAGGTGCGTTCCATGAGCATGCGCCGGTCGCAATTGATGAATGCCTTGGACTTGCCCACAAGCGTATTGACCCCCATGGAGTTGAGGGCATTGACCAGCACCCGCGCCGTAGCTTGGGTTGCATCTTTGATGACTGCACCGCCTGTATGTCCGCTACGGAACAGAAGCTCATAGGCAACTGTCTTGCGATCGCAATCCACAATGGGTTGCCGGGCCACGTAAACCTTATCTGAACTGGACTCTAATTCCACCAAATCTCCCTTGATTTTTTCATATTACTATTCCCGACAGGAAAACGCAAGATGAATTTTTGGGTGATTTAAATGCGGGCTGTTTCAATGGAGGTGAGCAGAATGCCTTTGCAACCCAAGTCTGCGAGTTTGTCCATGGTCAAATTGGCTTCGGATTTGCGCACCATGGCTTTGACTGCGAACCAATTTTTGTCATGGAGCGGGCTGACTGTAGGCGAGGAGAGGCCCGGCGTAATGGTGCAGGCGATCTCCAGAAGGGACGAGGGGACATCGTATTCCACCATCATCCAGGCCATGGCCACCAATTTTCCTTCGAGGCGCTTGCGCAGGGTAGAAACTTCGGGCAGAGTGCCCCGGCCTGGGTGGGCAAACAGGGCCGCCTGGGAACGGAACAGGGGCTCGCCCAAAATCCGCAACCCCGCTTGTTTCAGGGTGGAACCGGTCTCCACCACATCCACCACGGCGTCGGCGACTCCGAGGCTCACGCTGATTTCCACAGCCCCGGTCAAGGTGATGAGCTCGGGGCTTTTGGCGCCAAAATATTGCCGGACGATTTCAGGAAAGCTGGTCGCAATGCGCTTGTTGCGGAGGTCTTCCAGGGACTTGTAGGCCGAATCATTGGGGACGGCGGCGCAATGTTTGGAGGCGCCGAATCCCAGGTCCAGAATTTTTTCGCAGAGGGAGCCCGCTTCGGCTTCGAAATCGATTCCGGTCACCCCGGTATCGATGATGCCTTTGCCCACATACATGGGAATGTCATCAGGGCGCAAAAAATAGAATTCAACTCCATTTTCGGGATCGGCGCTCGAAAGGGACTTCAATGTCTTGGACACTTTGTATCCACAGGCGCGGAATAGGTCCATGGTGGGTTCGAACAGCATACCTTTGTTGGGCAGGGCGACTTTGATCATAGGAGGTCTCGGGGGGAGGGGGGGGGGGGGCACAAGTGGAGAGTAAAAGGCAGTGGCTGCGGGATAGTGTGGTTGGTGGAAAGTGGAGAGTTCTAGAGTTCTATCGTGGAAAGTTGTGGGGAAGCGTTTTCTTTTTGGGGAAACTTGCCAGCAACTTTCCACTTTCCACTAGGACGTTGTGCCAAGATGCGGGCTGTTTACTCTCCACTGCTTAAAGCTTCTTATACACCTCTTCCAGGCTGAGGTCTTTTTCGGCCATCATCACGGCGACATAGTAGAGGACTTGGGACAGCTCCAGGGCGAGGTCGTCTCTGGTTTCAAAACGGGCAGCCATCCAGGATTCTGCGGCTTCTTCGACCAGTTTTTTGCCAATGCCGTGGGCGCCCTTGCGGAATAATTCCGTGGTGGATTTACCTTCCGGCATCTCAATTTTTCGCTGTTGGGCGAGTGCAACCATTTCTTCAAAATTCATGTGGATTCCTGTGTGAAGCCCTGAATTTAGAAAAACGGAAATCTTTGGCAAAAAGGGCGGGGAAGCTCGCTGTTGACTTTCCGCTCAACGGAATGGTTCTTTTGATTTATGGGTGCAATGCTTATGGGAATAGATTGGGTTAAGCGAGACGGTCAACATTCAATGAGGTCGGTATGATGTTTTTGAATCGGGATTCTTCCAAAGCAATTCTCCTCGGGTTGATTTTAGCTGTTTCGGCGATCGCAGCCCCCCGGAAAATGGAGAATTTGGACCGGGGCCTGGTGGCCGTCAAAGTCCCTACGGGGGTGTTTTTGAGCTGGCGCGTGTTGGGCACTGACGCCAAGGATTTGGGATTTAATATCTACCGGGGGACGATCAAGGTGAATTCAACCCCCATAACGGGTGCCACCAATTTGGTGGATGTCGCCGGTGTCGCGACTTCGCAGTACTCCGTGAAGTCCGTGATTGGGGGAGTGGAGCAGACCTTGGGTGGAAACGCCTCGGTTTGGGCCTCGCAAGTCCTCACGGTCAATTTGAACCGCCCCGCCGGCGGGACCACCAAAGAGGCTACGCCTGTGGCCTACACCTATTCGCCCTGTGATGCGACGGTTGGTGATTTGGACGGGGATGGCCAATATGAGATCGTTCTCAAATGGGATCCCTCCAATTCCAAAGACAATTCTCAATCGGGGGTAACGGGAAATGTATTTGTGGATGCCTATGAGATGAATGGCACCCAACTTTGGCGCATTGATTTGGGCGTAAATATCCGTGCTGGCGCCCATTACACACAAATGCTCGTAGGTGACTACGACAGTGATGGCAAGGCCGAGGTTGCCTTTAAAACGGCACCGGGCACTAAGGATGGTTCTGGGGCCTATTTAAGCAAAGGGCCCGCGGCTACCGACAACGACGCGACCGACTACCGCAACTCGGCGGGCTACATTTTGACTGGTCCAGAATATGTCAGCATCTTCAACGGAAAAACCGGAAAGGAGATGGGTACTCTCAATTATACGCCTGCGCGAGGGACCGTGTCGGCATGGGGTGACAGCTATGGCAATCGTGTGGACCGCTTTATGGCCACCAATGCCTATCTGGATGGTGTAAAGCCAAGTATGGTTTTTCAACGGGGCTACTACACCCGTATGACCCTTACTGCCTACGATTGGAATGGAACGACCTTTTCCCAGCGGTGGGCATTTGATGACAACAATACATACAAAGGCCAAGGCAACCACAACCTGAGTTCTGGGGATATTGATGGCGATGGTTTTGACGAAATCATCCAAGGCGCATCCGCAATCAACCATGATGGCAAGGGCATGTATCGGACGGGCTATGGGCACGGAGATGCCATTCACATGGGTGACATGGATTTGGATAATCCTGGGCTTGAAGTGTGGGAAGTCCATGAAGAAAAGGGCTCGAAGTACGGCTACGAGCTGCATGATGCCAAAACCGGGAAGATCCTTTGGGGAGATAGTACTGGAGGGGACAATGGGCGTGGAATGGCAGGCGATATTGTGGCTAGTTCTCCGGGTTATGAAATGTGGTCAGCGGCCAATGGAAATATTTATTCTAGTAAAGGATCTATTTTATCGGCATCAAAGCCATCGCAAAATTTTCGCGTTTATTGGGATGGTGATTTGCAGGATGAATTGCTCGATGGAAACCGGCTGGACAAATGGAATGGGACGGGCTCAACCCGATTGATCACCTTGACCGGAGGCTCGTGCAACGGGACAAAGTCCACGCCGAATTTGAGTGCAGACATTCTGGGGGACTGGCGTGAAGAAGTGATTCTGCATGATGGTGCATCGAAACTCTACATCCATACCACGACCATTGCAACGACATATCGCCTTTATACTCTAATGCACGATCCCGTATATCGCAATGCGATTTCTTGGCAAAATGCAGCCTACAATCAGCCTCCCCACTTGGGCTTTTTCCTGGGCAACGGTGTGGATAAGGCTCCTGTGCCCAATATCGCTCTAGTGGGAACAGTAGTTGTGTCCCCGGTCTTGTTGAGCTCGAGTTCGAAGCCTGTTTCGTCGAGCTCCGTGATTGCGCTGAGTTCGAGTTCGAAGCCCGTTTCGTCGAGCTCCGTGGTTGCGCTGAGTTCGAGTTCGAAGCCCGTTTCGTCGAGCTCCGTGGTTGCGCTGAGTTCGAGTTCGAAGCCTGTTTCGTCGAGCTCTGTGGTTGCGCTGAGTTCGAGTTCGAAGCCCGTTTCGTCGAGCTCCGTGGTTGCGCTGAGTTCGAGTTCGAAGCCTGTTTCGTCAAGCTCCGTGGTTGCGCTGAGTTCGAGTTCGAAGCCTGTTTCGTCGAGCTCCGTGATTGCGCTGAGTTCCAGCGTGTCCCCTGTGGCCATCTGGGAGCCGACATCTGGCGGCAAGGTCAAATTATCCGGAACGATTCAGGGGAATCGCCTAGTGATCCTGGGTATTTTGAATTCCGGATATGACCAGGTTCGTGTAATAAGTCTATTTGGCCAGGTGCGGATGGATGTCCAGGTAGACAGAGGTTCCGTTTCGACCACTGGCCTTACCCGGGGTGTATACCTGGTGCAAATCCTCAAACGGGGATCCCTACTCGGAGAATTTTCCACCACCTGTTTTTAAATTTCCCATACAACAACAGGGACTCCTTCGGTTCGCCGGAGGAGTCTTGTTGTTTTCTATAGAACGGGGGGATTCGACCTTTCGACAAATTTGTTGGAGTGACAAGGATGATGTTACATAATTGTAGGTCTTTTCTTTCCATCCTGAAATTATTGCCTAAACAGGAAGGGATTCGCCCATAGGACCTTGGTATGGAATTTGCTAATTATTGAATCAGATTGTTCTATCCACAACCCAAAGGTATTCCATGAGTGCTATTGATCGCAAAGAAGCCGTCAACCTGATCAACAACCGTCCCCCGATGGATGTTAAATCCTCCGGAAAGCTCGCCGACATTTGGGCAACCGATGTGTTCGACCTGGCTAAAATGAAGCAAGTCCTTCCCAAGGCGATTTACAAATCCCTGGAAAAGACCGTTCGCACCAATTCCACCCTGGATCCAAGCATCGCCGACGTCGTCGCCACAGCCATGAAGGATTGGGCGATTTCCAAGGGTGCCGGCTATTATGCCCATGTATTTTATCCGCTGACCGGCGCAACTGCCGAAAAGCATGACAGCTTTATCTCTCCTCAGGGCGATGGTAGCGTTCTTTCCGAGTTCTCGGGAAAGCTGCTGATTCAGGGCGAGCCTGATGCATCTTCCTTCCCCAATGGCGGCATCCGCTCCACTTTTGAAGCCCGCGGCTACACCGCCTGGGATGTAACGAGCCCAGCCTACATTCTCGAAACACCAAACGGTTCCACGCTTTGCATCCCAACTGCGTTCGTTTCCTGGACTGGCGAAGCTCTCGACAAGAAGACCCCGGTTCTGCGCTCCAATGCCGCCATGAACAAGGCCGCCCAGCGCGTGCTCAAGCTCCTTGGCCATACCGACATTGCCCAGGTGAACTCCTCCTGTGGCGCCGAGCAGGAATACTTCCTGATCGACGCGGCCTTTGGCAACCAGCGTCCCGACATTCTCCTTGCCGGGCGCACCCTGTTTGGCAAGCCTGCCGCCAAGGGACAGCAGTTCGAAGATCATTATTTTGGTGCGATCCCAGAGCGTGTTCAGGTGTTCATGCAGGAAGTTGAAGACCGCATGTACAAGCTGGGAATTCCAGCCAAAACCCGCCACAACGAAGTGGCTCCCGGCCAGTTTGAAATCGCCCCAGTTTTCGAAGCCGCCAATGTGGCTACCGATCATCAGCAAATGGTCATGACCATTCTCAAGTCCGTCGCCAAAAAGCACGGAATGATGTGTCTATTGCACGAGAAGCCATTCAAGGGCATCAACGGCTCCGGCAAGCATGTCAACTGGTCCGTGGGTAGCGCAACCCAGGGCAATCTTCTGGATCCAGGCGATACCCCACATTCCAACATGCAGTTCCTGGTGTTCTGTGGCGCCGTGATCCGTGGCGTGCATAAATACGGCCCACTTCTCCGTGCTGTGGTTGCATCGGCATCCAATGACCACCGCCTCGGTGCGAACGAAGCCCCTCCTGCCATCATGTCCGTGTACCTCGGCACCCAGCTTGCTGACGTTTTCGAACAGATCAAGGCGGGCGATCTCAAGTCTTCCAAGGCTCAGGGCGTTCTTCACATTGGTGTCGACACCTTGCCCAAGCTCCCCATGGATGCTGGCGACCGCAACCGTACCTCGCCCTTTGCCTTCACAGGCAATCGCTTTGAGTTCCGCGCCGTGGGCTCCGGCCAATCCGTTGGTGGTCCTCTGGCCGCGATGAATACCATGCTTGCTGACTCCCTGGATTGGGTTGCCGACGAGCTCGAAGCTTCCATCAAGGGTGGCCTCGAGCTAAACAAAGCGATCGCCAAGGTCCTCAAGAAGATCATGGATGACCATGGATCTGTCGTGTTCAATGGCAACGGCTATTCTGCAGAATGGCACAAGGAAGCCGTGGAAAAGCGCGGTCTTCGCAATTTGCGCACCACTGCGGATTCACTCCCCGTCCTAAAAGAAAAGGAAATTGTCGCCCTCTTCGAGAGGCACAATGTTCTTTCTCCCACCGAGCTGGCTTCGCGTTTTGAGATCTATGCCGAGCAGTACGTCAAGTCCATCGATGTGGAAGCAAAGCTCGTCGTCGAAATGGCCAAGACCAAGATCCTTCCTGCTGCGATCACACATCTGACCGAGCAAGTCGAATCCTTCAGTGTCCTGGCTGATTCCAATATCGAGCTGGACAACAGCTCCATCAAGACCGTGGCTGCCCAGATCAAGGCCATGCAGGTTGCTGTCGCCAAGCTCGATGTGGCCGCTGCCAAGCATGACTTTGCCACCATTGAGGACCACATGCAGTTCTGCGCCAAGGATATCCGTGATCTTATGGAATCCGTGCGTGCAGCTGCTGACACTCTCGAAGGCGAAGTGGCTGACGATATCTGGCCTCTGCCGACTTACATGGAAATGCTGTTCATCAAGTAATTTTGATGTGAATTTCCTGGCCGTCAACCTTCGGGTTGGCGGTCATTTTTTTTCTGTTCATGGAGCTCAGCACATGCTCCACCACCTGATCCAGCTTTTGTTTTATGGATGTCGCCAGGCGGAAACCCGGAGCCCCTTGCATTCCATAGCGTAGGACTTCGAAAGTCCGGTTATCGAGTTCTTTTAAGGCGAATTCCTTGAGCACATAATTACCCACGAAAAGTTCCAGGCATTTGGGTCCATCCAGGCAATGAAAATGAACCTCCCCGAAGGAGTTCATAGTGAAAATCATTATGGATTGTAGATTATCTGTATCGTTTGTTTCGCTCCAATTGGGGATGACAAAACACTTTTTTACCAGGCTCTTTTCGTTCCATTGGCGAAGGACCTGCGACATGATGTCCTCGCTGGGGAGGAAGGTGGCAAATTGCTTCAGGAATTCCGTTACATACAAAATGGAGAATTCCCTGTTGCCCGCTACGGTAAACTTTTGCGAGGGATGATAATGTCCGTTGACCACAAGCCATGCACACACACATAAAAGATTCGGATGTTGGAAGAGTCTTTTGTTCTTCAGGTTGGCTTGTGATCCCATGAAATCGGCGTCAAGGGCCCAAATCATGCGGTCCGTGGAATCCCTTTCCTTGATAAAACGGACGAGTATTATGGATTTTGGCTCAATTAGAGAAAATTCCTGAGGTATTTTATGGGGTTCCTTGCTCAGGTAGGCCCGCAGGGTTTTTCCCATAATGGTGAGATCCCGTTCGGACAGGATGCCGGTCTGGGCCATAGCCTTTTCCCGGAGGTTCTTGTAGGTGCGGATAAAGTGGTTGAAGATTTGGGTGGAGAGGTTTGCCCTTTCCTCGAAGGTCCAATTCCGATAATCCCAGAAGTGTAGGATTTCGGGCTTGCCCAGGCCCCATTCCACGCCCAGCTGCAAAAGGAAATTGAACTTGCTTTTTTGATGATCCATGTCGATGCCCTCGAAGCTCTTGATCAAAAAGCAGGCCTCAAAAAGACGGGCATCCTGGGGCAAGGATTTTCTTACCACCTCAATCATTTCCAAATACGGGTCAATACGGGCGACTGGATCGGATTCGATAATCTTTCGTTTGATGTGGTTGCAGAGAAGTTCCACTCCGGATTTCGCCGCATAGTGTTCGAGCAATCCGATTTTAAGGACGGACTTGAAGGGGGAGTGGAACCCTTTTAGAATATGCCAAAGAACCGCGCCAAAGATTTCGTTGGATTCAAATTCATGTGCGTGACCTATGTCCAGCATCTTTTGGGATTTTTCGGCTAGGCTGTGCTTGAAGGAATGTTTATCGTAAGCAACTTCATCCAAGTCCATGGGCGTGGACCAATATTTGGGGTACTTGCCGGCTAAATGGATCATGGAGCGGTAGAATTCATCCTTCAATAATTTCCCCAGCGCGCTCCCGCAGGATTCACCCCCGAGCTCTCCATAGTCTTCGTCACGCAGGTCCTGCACATCGGTGATGAAAAAATGAACTTCCATGGAGTAGATGCGTTGAGTCCAGCTTTCGACGAAACGGATTTTATTCTGTAGCACTTCGATTTGGTCGGAATCGAATTTTCGCTTTTCAATTCCAATCCAGAAGTCCATGTCGCTTTCAGAGGAAAACCCGAGTGTCCCCGCAGAGCCCATCAGGCAAATGAATTCAATGCATTCCTTTTTTCCAAAAAGCCGTTTTTTTTCAGGAGCGACGTTGCGGAGGGCAGGGAAAAATTTGGCACCCCTTTCCATGTCGGACTCACTAGGTAAATGCCCGCTTATCCCAAAAAGGGAGTCCGTTTCGATGCCCGGGAAAAAGATGTTTCCGTCCAGGTGGAACAGAAGGGGAATCAGCTCCACAATTTCTCGGCGGGATGGCGTAAGCAGGGAATAGTGGTAATCGCGCCGTAGCAGGTTCTCGGCCTGCAGCTTTTCAAAAATGCGTTGATAACCCTTTTTCTTCCCGAACATGCTGTAAATCTAACCTCGGAGTGTAGATTGTTTTGAGGAGATTCATTTTTAGGGTTGGTTATGAAAAATTGGCTCGCTTCATTCTTGTGCCTGGTTGGCATCCTATCGGCCACGCCAGTTGGGGATATTGGCGCGCTCTCCGTGCAGAGCGGAAAAGTTGTGGGGGCAAGTGGCCTGCCCGCAAATCTTCATGGGATGAGCTATTTCTGGAATATTGCTCCCGAAGCACGGGACTACTTCAATGCGAATGTGGTCAATTGGCTCGCCGATGACTGGTATTGCAATCTGGTGCGCGCGCCTATGGCGGTCGAAGACAACTGGGGCACCGGTCAGGAAGGCTACGAATATCAACCTGTTCGCAATTCCAATATGGTCAAGACGGTGGTGGATGCTGCCATCGCCAAAGGCATCTATGTCATTATTGACTGGCACAGCCACTGGAGCGCGGACCAAAGTCAACCTCAACGGCAAACCAAAGCCATCGCCTTTTTCCAGGAAATGGCGACATTATATGGCAACAAATCAAATGTGATCTATGAGGTCTATAATGAGCCGGGCTTTGATGCCTCCCAATGGCCAAAGATCAAGAGCTACAATGAGGCTGTAGTGGCGGCAATTCGTGCCATTGACCCGGACAATCTGATCATCGTGGGCACTCCGCACTTTTCCTCCGCCGTGGATGCCGCTACAGCAAGCCCCATTTCTTCCGCCTACATTAATATCGCTTACAGCTTTCACATGTACGCCTCGGACCCGACTCACGATGGCTACCGGGCCCTGGCTAATACAGCCCTAGGTCGTGGCTACGCCCTTTTTGTGAGCGAGTGGGGAGTCTCCCTGTCCTCGGGCGGAGGTGACTTGGACCAGACCAGAATCGCCGGCTGGCTCCAATGGATGAAGGATAATGGAATCAGCTGGGCGGCATGGAGCATTAGCAACAAGAGCGAATCCTCATCTTCCTTGAACACCAGCGCGTCAACGGCAGGCAACTGGAGTGCTGGCGATTTATCTAGTGCGGGAACATGGTACAGAAACACCTTGCGCACGTTGAATCCTAGTTGGAGTCCCACGCAAGTCCAGCCCATGAAACCTCGCAATACCTTGACCATATTACATACAAACTCTGGAACTGTGTCACTCCAGTTCGCGATGGGCAAATACCGCGCTGTTCGGTTCTATTCCTTGCAGGGCCGGCTGCTTTCGGAAATAGCAATCGGAAGGACCCAGAGCGAAGTCCAGTGGACAAGCCAGACTAACAGATTGATCCTCGCGAAGCTTATCGAAGGATAATCAAGGAAACCAGTCAAAGCCGGCAGACCATGTGCCGCCTGGGATGGCAACGAATTGGAGTCTGCCGTCTCCATCCGTGTCGGGGAGGGCCATGGCGTTTACACCCCACACGCCACCCACGATGTGGTAGACACTGGTGGAGCCTTCCATAACCAGGCCCAAGTCGATGCCGGTGTTGGGCTCCTTGGTCACGGTTATTTTACCTGTGGCCACAGTACAATTGTCCACGCAGGTGGGGACCCGAATCAGCACGGGCTTGTCGGTCTGGAAAATCTGGCTCTTCCCCCGCAGAGAATCCACAAGGGTAATCATGGTGTCAATTTGGACGCCAGTCAAAGGCTCGTCCGAGTTGGCGGCAATGAGGGGAGACCCGGTGCGGGTCTCGCCTGGGGCGAGTGGGGTGACAAGGTCAACCTGGGTTGCAAATGTTTCAAGGCAGTGTAGATAGCTAGTCCCCGTAGGAATTTTGTCCAGGGATAACATACCCGTGCTATCCACAATTGCCCAGGAGGATGTTCCCTGCACACCACAATGGAATCCCTTGGCGATTTGCGCAAAGCCGTCTAAGATGAGAACGGCGAGATTTGCCGTGGGTGCGAGTTCCATGGAGCTGATTTGAAGAGGTTTCCCGGTTTCGATGGTTACTTTTTCGCTCGCCATCCAGGTGGTGTCATGGGAGGTTCCGGAGAGGTTGATTTGATATTTGCCAGGGAGGAGCTGCAAAGAGGGGATTGAATCTCGGTTGTCGACAGTCAGGGAGAAAATCGCGGAGTCATTTGGACCCGAAGTGGCGGTTCGGATTTCCACATGGATGTCAAGGATTTGATGCGCCTGGGCGGATGTTAGCTGGATGTCCAAGGCCACCTTTTCGCCGGTTTCGGTCTCGTCCGTTGTGCCTGCATGTTGGGAACCACATGCCACAAGGAGGGTGCTTAGGAGCAGCCAGGACAGCATGTAGATGTTGCGGGTCGTCATTTGCTTAATGGTAGTAAAGTCAAGGTGATTTGGTAAATGCGATCGGTGAGGTCTGCGTCCTTGTGGACGATGGAGCGAACTTCTTCTTTAAATTTTTGCATGCGTTTTTCAATGCGGGAGTAACCCTTTTTACTAACGGAAATAATATTGGTCGAAACATTGTGGGGGGTTTCAACTCCTTGGATAATCGTCCGCTTCGCAGCCTCCAGGCACTGGAGCTGGTATTGCCGGATGATCTCGTCTTTGGCGTAGCCACCACTGGTGATACAGTTTTGCGTGGGCTTGAGGAACCCCTCAGGATTGGCCGCGATAAGGCCCATTTCGAGCAGCAAATCCAAGGATTCCTGGGCGGTGTGCGCAGAAATAGCGGGAATTACCGTGGCTCCCAGGGCCTTGCAGTCTTCTTGGCGGAAGTCGTGCAAATTGAGGATAGCGCGGATCACGCTGTTGTGCCAGTCCTTGTAATAGCGGTATTCCTGAAGGAGAAGGTCGCGACGGGGGGTTCGGTTGAGGGCCACGAGCTGTTCAAAACAGGCCTCTTTGTCCTCCTGGTAGTCCGCTTGGTTCCATTTGACCAAGGCACGGAAAAACCGGCCGGCGTGGTCATCGAGGCGAAAAAGCTCCACGAATCGTTCTACGAACGTCGTTGAAACCTTGCGGCCTTTGATGACGTCGGAAAAGTAGCTCCGGGTGTTGGGCATTCCGAGCAAACGGGAAATCCCGCTTCCACTAAAATCGGGATCCCACTCTACGCGTGCTTTTTGATAATCGGACAAATAGGCACGGAAATCGATGTATCCGTAGATGGAGGGGAGTTCTCCCTGAATATTTGAATCTGCCGAGGTCATTCAATAAATGAATTTACCCAAAAAATCAAGATTAAGGGGAAAATTGGGTGTGCCTTTTTTAGAGTACATGGAATTTTTGTCAGAAAGCAAGGTCATTCCCCCGTTCCAACATAGGATTTGCCATTCACCTGAAGTACAAGCCTGTATGCCGGGTTCCGCAGGTTTAGGCCGGGTGGGATCAAGGCGCTATAGGATCCGGCATCCTGACGTTCATTGGCGAGTTGGGCCACAATCCTGCCCCGCACGTCCGTGATGGATACGCGGACCCAGGCATTTTGAATGGAGGCGGGGAGAGTCCAGGACGCCGTTTGCTGTCGGTAATTCGCAATCGGTTTTAAAGTGTTCCGCACGAGGGAATTCATTTGCAGAGCCTCATCGTCGGTTAAAAATACCAAAGCAAATTCCCGCTTGGATTCGCTACCCACAGCAATCCGGACGCTTCCGTTTTTTAGGCTGTGGAGGGCTTGGCCCTTCCGTTCGAGCAACCATGGCTTACGGTTGTCCGGTGTCGTGACTTGTCCTGCGAAGGCCAGAGTGAGGGGGGTGTTGGGTTGTAGGTTTTGCACGCTGAGAGACCATTCCTTCAGGGTCGCGGAGGGGCGCATATCGTGCAAGAGGGAGGTTCCATCCCCTGTGCGGAA
Organism: uncultured Fibrobacterota bacterium; assembly: GCA_903876665.1. Taxonomy (GTDB): domain Bacteria; phylum Fibrobacterota; class Fibrobacteria; order Fibrobacterales; family Fibrobacteraceae; genus CAIRAY01. The sequence continues at coordinate 28,672 of CAIRAY010000130.1, read as the reverse complement.
CGAAGCGGCTAGCCTGCGCTCCAGTATGGGCGGGAAGGGCTGGTCAAGGGAGTCCGGGCCCATGGATGCCTGGGCATGGATTCCGGCAAAAGCCGAGGCGCCTTCTGCACTTCCCTGGCTTGGAGTGAGGGTCCAGAGGGTGTTTTGCACCGAGGACCTCGCCAAGCTGCGCGTGGCATCGTAGCTCAGGTTCTGCACCTGCAGGGTTACGGGCTGGGAAGTCGTATTTTTGACCAGGTAACCTTGCCATGCCCGGATGCGGTTGGTGGTGTCGGGACGACTCCATGCACCCGTCGTTCCCTCGTATGCGTATGGGCCTTTCAAGGCAGCGGAGGGGATTCCGCTTGCGGTCTGGATGTCCTTCCAGCTTACATCGAAATCGAATGGACTGGAGATGGCGCTCCAGCCGGGATTGAGGATGATTGGAGTCGATTTACTGAGCGGGTAGGTGGAGAGAGAGTCGGTACGGAAGGATGGGTTGATTCCTTGAATGCGGATCCAATAGGCTTGACCGGGCTTGGAGCGGAGCGAGTCGAAATCCGAAATTTCGGAATAGGTCTCGTCATGGGTCAGGTAAGCGCGCCATTTGGAGGGGTTGTATTTGCCGAGCTTTGCCGAAAGCATATCCAGCACGGTTGCCTCTCCATTTTGGTAGGGCACGGCAAACATGCCGTAGTGGGCATCAGGGAGGGCTCCTGGCAAATCCTGGGGGGGCAGAATTGCGGTGACATCAATGGGGGTGGATTTGGATTGGTGCACTCCATCGGAACCTTCGATCCAAAGGGTTGCGCCCAAGGCCAGCAATGTGGAGTCCACCACCAGGGATCCATCACTAGAAATTCTTGCGGGCATGGTGTGGGTGGTGGTGTCGCCGGGCAGGCGATAATGGAGCAGTAGTGTGGGATTTGAAATGTTATCCTCGAGCAGGTAGCCGAGCTGAAGGTTTCCGCCATGGTGGAGGAGTTGGTTTTCGCCTTCGAGGGTTACGGTCGGGGGAACGGAGTCATAGCCCACCAGGTAGGTACCCTGGGAGGCCGTGTTGAAGGAAAGGCCCAGGATGGAGGAGGTAGAAGGAAGTCTTTGGAGGGAGCCATTTTGCATCAGGAGATAGACCTGCGCCGAACCTGCCAGTTTGGCGAGAGTATCGGTAGGAATGGTGGCCATTAATGTTGCCGGCAATGCTCCGTTACTCGATCCAATTTGGATGGATAATGCCCCCTGAATGCCATCTTGGCCCGCATTGGCCACGGCAACCGATTGAATATTCCATGGCTTTGTGGAAGGAGGAATGATCAGGACCACGCCCATGCCAATCGGGACTTGAATCGTATCGTGGACTACGATGATCGAATCGGGCTTGACGATTACTGAAATGGTGTCGCGCAAGCCAAGCGCGGTCACAATAATTTGTGTGCGACCGGTGTCGGAAGTGACGAGAGTGTTGCGAATGAGCTTGCCTATGTGGGATGTCTCCATCGTGAAGCGAAGATCGGAAGGAATGGTGTCCACCTGAGTTCCAAAGGTGTCGAAGAATCTTGCTTCCAGATCGGCAGTATCACCGAGGGTCATTAAAATACTGGCCGGAAAGGCTTCAAGCCGGGAAATTACCGGGCTTTCATTCAGGTCGGTTACGGTAATGGTAAAGGTCTGGTCGCTGTTAAGGATTCCATCACTTGCGCGAACGATCACGGTGTAGATGTTGTCTGCATTGGCATCTGCGGGAGCGTCGAAGTCCGGTGCCGTGATGAATGTGAGTGCGCCCGTGGTGGCGTTGATTGCGAAAATCGCTTCATCGGCACCGCCATTGAAGGCAAATGTGGGCGAGGTTCCGTCGGCATCGGTCGCAGTGACTGTTGTGACAGCGGTGGTGTTCTCCGAGATGTTGACGGTGGCCGTAGCGCCTCCGCCGTTAGAAGTAATGACTGGGGCGTTGTCGTTCAGATTCAATACCGAAATCGTTTGAGTTTTCTCAAAAGCAAGGAGATCACTATCGGTCACCTTGATGCGTACAGATAGATTCGAAATCGTTTCGAAATCTACTGATGAATCAAGCCAAAGCGTGTCGTTACTAATGTGGAAAAGGTTGTTGTTCGTGGATCCACTTCCTGCGACCAGACTATAAATGAATGAATCAGAAGAATTTGGATCCATTGCAGACAGAACCGCCAGGGCATAAGGATTTGCCGTATTCTCATTCACCACGGTATCAGAAAAGGCGATGCCTGTTGGGGGCTGAGGTTGGTTTAGCTTAAGCCAAAGACTATCATTGCGAAGAATCAGCGATGATGTCCAACCGGTGGGAATGCCTTGCAAGGTGGGCAACCCAGATATGGTTTGGGTCGATGTCATCAACAAGGTCAAGGCTTGGCCAAAGCCTGCAACAGAATCTATGAAAAGTGTTCCGGCAAGCCCTATTGCACCCGTGCTGGTAATACGCGTGGTGTTCGCAATACTTCCAACTTGCAGACGAATCGTCGAACCCGCATTCATGCGTAAACCACCCAGGGTCATCATGCTGCTCGGAAGTAATTGGGCACCAGATGCCAAGGACACTGGAGCCGAGATTGTTCCAGCTCCCGAAAGTGTTGCCCCATTGGATATAAAAATGCTATCGGAACCAGTCACGCTGCCATCCACAGATAGAGAGCCTGCTTGAACTTGCATTGTTCCCGTAAATTGGGCGTTACCCGTCAGGCGAAGGTGACCTGCGCCCGTCTTTACAGTGCCAAACCCCTTAACGAGACTGGCAGAAACAGTTGTAGTATCTAGAGCTGAGACATCTATAATAGCTGCTGAAGAGAGCTGCAGCGTGTCGCCACTTAAGGTGTAACCATTCGCAGTAAAGAAGATCGAATCGGCATTCTGGGTACCCGAGAGTTGAATATTGTAAGAGCCATCAGGCCCTGGGAATGTGGCCGTGCCACTCGCTACGGGCCAAACGTTCAGGCTCGTTCCATTATCGCTCCAATAAGGATTCACGCCCCAAATTCCGCTTCCGGTTTGGTAACCCGCAGTACCTGCCACGTCCCAGTGAAATTGGCGTCCCAGCACAGAGACGACCACGGCCTTGCCCATGACCTGGACCTGACAGGTGTAACCCGAAGGAACTGCGCCACAAAGGAGCCCTCGATTGTCGATGGTTCCTGTCACCTGCATCAAGGTGTCAGTAAACTGACCGAAGCCTGAGCCAATACTGAACTGCAGAGTACCGTCAAGAATGAGATTTTCGCCAATCAAAACTTGTGCTTCGAGGCCACTGCCATAGACAGGAATAGTGATCGTACTCGTTGAGTTCATGGAAAGGGAACCCAGTTGGAACGGGCCATTCCCGACAGAGTCCAATACAATCTCCGAACCCGCCGCCATGGTGACCGAACCCAAAACAGAACCATGTCCCTCAAGAGTTGCGCCATTTGAAATGGCTAAGGAGGCTGAATTCAATGTGGCTCCGTTGAGAATAAGACGGCCTGCAGCGAGAGCCAATGCACCCGTATGCGACCAGCTCGAATCTAGGGTGACGGAGCCTGAACCCTGTTTTATCAGGGTTCCCGAACCACCCATGCCACTACGCAAAGTCACATCGAAACCGGCATCGTCCAGGGTTCCACCCAAGGAGGTAACCGTCAATAAGTCTCCCGCACTTGCAGTAATAAAATCAGTGCCTGAACGTAATGCGCGCAAGGTTCCGCCATTCAATTGCAGGGCAGAAGCCGAACGACTCCAGCGTAGGCTTCCCAAGCTAAGGACTGCATTGTCCTGAATCCATACTTGAGAGGTTGTTACGCCACCTGAAAGCAAGCCCGCCTCAACCAAGGCTGTATCTTGAATGGTCAAGATTTGAGACTCACCTCCAATAGAAATGGTATCCGCATTAACCTGAACGGTTCCACCGAGAACTAGACTTAGTCCAGCAGCCTTGGTGGGCATCGCCGTTGCAGAGTAGCCCCCGAGCGCCAGTTGCTTGGCACGCACCGTGCCACCAGAGAGGTTATATGCCGCAGTGGGTGCACCTAAATTTTTCCCGTAGAATAGAATGGATGTGGAACTGGCATCAATGCCTCCGCTGAATTGGAGACTCGATTGGGCGGTATAGTCGGTGTTAGATGCATAAAGTTGCAGAGGTCCATTGGCGATTCGTATTGGAGACGCGATGGTGGTAGATACTCCGGAACGAGCCACTACGGAAGGCTGGTCAAGGAGGACGAGAGAATCGCCCGAGAGCGTGTATCCGGAGCTCACAAAATCAAGGCCCGCGGCCTGCTGTTTGGAATCCAGCACCACGCTCCATTTGCCCCGGGTGCCGGCAAAGGTTGCGACTTGGGAAATATCGTTCCATGTACCCAGGGTGGTTCCGTCGATGGACCAGCTCGCGCCTGCCATATTCCAATGGCCGCTCCCGGACTGGAAGCCGGCAAGAGTGGCGAGATCCCAGGTTTGGGTTGTCCGTTTGTTTACAACGAGAGTCAATTTGTCTGCACCAACCTGCAGAGAATAGGAGAAGCCAGTGGGCATGGCGCCCAGCGAGATTCCATTGTTCGTTGCGGAACCGGTCCAAGTCATCAAGGTATAAGTCCCAGCATCGAACCCAGCAATTGAATCCACCGCCAATGCCCCGGCCAGCACCACATTTCCATTGACCACAATCTTGTCGCTCCCCGCCACGGAGCCTAAGGTAAAGTTCAACATGGATTCCGAATCCATCTGCAAGCTACCCAAGGTCAATGTGCCTACAGTAGAACCCGTATCGCCCGGAGCAAGGGTGCCGCCAGAAGATACCATCACTGGCCCGCTCACTGTGCCTGAACCGCCAAGTACTCCCATGCCGCTTACAAAAATGGTACTGGTAGGCGAGGTGCTTCCATTGACCAGCAAAGAACCAGCCTGTAAATGGGTATTGCCCGTATAAGTATTTGCCGCCTCCAGGGCCAAGGAATAGTTACCCACACCAAGTCCATTGATGACAAGTGGATATGCGCCACTAATCACTCCGCTAATGCGATGATATTTATTGTAGACATAGAAATAGAATAAAGCGCTATCGGTCAGGATAATGGGGCCGGTCCAGTGGGTGTTGCCTTCGCCCAATTGTAGGGCGCCCAGGCCACTCTTGCCAGAGCCCGCAAGGTATAAGGATTCGGGTGCAAAGGTTGTGTTGTTGACTAGTTTCAGGGTGGCGCCGGATGCCACGGATGTGGGGCCAACTGTTGTTCCCAAGGCGCTGTCGCTACGGGCATTGACCTGACCACCTGCCAGAATGTCGAAGCGGCCACTGAAGGTGTTTTTGCCACCCAAGGCCAAATAGCCAATCCCCTGCTGAATCAGGGAGCCATTACCCGAGATGATTTGATTGAAGAGCCATAAATTCCTACGGTTGATGCTAAGAATACCATTGTTCACAATAGCTCCCACAACCGAACCCGTAGTATCACCAGTTCCCAATTGCAGAGTTCCAGCATCGATGGTGGTGGTTCCTGTATAAGTATTGTCGGCATCAATGGTCAAAGCACCTGTGCCCAGCTTGGTCAACCCACCGGTTCCAATAAAGCCAGCGTTGATCGTCACATCATAGCTCGAGACATCGATCTTGGCACCACCCGCATTGATGGTCACCGTTGCGGATACATTGTTTTCGAGGAAATCGCTGCTGCTCTGCCGAGCCTTGAGGGTACCGCCATTAAAAGTCAGGAGTCCCGAAATGGTTGGATGGAGCTCAAGACTATTGGCTTCAAGCACTGCAGAATCCTTGATGGTCAAGTAGGTATAGTTGAAGCCTCTAAAGCGATCCAAAATCATGGATGCTTCATTCTGGAGGGTGACATATTCTCCCTCGCTTTCGGCCCACATGTCGCCCGAAAGTCCGACCTGCGAATTGGAACCGATCACAAGGTTGACTTTTTGACCTTCCGAAAAATTGATCATGGAGGGATAGCCACCCAGCGAGACCTCTTTGGCTTTATAGGTTCCGCCCATCCATTGATAGTTCACATTCGACAGTGATGCGGTTCCCTGACCAAAGAAGTTGATTCGATGCCCTGTGGCATCCAAACCGCCTTCAAGCCGTAGCAAGCCAGACTTGGTATAGCCCACATCAGCAGAGAACAAAGCGAGATCACCCAGCTTGGAATCGATAAAAGCGGATATGGTCCCACTATCGCCACTTCCAGCAACCAACAAGGGGCTTGTGCCCATCACCAAGGTGTCACCCGAAATGGTGTAGCCACTGGTGTCGAACTGAATTGCATCCACCTGCTGGCTTCCAGACACTGCTACGTTCCAGGTGCCACTGCTGCCTGCAAAGCGCGCGGTAGAACCGCTTCCAGCCCATGCCGTGCGGGCTCCCGTTCCTTGTGCGGACCAGTTGCCATCGACACCCCAGGTGCCATTCCCCGATTGGATTCCGGCTGCATCAGCCACATCCCAAGTATATGAGGTCAAAGGTGTCACATCAAGCATCAACTTATTGCCCACCACCGACAAGGCCACAGCAAAACCCTTAGGCGCCGATAAGATACTCAATCCTTGGTAATCGAGGGTTCCACCACAGTCAACCAACACATAGCTACCCGCAGCAAAACCAGCGCCCTCGGTAATCCGCAATTGGCCCTGCACTAGAGCGTTGCCCAGAACCGAAACGGTATCGCTGAGGGTACCCAGAGTCATCTCGAAGTAGGCGGCAGAATCCATGGCAAGCGACCCCAAGGTCAGCTTGGCAGGAATCCTAGAATGGTCCACGAGAATGGTGTAGGGATCTAGGCGTGCCCCATTTTCAATGACCACATGGCCATAGGCCACGCCACCACCCGAGAGAGTTCCATTATTATGAACATAGACTGTACTCTGGGAAGCAAGGCTTCCATCGAGCACCATTTCCGAAGACACATGAGTGTTTCCTGTGTAGGTGTTTTGACCCCCGAGACGAAGCGGACGCGTCACCCAGCCAATGGTACCCAGAGGATAAGAGCCACTGATGGAGCCCGAGATATTCAAATAGCTGACATCAAAACTCGAGAAAGTCGTGGAATCGGTCAGCACGATGGGACCATCCCAACGCGGATTCCAGCGATAACCTCCCAGAGCCCCCAAATAGCTTGCATACACGGAGCTGTAGGGACCTGAGCCTGCGACATACAAGGTTTCCGATGCCATCACCAGGTCACCATAGATTTCCAGATGGCCACTCTTGCGCACATGGGTGGCGCCTTGGCTTGTGCCAAGACTCTTGACATGACGAAGGCTCAAGGAGGCGCCCGAGTCAACATACACATCGCCGGTGAATGGATTTGCACGGCTGAGCGCCAAACGCCCAGAACCAGCCACCTCCAGGTCGCCGGTCCCCGAAATTTCGTTACTAAACAGGGTCGTATCTGCTCGGTTGTAGCGAAGCACGCCATTGTTTGTCACGGTTCCGGTCAGTGAGCCCTTGAGGCCGCCCTTGCCCACTTGGAGGGTTCCATTCTCGATGACAATGCCACCTAGGAATGAAGTGGTGTCACCCAGAACCAAGGTTCCGCTGCCTTTTTTGTAGAAGGTACCGACTTGACTGGTTGAATCGCTCATGGGCAGATTGATGTGTACTGTATGGCCACTATCATCTATGGTGAATGTGGCATTGGACATAACACCTCCGCCACTATTTGTTCTCTGGAAGATCAATTTGGAACCTGTAGCACCCGTTACAAAATTCGTGTCATCCTGCAAAGCCCCTAGGGTGCCACCCAAGTTAAGTCTAGAATTCGGCTTTGCCAAAACGAGTTGCCCCACATCCAGTCGACCCGTATCAATAACGATGATTTGATAAGTCGAACTTACTTTAGGGTAATCGACATAAACAACGCTGGCTCTTACATTGCCGGGAATGGAAAGCGTGTTGTTGGTGTCCACGAGAATGATGCTATCGGTGATTACTGCTGTCCCTCCGATGCTAAATGAACTGTTCTGGCTCTGGGGGGTGGATTGACCACGATAACCCCCGAGTCGCAAATTACGAGCTTTTACTGTCCCATAAAAATTCGCGTTATGCCGGGAAGGAATTTGACCATATAGGATGATGTCGTGGTCACCTGCATCGATGGATCCATTGAAGGCGGTATGGATTCGACTTGGGAAAACCGTTGCGGTATCGTAGCCCTCGCCCGAGCTGCCGATGATCAAGTCCGCATCCAGGGTGCGAATAGGGTTGTCGATACGGATGGTATCCTTAAACCCGCTCAAGATGGCGGGTGTACCTGTCATGAGGAGCGTATCCCCCACCAGAACATCGCTATGGTTGACGCGAATGCCGCTAACCGTGGTGGGGCTCGTCACCGTGATGGTATCCCCAGTCTGAGAGCCTTCCAGAACTGCAACCGCACCCGAAGTCCAGATTCCACGCGTGGTGCCATTGGTGGTCCAGTTGGCGTCACTCCAGTTTCCATCACCATCCTGATAACCTGCAGCATTGGCGAGATCCCATGTGAGGTAGCTCTGAGCAGGCAACCGGAGAATCACTTTACCCGACTCATACACAAGGCTCGCCTGGATTTGCGCAGGAGCGATCAACTGGACACTGCCCAATTTGAGAGTTCCTTGGTAGGTGATGATTTCGTAATCGCCTGACGGACGTCCATATGCATTGATCTTGATCACTCCAGCGAGTTGCAGACTGCCATCCACCACGATTTGGTCATGGATTCCAGGCTCGCTGATATCCAGATAAATCGTATCGGAACTCTCCAGCACAAGGGAGCCGACGGTCAGCGTATCTAAGCTTGCATTCAACCCGGTGCCAGGGGCAAGATTGGAGCGCTTGAGCCTGACATTTCCTTTGATTTCACCACCACCGAGAAGACTTGCATCTTCGACAACCAATTGAGAATCCAAAATTCCATCCACCCGCAAGGAGCCGGCGGTCAACCAGGTTGTGCCGAGGTAGGTTGCATGTCCGGAGAGCACCACATCACCCGCATTCAGGAGCAAAGGACCATAACCGCTGAGGTTTCCGCCCAAAGTCAAGCTACCAGAATCTCCGGAGAAAACGCAGCTGTCATCCAGGTGAATGGGGCCGTTCCAGGTCACACTTGAATCGGGGTAGGAAAGCGCAGGAATTCCCGAGAGTTTGACGCCTTCGATCCAGAGGGATTCTGCTTCTACCACCATGGACGTGGCCAATTTCAGGGTGGCACCTGTGCCGACTTTTGTGTAACCCATGGAAGATCCAAGGGCATTCCCATGGCTTAAAACCAAGGTTCCCTGCTGAAAATCATAATCTCCAGAAAAAGTATTGTTTCCTTGCAAAATCCAAGTGGTTGTCCCATGCTGAAGAATCCCTCCCGTACCCGAAACAACTCCTGCAAGAATGGCTGTACCCGAAGTGTGTCTGAGCTCCACGGTGCCGTTGTTCACAATGGCTCCGGCAACATTACCGGACAAGCCATAATTTCCCAATTGCAAGATTCCTGCTTGAACCGTGGTTGTTCCTGTGTATGGTTGATAGGTCGTAAAAATCAAGCGTCCTGTTCCAGCCTTGGTCAGGGCTCCGTTGCCCTGGATCACATAGGGAATCATGATCCTATGACCCGCATCATCAATCACACCGCCATAGGATCCAAGCGTTATCGCCTTTCCTGTCACTAAAGACACAAAATTGGAATCGTCATCCAGGGCCCTCAGTGTTCCGCCATTCAGAGTCAAAGAAGTGCTATTCGACAAGGAAACAATCTTTTTAGACTCTAGCACGGCGCTGTCACGTACGAGAAGAGTGCTACCATCTTCAATCATCACTTGCGGACTGCTCAGCGTAGCATTGTTTTGCAAGGTGACTTGTTGATTAGATCCATAGAAGCGAAGTGAATCTTGAACCGTGACCATGGAGTTTCCACCGAGGGTCCATGCGATATTTTGATTGAGCGTATTCGCCAGACCCGGGTAGCCTCCTAAGCGGATGTTTTGTGCGGAATAGGCGCCTCCGTTCCACACGTAGTACCCCTTCTGAGTGCCATAGCCCTGACCAAACAAATCAATGTTTCCCGTTCCTGCATGCAGGCCACCCGAAAGAGTCAATGTCGAATTACTCGTATATCCCTTTCCGGTCGAGATCAGCGATACATTGGCATTGGGGCTAGAAAGAGGAGCCGAAATGGTGGCATAGATGCCGTTGAGCACGGTCAGTGCAGGATAGGAACCCAACAGCAAGGTGTCTCCGGAGACCACATAGCCCCGCGCAGAAAATTCCAGCCCATCGACATTCTGGTTACCACTAACCGTAACCGAGTGGCTGCCATTGCTTCCACCCAAGAGCGCGAGGTTGCCGCTTCCAGGCCATGTTTGACGACTGACTCCATCCTGGCTCCAATTTGCCACTGCACCCCAGACGCCACTCCCTGCTTGATAGCCTGCGGTATTGGACAAATCCCAGGCAATGCGAGTGGATGCGGTTACCACTAAGCTGACAACACCAGCGCCCACAGTGAGGTTACAGCCATATCCACTGGGAAGCTTTGTCAACACAACGTTGTTGTCGGTCAAGGTGCCTGTGTAGGTAAAGAGAGTATAGGTACCCGCAGGCAGATCTGCAGGGGCCTGGATTTGCAATTGCCCATTGAGCACCAGGTTGCCATTGACCTGAACCAAATCCGAACTATCAGTTCTTGCCAAATCGAAGGCGAGAATCGAACTATCACCCAGAACAAGGCTGCCAACTGTCAAGGTGGAAATACTGCCTAAGCCGGTTAGTCCTGTGCCTGGGCTCAGTGTGTTGGCCGACGCATCCAGCACCACAGGGCCCACGATACTTCCGGATCCAACGAGGCCTGCGCTTTGTTTCAGGAAAACACCCAAGGGTGAACTTAAGGAGCCATGCATGACCAAGGTGGCGGCTTTGGCTTGAGTCGCTCCACTATAACTAGCTGCGCCCGACATGGCCAGAGTTCCACTCAGCAGATTGAGGGAGCCTGATCCAACGATGTTGCCACCTAAGCTCAGGGAACCCGAGATATACGCTGTGACGGAATCTTGCACATGAATCGGACCGTTCCATTCGCTGGCGCCACTGGTGGTGCGAAGGGCTCCCACGCCCGATGCTCCAGTACCGCTGACAAACAAGGATTCCTGGGCAACGACCATGTTTGGTTCCAATTGAATCTCGGCACCTGACGCCACAGTGGTTCGACCCAATGCGCTACCCAATGCGCTTGCGTTTCCGACCACATAGCGACCCGAACTGACGGTTGTAGTTCCAGAATAAGTATTGGCTCCTGTGAAAGTGATTGCCGCCGTGCCCGTCAGTTTGACTTCGCCTGGACCCGAAATGGTTCCTGCATGGCTAGCGGTTCCCGATCTTTTGAATTCGACCACGCTGCTATCGATGAGTGAACCTGTAAAGCCACCTGTAGCGGAACCATTTCCGAGCCGGAGAGTTCCTGCGGCCACAGTGGAGATGCCTGTTGCGCTGTTATCCAGATTCAGAACCAGTGTGCCTGCGCCAGCCTTTCTGAACCAGCCGACGCTACTGGGTGCATTGGTGAGGCCTGTGCCCATGATGACATCATAGGTGCCCACATCGATGGTTCCACCATTGGAGGTGAGTCCAAAGGCTAACGTATGGGAACCCACAAACCAGGAGCTGGTCGATTCCCTAGGCTTGACTGTCCCTCCATCCAATTTGAGCCCGCCCACCCAACTGCCTCCCGAGCCCACCCGCATATCACGGACTTCGAACAGGGAGGCGCCACTGACCTTCAAACCCGGAGTGCTCATGGGCTCAAACCAAGACCCCAACACGAGATGAGCGCTATCCTGCAAATACACGTTGTGCCAGTCATGACGATGCCATAAGCTGTCGGCAACCATATGGGCCTTGCCACCAATGGTCAGATTGATTAACTGATTTATGGACAGGCCTGCTGCATCGGTTCCTGAGTAGCCCCCCAATTCAATGACCCGCGCCAAATACGAGGCATCACCCAGGAAGGAATAGTTGGAATAGTAAATGGAGCCACCGCTGGAGAAAAGTCGAATGCGACCATTGCTATCATTAATACCCCCACGGAAAATCAAGGAACCCGATTGGGTATAGTTAGGTCCACTAGAAACAAGATTCAGGGTGTCGTTTAAGACCCTGATGGGCGCATCTATTTCACCGGTAATTCCTGATTTCGCTACGATGCTCGAAAGGCCATCGATGTAAAGACTGTCACCGGTCAGCGTGTACCCCTTCGATAGGAAATCTATGGATTGAAGCTGCTTGGAGCCCTGGACTGTTACCAAGTTGGAACCCGAATCACCCGCAAAAACCGCATTAGCACTTGCACCAGGCCATGTCATCCGCGTCAGGCTGTCAGCAGTCCATAGGGTCGAACTCGCATCCCAGATGCCTGTTCCGCCTTGAATTCCTGCGGTGGAGGCGATATCCCAAATCCGGTAATTGGGAGCAACCACATCGAGGTACAGCTTGCTTTCAATCACAACAATATTCGCTTGCATGCCTGAGGGTAGCTGAGTCAAAACGAGACCATTGTCCACCAAGCGCCCCTGTGCCTCCAATATCAGATATCGGGCGGTGCGCAGTCCTGGCATGGCTTCGTTGATAATTAACGAACCATCGAGAATGACATCGCCCTTGACCAAAATGCGATCGCTGGTGGCGGTATCGCCGAGGTCATAGCGCAAAACACTTGTTGATGCCAGTTGCAAAGCATCCGTGGTCAATGTTCCCGCCGAAGCTTCGCCCATGCCTGGAGAAAGCGTTGCATTTTGCATATCCACTGAACTTTGGATGTAACCCACGCCTTGCAAAGCTCCAGTGCTGACGGTCATGGACCTTGCAGGCAATACACCCTTGACCCGGAACCGGCCTCCATTGACTACAATATCGCCCGTATAGCTATTGGAATCGTTGAATAGAATAAATGTTCCGCCAGTCACCTTCAATGGCGAAGCGCCAGAGAGCTTGCCTAAAATCGTCAGTCCACCATAGAGATGGTAATTGCCGTTTCCGGCAAAGGTCAATGAGTCATTGACCAAAATCGGCCCACCCCAAGTCGCCGTTTTATCTGAAATATCCAGATAGGCTTGCATGTTTTGGTTGTTCGCAACCATTAGTGTTTCGGCTGGCACCACTTGGCCTCCACTGAACGACAGGGTGGCACCTGTATTCAAAATGGTGCGCCCTGAAGTAGAACCCAGTGCATTCGAATGGGCTAAGATCAGGGTGCCGTATTGAATGTCGGTCGATCCGGTGTAAGTGTTATTGCCGCTTAATGTGATTGTGGAATTCCCAATCTTATTCAGCGTACCGATACCCGAAATCAACGATGAAACGGTCGATGCCGATTGTGCATTCAAACTAAATACGCCGTTATTCTGTACAAACGAAGAAGTCAGATTATTGAGTAGCAAGGTTCCGGCATCGATATAGATAGGACCGGTGCATGTCGAGGTTACCAAGTTGAGTTGACCAAGACCTGTTTTGCGCAACCACCCCACTTGTCCTGTGGCATTCCCAATACCTGAACGAATGACCTTGTTCTGAATGGATAAGGGGATGTCCACTACCATGCCATCGGAACCCACATTAATTCGGGAAGTCGCGTAGCTGACATAATTCCATGTTGAGGTGGGTCCAGAGGTAGCTGCTCGAAGAGTGGCACCATTGAAAAGGATGGTATTGGTCAATCCGTTGCTAAATAGGGAATAAGTCTCCACAATCGCCCCATTAGTGGCCTCCAAACGAGTGGTGGCAAAGGGGGACGTCAGCACAGACACCTGAAGCAACGCAGAATCCTTGACCACTATAGAATTGCTGTCGCTGGTGAAATGAATGGTGTCTGCAGTCACCTGCGTCCCAGAGCCTTTGATCATCAGGTTTGCTTGTTTTGCACCAAGGTAGGCGGGGCCATTACTTGATCCTGTACCCGCATAGCTATATCCACCAACAAAGGCTTCATCAATCCGAGTAAAGCCACCTGAAATGATATAGGTTGCGGGGAATCGGCCCGCCCGGCGTCCATACATCCGCAAGAGGTGATTCGGTGCATTCAAGCCACCCGACGCTTCGAAAATTGCCGGTGCCTTGTACAAACCATCCGAAGCGATCCAGTCCACATCGGCCTCGGCACGCACAGGCGCATTCAAGTAGGCATGCACCCCTGAACCCGCCTTGAACACCGAATTGGTTGAAGTCAAAATGGAGTCGCCACCCACCACATAGCCCGCAGTGGCAAAGTGAATGCCTTCGACATTTTGCGCACCGGCGATCGTAATGGCGTAGGACCCTGGAGAACCGGCAAGCAATGCGGAATTTCCAGCGCCAGGCCATGTGCCACGAGAGAGGGAATCTGCAGTCCAAAAGGCGTCGCTGCCCCAGGAACCAGAACCGGCCTGGATCCCAGTACTCCCGAATGCATCCCAGGTCATCACGGTAGCCTTGGAGAGGGTCAGGCGCAGTTCTTTTCCCACAACACTCAGAGAACCACTCCAGCCCGATGGGAGCGATGACAATTCAATTCCGTTGTTGGTCAAAGTACCCACGGTGCTCAACAAGGTGTAGGTAGCCGATTGGATTCCAGCCAATGGATTGAGAACCAACTTTCCTTGGAGCAGAGCGTTCCCCGAAACCACAATACGGTCAGAGCTTGCAAGGGAGCCCACATCCATCATCAAGGACGAGAGGGTATCCATGGTAAGGCTTCCCAGGGTAAGGGTACCCACGCTCCCCTGGCCACTGCCGGGACTTAACACGGAGCCCGTCAAGGTCACAGCTCCTTGAACATTGCCCGAGCCTTGCAATGTGGTTCCTGAACTTGCGAGCAAAGTACTTGTGGATGCCAAGGAACCATTGACCTCCAAGGTTCCACTAAGCAAATGCGTATTGCCCGTATAGGTGTTTTGTCCATTCAAGACGACGGTATGGTTGGGTAGCGAATCCATTATGGCCAAGGGGAATGCTCCAGAAATCACCCCGCCCAAGGACAGCCGGGCACCTGCAGCTCGGAAGAGGGTGCTATCCTGAAGAAGAATGGGACCATTCCATGCCGCGGAGGATACGGTCGAAGAAATCCTCAGTGCACCCCGATCAGCAAGACCAACGCCTTTCACCATCAAGGTCTCTGCTGCCACGCTGACATTGTTCATTAATTCAACCGTAGCGCCACTATCCACAAGGGTAGGTCCCGTTTCGCTTCCGAATGCAAGGGCATTTGCAACGAGGACACGCCCTCCCGTCACTTGACTCAATCCTGTGAATGAGTTTGTTCCCGAAAGAGTCTTGTCATTCACATTTTGCAGATAAAGGTTTCCAGTGCCGGAGATGTTGCTCAGCAAGGTCACGACATTGCTTCGGTTGAGTTTTAGATTTCCGTAGTTTTCAATCGCACCGACCAGCAAGCCCGTTGTGCCACCATTGCCAATAGCCAAATCGCCTTCGAGAATGCGGGTCAAACCAATGAAGGTGTTGTTTGAGGCGAGAGTTACCGATCCAATCCCGGACTTGATCAGCTTGCCCGTTTGGTTGGTTGCGCTTGCCAAGATTCCTGTAACCACCACCTGGTAGCCCGCATCATCGAGGAGCAATCCATTGCCACCCAGCAAAAGTGTACCTGCAGTGACAAAGGATGCGTCATCCCTACGGGCGCGCAGGGTGCCACCATTGAAGTAGCTGACTGCATTGGTACCCATGGAGAGTTTATTTACTTCGAGAACGGCTTGATCTTTCACCGTCAAGTTGGTTGTGGTGAAAGCTGTGGAATAGATGCCTGTGGACACATAGGCTGAATCCGAAAGGATCAGATTCTGGGTCCCATAACGATGGACAATCGAATCGGAAATGGAAACTTGGGACGTGCTCCCGATGGTCAGTTGAGCATTCTGACCAGCGGTCGCATAAATCAATGGCTCATAACCACCAAACTCCAAGGTCTTAGCCCCATATGTCCCACCCATCCATTCATAGTATCCTTTCTGGGTTCCATTCAAGCCCTGTCCATAGAGCTTGATGGTTTGCCCTGTGGCATTGAGGCCTCCCTTCAAGCGCAGGGTTCCTGACTTTGTATATCCATAGTTCGCACTGACAAATAGCGGATTGACGCTAGTGGCCTTGATGGGATTAGAAATGACGCTCACCGCATTGTAACTCGATGTAGGCACCACCGCAATCCTAGCCGGACTTGACAACAACAATGTGTCTCCCGTCAAGGTGAAACCATCGGAGCCAAAGCGGATACCGGCAATGCTCTTGTTTCCAGATACGGTAATTGCATACGAACTATCGTAACCACCGATGAGAGCTTCCGAGCCGTCGACCCATGCTCCCAATGTGCTTCCATCATTCGACCAGAAGTTGTCTACACCCCAGGTGCCACTTCCATCCTGATAACCGGCGGTTCCTGAGATGTCCCAGCGTAGTGTCGGAGCATCGGTGGACACAGTGAGCTGAACAATCCCGCCCCCAGCTACTACCGAATAGGAATAACCACCAGGTGCCGACAGAATTCGAAGTCCTTGATCGGTCAGAGTTCCTGTGTAGGTTGCAATGTTATAGGTACCAGGAGCAAAGCCGGTCATGGGGTTCAAAAGCACTTCACCATCAAGAACCAAATCGCCATTGACAGCAATCACATCACTGCTTCCTGGTGTGGCAAGGTCGATCCAGAGTTTAGATGTATCGGCAAGGGTGAGGCCACCCACAGTCATTGTCCCCAAGGTTCCCACCACATTGGAATTGCCCGGGGAAAGAATGCCACGTTGGCTAACATTCAATATGCCGCCCAAAGATCCAGATCCTGTGAGCATTCCCGTAGGCTGGAGCAAGAGCGATGCCATGGGGTAATTGCCGGTGAGTCTGAGTTCACTTGCATTTGATGTGATCACATCGGAAAATATTCCCGATCCGCTCATGATGAGTTGTATTCCAGAAACTTGAAGAGGCTTGGCTCCAATCAGTTCCCCACCCAATGTCAAAGCTCCGAGAAGGATCTGGATTGATGCCGTGTCGGTTAAAAGGAGAGGACCATTCCACGCATTAGCGCTAGAGCTATTCAATATAGTCCCTGCGATGTACAAAGACTCTGCAGCCACTGTCACTCCACCCCAAATGGCCAGCTGAGCGCCTTTGCTAACCTCGGTCACTCCCGTAGCGGTACCAAGCCCTGTTGCATGTGCGACACCGAGAGAACCCGCTAGAATACGCGTTTTACCCGTATAGGTGTTTGCTACAGTCAAACTAACTTGACTTGACCCCGATTTTACGACATCCCCTGTCCCTGAAATTGTTTTGGCGAAGGTATAATTTGGCGATAATGACTGACTAAATTCCAATACCCCATTATTCAAGACATTGCTCGAGATGATTCCCGTTGCACCACCATTACCAAGTTTCAGGGTTCCCTCGGAAATGGTCGTTGCCCCTGTATATGTATTCGTCCCCGTGAGAATCAGAGTTCCAGAACCTGTTTTTGTAAGCGTTCCAACCTGCCCTAGCTTATCTGCAAGAATCGAAGGAATAATGACCGTGTAGCCACCATCATCGATGCGCGCTCCTGTGGCCATGACTGCCGTGGCACCCGTGCTGGTCATCAATGAATCAGAAGACCTTGCCTTCAGCAATCCACCATCAAAGAAGAACCTGTTGTTGGTGTTGAGGAATGTGATCTTATTTGCTTCGAGGGTACTGTTGCCACTGAGATAAAAACTGGAACCACCATTATAGCGGATGCGCCCCACCTTCATATAGGAATTATCTAGCAACTGCACATTTTGGTAAGAGCCATACATGTTCAGGCTATCGAGTTCTAGGCTTGCTGTGCCCGATAAGGTCAATTCAGTTCGTATGGAAGTCGCACTCGTGGAAGCAAGGTTTACTTGACCCAGTTTGCTTGTTCCACCTGAAAAGTTGATGTAACCCGAAATTTTCCCTTCACCACTCCCGGTCAATGCCAGTTTGGCATTCGGAGCCCAGATCCCTTGGGTAAAGGTCAAAATGCCCGACTGTGTGTAACCAGCTTCGGTACAAAGGACTTCAAGAAGCGAGCCATTAGGGAAAGCGAGGGACGTATTAACAACTCCTTCTGCACCAGATGCCGCAGTGATTCGAGACGAGTCTCCGATAAAAATCAGACTGTCTCCTGTCAGAGTGTATCCATCCGACAGAAAAGACATTCCCGTCAAATACTTGTTTCCAACTATCGTAAGCGTTGAAATACCACTCCCTGCAAATTCTGCATGGGTCGAGTCAACCCATGCGCCCAGTGAAGTTCCATTGGTTGTCCAATAAGAGTCGGTTCCCCAGTTGCCCGAAGCTGCCTGGTAGCCCGAGGCCACATCTGTGTCCCAGAACAGTTTCGCCTGGCGAGTTACCACAAGGTCTACCTTGCCGGATCCAGCCTGAATGGAGCATTGATAACCCACCGGCACCGATGTGACACTCAGACCACTATCAGTCAGTGTTCCTGAATAGGTCATTAGAGTGTAGGTACCTGCGGTAAAACCAGGAATGGTCGATAGCTGCAAGCTTCCATTCAGAAGTAAATTTCCTTGAACGTCAATGGTGTCATGAGATGTGAGTGACCCTACATCCATCTTAATAATGGATGTGCCGGAAAGAGTCAGGGAGCCTGTCGTGAGCTTACTGATACGACCAAAGCCAGGACCCGGATTCAAGATGGAGAGAGCACCAAGCCTCACCTCACCTGCAACACTACCGGAGCCACCAAACTCAGCACCCCCTAGCACAGAAATTTCGCCAAGGGTTGAGGATTCACAATCCATCCACAGCGCTCCTGCACTATCTACAATCGGACCATCGAATCCACAGTCGCCTTGAATCCAGACGATACCTGAACCCGTCTTGAAGAAACCGGAAGAACCAGAAATATTTCCCTGAAGCATCAAGGTGTCTCCCACATCATTTACCCGAATGGTGGGTGTCTTACTGATGTAGATAGAGCCTGTCAGAACATCAAGATCACCAGGTGTATTCAAAGCTGTTGTTCGAATACCACCGCCATCAACCCATAAAGATTCTGCAGCGTAGGTCAAACCGTAAAGAATCAAATTGGATCCTGTTTTGATGGTAGTACCAGCTACCGTAGAACCTAAGCCATTGGCATTCATCAAATAGACTTCACCCTGCGAAATGACTGTTGCACCTGTGTAGGTATTTGAACCCATCAAACCGAGATAGTTCGGGGAAGTTCCAAATTTCAATTCCATTGAGCCGGTACCCGACACAACTCCCGTGAGGGTGTCGCCATTGGAGCGATGAATCACCAGCTGTCCATTGTTGACAATGTCACCTTGAACAAATCCCGTGGTGGATCCATTACCAAGCTTCAAGATTCCTTCCTGGATCAGCGTTCCACCGGAATAGGTATTCTCGGCCGTCAGGGTTAAGGTTCCAGAACCTGTCTTGGTAAGCCCACCGGTACTGGCAAGGATGGAGGGGATCGTCACGGCAAAGCCACCATCATCAATTCGGCCACCGTTAGACGTCAACTTGACCGTACCGCCGGCGGTAGAAATAAAACTGGCTTCATCGCCTTTTGCCTTGAGAAGTCCACCATCCAGATAAAAGGATCCATTGGAGGCATGCGTGAAGGCAATGCGATTTGCAAGCAAGGTGCTCAAGCCTCCAATCCGGAGTTCAGGAGCATTGCCGGAATTGATGACATACCCGGCATCCAAGATGGCATTATCCTGGAGCAGTAACTTTTGGTTCGCCTGATTCAGGATTATCGTGTCTGTGATCGAAGTTTGGGAGGTGCCACCTAAAATCAGTTGCATATTCTGTCCACCCGAAACCAAGGACCCCGTATAACCGCCCAGGAACAAATTCCGTGCGGAGTATTCGCCACTCAGCCATTCGTAATACGCCTTGATAGCACTGGTATTTTGACCATACAATTGAATATTGCCAAGCCCTGCATTGAGTCCACCCAACAAGCGTAACGTGCCACTTGAGGTGTAACCGGTATTGCTTGCATACAACCTTGCGTTGCCACTCACCATTTTGACTGGACTAGAAAGAATCGCAGTCACGCCACTCCGAGCCACAATACCCGTATGATCTTGAAGCAGCAAAGTATCGCCCGAGAGAGTATATCCTGTGGTTTGGAAATCAAGTCCACTTGCTGTTTGAGTGCCACTGACGGCAATTCCATATGTGCCGCTTGTTCCGGCAAACACAGCCGAGTTGCCAGCGCCTGGCCATGCCACCAGATCCGTACCATTACTCGTCCAGAAGTTATCACTGCCCCAGGTTCCAGCTGCAGCCTGATAGCCTGCCGTGACATCGGTATCCCAGGTCATTGAGCCTGTCGAACTTCCAACGACCACCAGATTGACCACTCCACCGGCCACCTGGATAGTCAAGGTGTAGCCGGGCAAAGAGCTTTCCAATACTAAGCCACTATTCAACACGGCACCGTCGCAATCGATCAGTGGGTATGTCCCTTCTCCGAAACCACCCAGCGCATTGATCTGCAAACGTCCATTCAACCATAAATTCCCATGGACAACAACCTGGTCGTGATTGGCGGTACTTCCAAGATCAAAGGCCAGAATGCTCGTATCTGCAAGGACAAGATGATCCACAGTCAATGTGCCTGTTGCTCCCGAACCAGCTCCTGGCGAGAGTGTGGAATAGTTCGACAAGGTTGTTGTGCCCGCGACATCCCCTGAGCCCGAAAGAGTCTTTGCACTGGCAACCACGACTCCAGCAGCATTGGGGTAATTGCCGTCAATGCGAGCTTCGCCTGACGTCACTCGGAACATGCCCTGATAAGGACCAGAACCCGATAGTCGCACTACCCCGCTATTCATGACAAATGGGCTGTTACCATATAAAGTGCCACCAATTGTCAAAGAACCCGAGACATTGGCCACAGTGGCAGAGTCCGCAATGTAGATAGGACCATTCCAGGCGTTGGTGCCGGACACATTGTAGATCGCACCAGGATTGTAGGAACTGGAGAGCCAGAGTGATTCAGCAGCAACCGTCACATTGTTTTGCAATTGCAATCGTGCTGTTGGATAGATCAATGTGGGGGCACTGGATGATCCAAGGGCATTGGCATGCTGGACGTTCAAGACTCCATTGACCACTTCTGTTTTTCCGGTATAGGTGTTGGATCCACTTAGAATTGTGGTGATGGAGGCATTGTTCACTTCTACCCGACCGGGTCCCGAGATCACACCGGAGTATGCGCTCATGGCATTGTTGCGCTGGAACAGTAGTACCGTATTGTTTTCAATATTCCCGACCAGGGAGCCCGTTGTTCCAGCTGCACCCAGCCTAAGGACGCCATCCAAAATACGGGTTGTGCCTGTAAGCGTGTTCGTTCCAGTCAATGTGAGCGTGTCGCGCCCCTTTTTGATCACCGTGCCCGTTCCAGAAATGACTCCAGCATAGGTTGTGGCATAGCCACGATCAAAAAGGACCGTGCCATTATTGGTTATGCTTCCTGCAACACTTCCTGTTTTGCCACCCACGCCCAAGCGCAAGGTGCCTGAGTTGACTGTCGTTGCTCCCGTATAGACCATATTGTTGGGGAAGGTCAAGGTATCTGTACCATTCATCGCCACGCCACCCGTGCCCGTGATACCCTGGGTGTAGATCCGTTCACCCGTCTTATTAAAAGCCAAAACTCCAGGATTTGTCACCGTCACGCTTCCAGGAACACTTCCGGTGGTGCCACCATTACCCAACTGCAGGGTACCACTGGTGACGCTCACCGTACCCGTGAGGGTGTGGTCGTTGGTAAGAATCCACTTGCCTGTTGCTGTTTTGCTGAGGGATGTCGCATTGGCGCCATCATCTGCAATGAGTGGTGCAAAAATATTGTTGTATGTGTTGGTGCCCGTGAGAGTGAGTGTGTGCGTGCCTACGCCCGACCAACCCACATTGCCTGGATTGGTGAAAGAGACCACTGCGGTGCCCGTGCCTGTGGCATCAAGGCTCGCGCCCGGAGTGCCTACGGTAAACAAACGGTTGCTCGATGTGTTTGAAGAGCCCGCAAACTTGAGCGTCCCCGCATTGAGCAACAAATTGGATGCAGCCCCGGTGGAGGCACCCAGGCTTGAAGCGTTGCCACCATCGGCCAGTGTCGTGTACTGCAGAATACCTGCATTCAAGGTGGTGGTACCTGTGTAGGTGTTCAATCCGGCAAGGCTCCAGGTCCCTGCGCCGACCTTGGTCAGTGAGGTGGCTTGTGCGCCATCGCCGATGATGGGGGTCATGACATTCGCGCCTGTATGGGTACCACCAAGCACCAAGTTGTGGGCCGCGGTCCCCGTATGGGCAATCGCCGTGACAGCCGACAAAGTCAAGGCTCCCGAGCCATTGGCCTCGATAGTTGTTCCGTTGTCGCCCATGGTGAAAAGCCGGGCGGAAGATGCGGCAGCACCCGAATAACGAAGGAGTCCGCCATCGATCACCAGGTTCGCAGCGGCAGTGGTGGCACCCAGATAGGAAATGGCACTGACTTTGGTTGCACCACCCAAGATGTACAAAGGCCCCGTAAAGGTATTGGCTCCACCTAAGGTGAGGGTGTCGGTGTTCTTTTTGATGACCGTACCCGCCCCCGAAATGACCCCACTGTAGGTCTGAGCGTTGCTGCGGTTGAAGATCAACGTTCCAGTATTGCTCATGTTACCTGCTACCTGGCCCGTGGTGCCTCCATTGCCAAGTTGCAGCGTGGCCCCTGCAGCCACTGTGGTCGTCCCTGTGTAAGTTTGGTTGGCCGTGAAGGTCACCGTATCAGTCCCCACATTCGACACAGCTCCGTTCCCCGAAATGACATTGCTCCAGGTCACACCATTGGAACGCCCAAAAGTCAGATTACCTGGATTCGTCACCGTCACATTGCCAGGCAGGCTCCCTGTGGTGCCACTATTGCCCAGCTGCAAAGTACCACTGGTCACGCTGGCAGTTCCCGAAAAGGTGTGATCGTTGGTCAGGATCCATTTGCCCGTGCCTGTTTTGCTCAGGGATGTCGCATTGGCTCCATCATCGGCGAGGAGAGGGGCAAATACATTTGTTGAGGCCAAAGTACCCGTCAAGGTCAAAGTCCTTGAGCCAGAACCCGAAAAAGCCACAGTTCCGGTATTCGTCCATTGAACAGTTCCCACCCCAGTGCCCGAGGCATCGAGAGTGGCACCCGAGAGTCCCACAGTGAACAGCCTATCGGTGCTTGATGCGACCGTTCCTGCAATTTGAAAAGTTGCACCATCAATCAGCAGGTTCGCAGCATTGGTAGTTGACGCACCGATGTTGGAATTCGCGCCACCGTTGGCAAGTACCGTCGTTTTCAAGGTACCCCCTGAAATCGTGGTGCTTCCCGTATAGGTATTGAGAGCCCCCAAGGTCCACAAACCTGTTCCTGATTTGACAACCGAGGTGGGTTGTGCGCCATTGTCGCCCACGACAGGAATCGAAATGGTATTGGCTGCGGAATTGGTACCCGTCAAGGTCAAAGTATGGGCGGCAGCGCCGGTATGCCCGAGTGAACCCGCGCCACTCAAGTTCCAAGCCGTGGTTCCTGGTGCATTCAATGTCGCACCACCATCGCCGATGGTAAACAGACGGTTGCTCGTTTGTGCGATGGTGTTTTGCAGTTTGAGTGTGCCATTGTCGATCACTAGGTTGGCCGCATCCACCGCCACCGCTGCCGCACCCAGAGGCCCATTGGTACCGCCATTGGGCATGGTGGCGATCTGGAGGGAGGCCCCCCCGCTGATGGTGGTCACACCCGTGTAAGTGTTCGCGCCACTCACCACCAATGTGCCGGGCCCCGTTACCGTCAAGCCAACCGCACCGCTAATCACGGAACTAATGGTTGCCGTTTTCCCCGAGCTCACCGAAACAGTCCCGGGAGCATTCAGAGTCAGCGTGGACGCGCTTAGCGTATATCCATTGAAATTAAAAATCAAGCCATTGGCCGTGACCGCATTTAGCGTAATCGCATAAGTGCCATCGGCTCCGTCAAATTGGGCCACATTCCCCGCACCTGGCCAAGCCACCAAGTTGGTACCATCCGTCGTCCAATAGGCATTGGTTCCCCAAGTCCCAGAAGCTGGCGGTTGATACCCAGGAGCTGCATTGGCATCCCATGTGTAGGTTGCCGAATGAACCATGGCGGATAACAGAAAAACCACCCCGAAGCATTTTGCCAGGATGGAAAGATAAATCCACGGGACTTTATCGCGCGGATTGCTATGTGCCATGGTTCATTCCAAAAGATACCATATTAGTATTATATTCTTTATTGGGTACGATGCAAGGAATATCTGGTTCGATCCGGTCACCGGTATTTGTGTGTACTTTAATTTATAGTACACGCAAAACGTCGAAAAAATATTATGAATTCCGCGGAAAAGCGACGTCTACTTGGGGAAGTCAAGCACCAACGGATCAATGGGTTTTTCTTTGCCGTTGTCGGGAAGAAGTCCAAAAAGTAGTGCGCTGGACCCCGCCAAAATGGCCACGCCCCCAGCGAGGAGCCAACGGGAATTCCACCCAATGGTTCGGGTCGGAGGCTGATTATTGGGCAGGGGCTTTGACAATAGGGATGCCGTTTTCGAGGGCAATACCCCTGCATTGGCAACTTGTATGCGGAAGGTCCCGTCTGTCCAAAAAATGCGGTAAAGATCCAATGGCCCGATTTGGATTTCGGCATTGGTTATGGCATCGTTTGATGTTGGTCGAATCAGGGGAGGATTGGAGCCATTGATGACTTCCTCGGTAATTTCTTCGGGTCGGATATCCTGAAAAGAAATGGAAACAATTCGCGCACCATTGGGCATGGGAGTTTCATCCACCCGGAAAGAGCTGGGTTGTCGATTGACGAAATGGATCAGGTAGGCGGTGGTGTCGCCCGTCAGGGGCAGAGGAATGAGTTGTTCCGCCAGGCCGAGCTGCAGAAATACGGCAAAATGGAGGATCACAATCCGCAAGTACATGACTAAAGCCCCGGTGGAAATTTTTGGAATTTTCCAAAACGCATTTCAGGCCACAAAGGAATTCGAATCACTTGTCGCGGATGTACCCGGCCACTATGTGATGTGCTGATATTGTTGTATTTAGCGAGCTCCTTCCACATTCCCATGTGTCCGTAGAATCGCTTGGCAATCTTTCCGAGCGTCTCTCCCTTCCGAACCTTATAGGCAATCTCGGTCCGCCCGGACGAACCTGGGCAATCGGGTTGAGTGGATTCAACTCTTGGCTCCTGCGCTTGTTCCTTGACTCGGAACACCTCAATTGCGTGGCGAGTGGAGTTTCCCGATTTGTCTTCTACGATGAGGGATAATTTCGATTTTCCGAAGGGGAGTTCTCTTGCGTTAACCAGGATGGTGGAACCATTGAGGATCGCTTCAGCCTTGTCTTTGGGCTCCATTCGGACTTCGCTCAGAAACTCTTCGAGGACACCGAATTCCAAGGAAAGGGATTCGTCTTTGGTGTTGTATTCCGTGGGACCAGTGATGGCGGGTTTGGTGCGGTCCAGCAAAATCCGGATAGGGAATGATTTCTTTTGTCCAGAAGGAGCATCTGACTCCATACTGAAATTATTCCAGCCCTCTTTTAGTGCAAGAGTCGAAGAGAATGTGCCATTTTTACGGATCGCGATGGATTGGTTGGTGGGTAAAAGATGAAGCGAGGGAGCTACGGCACCAAGGACTTTTCCTTGAATGGTCAGGGATGTTTTGTTCGTAAATTCGGGAATGTTTTCCAGTTCAATTTGCCCTTGGGTCAGCTCCCGGGAAACCGGGAATGTCGCCGTGTGTGTGGTTGAATTGCTTTTGACAGCCAAGTCCACCATGAATTCGCCCACCGCATCTTCGGGTAGATTGATCTGGACAATTCCCGTAGCGGAATTGAATTTTGGACTCAAGGGAATCGATGTGCCAGGGGCTTCCGGGTACCAAAGATTTGCGCTTACATTGGCCGACTTAGGCATATTCTGGACAGAAAAATCAAGGGATCCCACTGCAGAAATGATGGGGCGGGCTACTCGGAAAACCCCGGTACGAGCTCCCCGCAATATTTTTCCATCCAAGGAGGCTCCCCAAATTTGTCCCAGACCGAACTCCAGAATGCCTTCCAATTCGGCATTGATAGGCGTGGAAATTCCTGATTTGGGATCGACCCATGCAGGGCCCTCCATGGTCTGCACCATGATTTCGCCCGAGGCCTGCGCAAAGGAAAGAATGGGGAAGGATTGGCCAAGCAGGGCGCATTTCCGGGTTTCCAGGTTATAGACAGCCATGCCACCCGCAGTGGCCAAAAATAGCTGTTTCTCCATGAGGGAAATCCCCAGGATTTCATTTGCAGGGAGTCCTTGGCCGGTGCGGAATTGCCGAATGGTTTTGGTATTTGGATCCAAAATCAATAGCCCACCTCCGGATGTCGCAATATATAATTCCCCCCCCAAGCGAATCATTTGCTGGACTGTTCCGCTTCCTTTGGGCAGGGCCATGCTCCATGGCGTTTTGCTTTTCGCGCCACGAACGATCTTCTGGAGCTTTTCTTGTCCACCGATCCAAAAATCGTTGCCATCTGGCAAAAGGAACGAACTGGCGGTGCCTTCCAGCTTCGCTTCGATGGTGACCCAGGATGAATTGGAAGCTGACATGTCCTTTGCAACTAAACTCCCCTGAACTTTGGCGAATAAGGTGTCATTGATCCAAGTCAAGGAGGAGGGGGTTCCTTTAGGTGCCGAAACGAGCTGCAAGGAGTCGCAGGGATTGAGACAGGTGCGGAGATTTCCATTGCTGAATAAAAAGGCCAGGCGGGTAGGGCCCTCGGCGACTTGAGTCAGACGAGCTTTTTTCTCTCCTTCCAATTTGAACCATTGGATGGACTGAGCCCAAGGGGCTATGGTGAGAGCGTAGATTACCATGAGGATCAGCTTGGAGATTTTCATTTCATTCTCTCCAATTTTTGTTTGACATTTGCCACATATTTCCTAGCCTGGATATTCCCTGGATCGGTCTTCAGCAATCGTTCCCAAATGACCACCGCCGCGTCGTAGGAGCCTTCGCGGTATTTGCGGATTCCTTCGAGCATTAATGTCTTGTTTTCTTCCGAAGTGGTGGTCTGCTCTTCCGAAATTTTTCCGGATTCATCTGAGGCCGACGTGTCCGGAGCCTCGATGGCAATGGGCTCGGGTTTATTCTTTTTGGGCTTGCGCTGCGATTCGAGAGCCGCCAAATCGGCGAGTAGGCTTTTGGCAATCTGACTAGAAGGGTTGAAGGCTAAAATGGTTTTCAGCAATCCGCTGGCTTCCGAAAAATCAGACTCTCGCATGGCCTTGCGCGCGCGACCCAGGATGTCTTCCATTTTTTCCCGCATTTGGGCTTGGGCCAAAAGAGAATCGACCTGCAATTGCCTGCTGGTGGAGGAGGCCTCATTTGCCGAAATCCCTTGAAGCTGCCGTTGGAATAACGAAGCATTGCCCACATCGCCTGCATGAATGGCTTTAGCGAAGGCTCTCTCCAGGCTATCCGCCGCAAGTTTGGTTAGCCAAGCATTTTCGGCTTCATTTCGGGCTTTCAATGTCGCAAGAAAGTCCGGATCGGCAGGAAAGGCCCGCAAGGCAAGATTGATCACGGAGTCCGCTTCCCGGAATGCTTTGGACGAGATTTTTGTGGCCACCAACTTACGCCATTTCTCCTTGGTTTCTTCGGACTTGAGAACCAATGCCGCACGCCGGCTAGCCATTCCATTTTCCAGGGTTCCGCTGGCTTCTTCCTGGAGAATCAAGCGAAGAGCTTGGCTAAAAAGGTTCATTGCCTCCAAGCTGTCCAGGGAGGCTCGAAAGACTTGGAGGGATTTTAAAATTTGGGCATCCGCTCTGTTTTTTCGTTGGATCAAGGTAGAGTCGTCCTTGCGATACACCAGGGCCTGCTGGTATTCGAGCGAAGCCTGTTGCAATCGTCCCAGTTCCATTAAGGAGTCGGCAATGGCTCCATGCATGCTTGCGAGTCTCTCCATTTGAGAAACCAAGGCGATTCTGGCATCAATCCACTCCGGTTTGGCCTGCCGTTGCTGAACAAGGACGTCTAGTATGGTTTTTGCCGAATGGAAATATTGCTCGGTAATCAAGCGGGTGGCCCGGGCAAATGCGGTATCAGGATCCGCGGAAATATTGAGTGAAGCAACCTGACCATTTTCGCCCAGGGGAATCCATGTCGAACTTTTTCCTGGAAAAGGAGGTTCCAGCCAAAGTCCTAGGGCCATCTGGCATTCCCGAACCATTTGGTTGATGACGGAGGCCTTGGAATCCTGATATCGTTCATCCAAAAGAATCTTGAGAGCTGCCTGATATTGATGGTCGGCGATAAGTTTTTTGGCTAAGGACGTCGTCTTTTGTGGAGTTGCTGTCGTTCCAGCAAAGGGACTTGCCGAGAGGAGAAATAGAAAGCAGACCATCCAGAAAATCATGGATATTCGGGAATTTGAGGCGATGAAGCGAACGGTCATTAATGGATAATATTACATCTTTCGCAAAAAAGCAACAAAATATCCACGAAATTAATCTGTGACAATAAGTGTCTCGCCAAGAAAGGGGTGAGGGGACATAGCCATCAAGCTAAGGGTTTTAAACTGGCCTATTACCCTGTTGGTCCTTTGCCTAGGCTTTGATAAGGACGGCATTGTGAAAGTACGCGTAGACTTGCAAGTGCCATAGGAGGCACTCGGGCTTCT